>MNEF01000074.1 GCA_001917535.1 Candidatus Rokubacteria bacterium 13_1_40CM_69_27
CGCAGTGCGCCAAGCCGAGCCGTCGAGGGCCATCCGGACGCCCGGGCTCGGACGTAGCCATGGATGACGCCAATGGAGGGTGGCCGTTTTTTCAACTGGAGTTGACCGCGCCCGGGATTGTACCCTTGGCCGAGCGATGCCCGCCTTCGACCTCGAAACGTACGTGGCGCGTTCCGGCGCGCTCGACCTGTCGGCGATCGCGTGGGCCGATGTCCCCCGTTATGCGCTCCCACCGGAGGCCGTTCGCACGCTACGCTACATGCAGGACGTCGAGAGCCACACGATCGTCTACTTGCGCGCGCTCCTCGCCACCCGCGCCATCGACGACCCGGAGGTCGCCACCTTTCTCGCCTGCTGGCTCTACGAGGAGACCTTCCACGGCCTGGCGCTGGATCGCTTCCTGGCCGCCGCCGGCCACCCGGTAGGCCCTCGCCCGCGCCCGCACGGTCGCGAGCCGCTCTCCCAGAGGCTGGAGGCGGGGGCGACCGCCATGCTGTCGCGGGCCTGGCCGGACTTCTGCGCGGTGCACATGACGTGGGGCGCGATCAACGAGTTGACCACGCTCACGGGCTACCGGCGCCTGGTGACGGTCGCCCGCCACCCGGTGCTCTCCGACTTGCTGGAGCGCATCATGCTCGACGAATCGCGGCACTTCTTCTTCTACTACCGCCAGGCCGAGATTCGACTCCAGCGCCCGGGGGCCGCCCGGGTCGCGCGCCTGCTGGTGGACCGGTTCTGGGGGCCGGTGGGCACCGGGGTGCAACCCCGGGAGGAGCTGTGCTTCCTCGCCCACTACCTCTTCAGTGGCGAGGAGGGGCGCGCGGCCGCCCGCAAGGTCGATGAGACCATCCGGCGCCTGCCGGGATTCGCCACGGTCAGACTTCTCGAAGCGTGGATGGATCGGTTTGTCACGAACGGCATCGGCGTCAATGGAGGACGGCATGGCCATCGCAACCACTGAGCACTACCGCGCCTACACCCCGAAGCCCTTCACCCGCGCCGAGCGCGACTCGGTGACGATCCTCTTCGGCGGTCTGCACTGGCGGATCGAGCGCGTGCTCCAGGCCGTGCTGGAGAACAGCGGCTATCGGGCGCGCGTGCTGCCCATCGCGACCAAGGAGGACCTGCTCACCGGCCGCGAGGTCGCCGACATCGGCCAGTGCTGCCCGACCAGCTTCACCACCGGCAACCTGGTCAACTTCCTGCGCGGCGAGGTCAAGCAGATCGGCGCCCAGGAGGTGGCCAAGCGCTACATCTATCTGACGGCGGGCTCGTGCGGGGCCTGCCGCTTCGGCCAGTACCACCAGAGCTACGAGCTGGCCCTGCGCAACAGCGGCCTCGACGCGTTCCGGATGTTCCTGATGGCCCAGGACCAGCTGGACCAGAAGGCGGCGATGGGCGATGGCCTCGACCTGAACCTGCCGATGACGCTCGGCTGCCTGTGGGGGATCTTCTGCACGGACCTCGTGCAGGACCTCGAGTACCAGGTGCGGCCCTACGAGGTCGTCCCGGGCCAGACCGACGCCGTCGTCAAGGACAGCGTCGAGTACCTCTACGAGGTCTTCCGCAACCGGCCGGCCCGCACGCCGTACAAGGCGGTCTTCTGGCACCTGACGACGCCGTACTTCACGCGGGCGTTGCGGGAGGTCTACCGGAAGTTCTCCGAGATCGAGGTTGACCGCCTGCGCGTGAAGCCGAAGGTCAAGATCACCGGCGAGTTCTATCTGCAGACCGTGGAGGGCGATCCCAACTACAACATCCACCGCTGGCTGGAGGCGGAGGGCGCGGAGGTCTACCCGGCCGCCATCACGGTCTGGATGGACTACCTCCTCCGGCTCGGCCTGCAGCGCTTCGAGGACTACAGCGGGATCGAGAAGGGCGCGCGTCTCAAGCTGGGGCTCGGCCGGGTGGCCCAGGGCATCTACCGGTGGACCTTCAACCGCCTGCGCCGCGCGATGGGCAGCCTTCCCCACGAGATCCCCAGCCAGTTCGAGCTGCGGCGGCTGGCCGCCCCTTACTTCCACAGCCGGCTGGACGGCGGCGAGGGCGACATGCTGGTCGGCAAGGCGCTGTGGGCCTATCACAGGAAGAAAGCCCACATGATCTGCGAGCTGTCGCCGTACTCCTGCATGCCGAACACCATGTCGATCGGCGCCATGGCCGGCGTCATCGGGAAGTACCCCGACCTGCTCTACGCGCCGCTCGAGATCAAGGGCGACGCCGAGGTCCACGCGCTCTCGCGCTGCCAGATGATCCTGACCGAGGCCAAGAAGCGGGCGCAGCGCGAGTTCGACGACGTGCTGGCGCGCACCGGCCTCACCGTCGACGAGGTCCGCGCCTCTCTCGATGCGCACCCGGAGATGAAGCGGGCCACCTACCGCGTGCCCCACGGCGACGCGGCCGGCACGGCCGCCGACCTGGTCCTCCACGTGGCCGACCGGTTGGGACGGCGCTGATGACGGCGGACGCCGAGCGGATGACTGAACGCTCAGAGCGCGGGCTTTGCCCGCGCAACTCCGGTCCAGGGGCTCCGGGCGCGGACGGGCCGGCTACCCGGTGGGGGGGTCTGGGGGAGGAGCGGCGGTCGCTCCCCCCCAGGTTGGTCGCCGTCGACGTGGGCTCTACCACTGTGAAGGCGGTGATGGTGGAGGACGGCAAGGTCGGCTGGCAGGACTACCAGCGCCACAACACCCGGCAGGCCGAGAAGGTCGTCGAGTTCCTGGGGCGCATGGAGAGCGAAGCCGGCCTCACGCCCGGCCGCGACCGCGTCTTTTTCACCGGCTCCGGCGCCGGTTTCATCGCGCCGCTGGTCGGCGGCAAGCTCATCCAGGAGGTGGTCGCGGTCGCGGCGTGTGTCGAGCGTTTGCATCCCGACGTCAGGTTCGTCTCGGAGATCGGCGGCGAGGACATGAAGACGATCTTCTTCACCGCCACCGGGACGGGGAAGTCCAAGCAGGTCTACATGCAGTCGGCCTGCAGCGGCGGCACCGGAACCTTCATCGAGAAGACCGCGCGCAAGCTGCAGGTGCCGGGGGAGCGGCTGGCCGAGATGCCGTACGCCGGCATGAGCCTGCACAAGGTCAGCAGCAAGTGCGGCATCTTCGCCGAGACCGACGCCAACACGCTGGTGAAGACGGGCGTGCCCGTCGAAGAGATCATCGCCAGCCTGTTCGAGGCGGTCGTCTACCAGAACCTGGCCACGCTGACCAAGGGCAACACGCCGATGCCCGAGGTGCTGCTGCTGGGCGGCCCCAACCTCTTTTTCAGAGGCCTGCAGGAGGCGTGGCGTCATCACCTGGCCAAGCTGTGGGCGCAGCGCAAGATCGCGCTGCCCGAGGGTCGCGAGCCGGCCTCGCTCATCAACGTCCCCGCCGAGGCGCTCTACTACGCGTGCCTCGGCTGCGTGGAGATCGGCCAGAACGAGAAGCCCGAGATCGGCATCTACCTCGGGCGCGACAAGCTCACGTGGTGGGTCGAGCAGGGCCAGCACGAGCAGAAGGCCAAGGATGGCGCCCGGGGGCTCATCGCCGGCGAGGGCGACCTCGCCACGTTCGTCAGCGAGTACGTCCGACCGGCGCCCTCCTGCGCCGAGCGGCCGTCGGTGGCCACCTCCGTGCTCGTCGGCTGCGACTTCGGCAGCACCACCGCCAAGGCCGTCGTGCTGTCGGAGGACCGCGAGCTGCTCTTCTCCTGCTACGCGCTGTCCAAGGGCAACCCCATCGAGGACGCCCAGTCGCTCTTCCGCCAGGTGCGCGAAGGGGGGTTCGCCGACGTGGCCGGGCTCGCGCTCACGGGCTACGGCAAGGACCTCCTCAAGGACGTGCTGGGGGCCGACGTCGGGGTGGTGGAGACCGTGGCCCACGCCACCGCCGCGCTGCACTTCTACCCTGACGCCGACGTGATCTGCGACGTGGGCGGCACCGACGTCAAGATCATGATCCTGCGGCAGGGCACGGTGGCCGACTTCCGGCTCAACTCCCAGTGCTCGTCGGGCAACGGCGCGTTCCTGCAGGGCGTGGCCGAGCGCTACAACATCCCGCTCGAGGCCTACGCCGACCGCGCGTTCGAGGCCAAGGCCATGCCCAGCCTCACCATGGGCTGCGGCGTGTTCCTCCAGTCGGACATCGTGAACCAGCAGCGCAAGGGCTGGTCGGCCGAGGAGATCATGGCCGCGCTGGCGGCCGTGCTGCCCGTCAACGTCTGGATCTACGCCGGCCAGCTGCAAAATCTGAGATCGGTGGGGCGCAAGTTCGTGCTGCAGGGCGGCACCCACCGCAACATGGCGGTGGTCAAGGCGCAGGTGGACTTCATCCGCGGCAAGGTGCCCGACGCCGAGGTCGTCCTCCATCCGTACTCGGGCGAGGCCGGCGCCATCGGTGCCGCCCTCTGCGCCGCTGAGTGGCGGAAGGGCGGTGGGGCCTCGCGCTTCCGCGGCTTCGACACGATCGCGGCGCTGACGTACACCAGCACGACCCGCGCCGAGACCGTCTGCAAGTGGTGCCCGATCAACTGCACGCGGACGTTCATCGACGTCCAGCTCCCCGGCGCCAAGGGGCGCTCGTGGAGCAAGGTGCCCCTGGCCGAGGGCTGGGAGCGCGTCATCAGCGGCAACTCCTGTCCCAAGGGGCTCGTGGAGGACGTCAACGAAATGCGGGTGGTCAAGGCGAAGCTGGAGGAGGTCAAGCGTGAGTACCCTAACGTTGCCGAGATGGTTCGCAAGGACGCGTTCCGCCGAGTCAGCGCCGCCGTCGCGCGCTAGCCTGCGGATCGGCATCCCCCGCGTCCTGAACCTCTGGTCCACCCACCAGTTCTGGATGGGCCTGTTCGGCGCGCTGGGGATCGACCCCCGCAACGTCGTCTTCTCCTCCGACACCTCCGAGGAGCAGGGGCGGCAGTTCGGCAAGGGCCGGGGCACCGTCGACTGCTGCTATCCCGTGAAGTGCATTTCCGGGCACTATGGAGAACTCGTCTTCGGCCAAAAGCAGAAACTGGACATTCTGTTCTCTCCCATGATCTACACCTTGCCTTCCTTCATGAGCGGGCACGTGGCCCGCACGCTGACCTGCCCGCGCGTCATGGCCGCCCCCGAAAACATCAAGGCCGGCTTCCTGAAGGAGGCCGACGTCTTCGCGGAGGCCGGCATCAAGTACGTCACGCCTTTCGTCTCGCTCGACGAGCCGCCGCTCGTCCCCAAGCAGCTGTTCGAGGGCTTTCAAGGGGTGCTGCCGGGGCTGACGCGTGAGGAGATGGCCAAGGCCGTCGGCGAGGGCTACCAGGCCCTGCACGCCTTCAACGACCGGCTGCGCCGGAAGTCGCGCGAGGTGCTGGAGTGGTGCGCGCGCGAGGACCGGGCGTGCCTGCTGGTGCTGGCCCGCCCGTACCACATGGACCCCGGCATCGGCCACGAGATCGAGGTCGACCTGCAAGCCTACGGCTATCCCATCCTCTGGATGCAGTACTTCCCCACCGATCCCGACCTGATGGACTGGGCGTTCGGGGAGGACATCCGCGCCGGCTTCATCAAGTCGCCGTTCGACATCCGCGACGTGTGGCCGTCGTCCTATTCGTCCAACACGAACGAGATCCTGTGGGGCGCCAAGGTGGCCGCGCGCATCCCCTGGATCGCCTGCGTCGTGCGGCTCTCCAGCTACGAGTGCGGGATGGACCAGCCGACCTACACGCCCGTGCAGCAGATCATCGAGCGCTCGGGCACGCTCTTCTTCTCCTTCCAGGACCTCGACTCCACCAAGCCCGCCGGCTCGGTGAAGATCAGGGTCGAGACGATCACGCACTACCTCGAGAAGTACGCCCGGGAGATCATCGCGCGGAAGAAGGCGGCGATGGCGCCGGGCTGCCCGCTAGCCCAGCGTTAGCGGCGCGTTGGAGTAGGCACCGTTCGAGCGCGGGCTCCGCCCGCGCAATTCCACTGGGGAGGTTCAGAGGGGGCCGTGAGGCCCCCTCTGACTATGGATCTCGGAGGGGGCCGTCGCGCCCTGTGGGCGCGCCTGTGAAGTCGCCCCCTCAGACTCAAAGACCCGTCCCTTCCGTGCCGCGGAAGGCGCCGGCCGGGAGGGGGCGCGCGGCGCTATATATCGCGGCGCTAGATATAATGTCCGGGCGATGACCGTCACCGGGGAGGCCGGCAGCGCCGAGGCCCTGAAGCAGCTCCTTCCGCCTGCCCTGGCGCCGCTGTTCGACGCGTCGTTCATCCACTCCTGCGTCCTCTACGACGAGTTCGTCTACAGGCTCACCCTCCAGGTGTTCCGTTCGGCCGGCCTCGATACGGCGGCGCGCGAGCCGGGCAGCGCCGGGGAAATCGCGGCCCGCGCGGGCCTGGAGACGGGGCGAGCCCTGGCGCCGGTCGACTGGATGCTCCGGCAGCTCGCGGCCCGCAGGGTCGTGGAGGAGGCGGGCGCCGGCGGGGCGGCGCGCCGGTTCCGCGCCCGCGCGTCCCTGCCCGCGCTGGACCCTGGTATCGTCCGCGAGGAGCAGCGCCGCCACGATCCCTCCTGGCTGCCGTCGTACGTCTTGGCCGAGACGGTCGCGCAGGACTACGCGGCGTTCCTCCGCGGGGAGGCCACGGGGGAGGCGATCCTGTTCTCTCCCGCCCGCTTCCGGCTCTGGATCGACTACTTCTCGAACGACAACGGCCTCTACACGGTGAACAACCGGATCGGCGCGATCGCGGTGGAGCAGTGGATGCCCCGCGGAGGCGGCGGCATTCTCGAGCTGGGAGGCGGGCTGGCCAGCGCCGCCACCGCCCTCCTCGAGCGGTTCGAAGGCGCGGGACGGCTCGGCGAGATCCGCGAGTACCGCTTCACGGAGATCGTCCCGGCGTTTCTCCGGCGCGGGCAGCAGGCCCTTCAGACCCGGTTCCCCCACGCCGCGTTTCTGACGTTCGAGCGTGTGGACATGAACCGTCCATTTCAGGAGCAGGGCGTGGCGCCGGGCAGCCTGGCGGTCGTCTACGCCGTCAACACGCTCCACGTGGCCCTGGACCTCGCCGTCACCCTCGGCGAGATCTTCCAGGCCCTCGCTCCCGGCGGCCGGCTGATCGTGTCCGAGTGCGTCCGCCCGCACCCGGGCCAGGCGATTTACGTCGAGTTCGTCTTCAACCTGATGCAGGCGTTCCGATCCCCGCGTCTGCATCCGACCTACCGTCCGAACGGAGGGTTTCTCACGCCCGAGCAGTGGAAGGCGGCCATGGAGGCGGCGGGGTTCGTCGACGTGCGCTTCCTGCCGGACATCGTGCGCATCCGGGACCGGTTCCCGGCCTTTTACGTGGCGGCCATCGGGGCGAGCCGTCCCTGACCGCGCGCCCACCCCCGAATCCTTTCCACCCGGGGGACGCGCCGCTTAGAATGGCCACGCCCACCTCGACACGCGACCAGGGGGGAGGAGAGGTTCTGAAGCCAGGCGACGAGATCCCGGCGTTGAAGGGCGTATGGCTCAGCGACCGCCCGGTGCGCAGCTCGATCGAGACGTTGCTGCACGAAATGCTGGAGCCGTACCAGCCGCGTCCGAGCCTCCGCCGGTCGGTGATCGAGGAGCTCAGCCGTCCGGTGAAGCTGACCGACGTGATCCTCGAGTATCTCGGCCTGCGGCCCGTCGCCGTCGACACGGCGGGCGAGTTTCCACTCCTCCTGGTGTCGCCCAAGCCGGGACGCGACGCCTGGCCGAAGGCGCTGCTACGTCCCGGGGGTGACCGGCCGATCGGCATCGTGCTCAACACCCGCGACCAGGGGCGGGTGGCGCTCGTCCACGAAGTCTTCGCGCACTTCTCGACGCTCCTGAAGCATTACACGCGGCGGTATGCCGTCCTCGCCGCCGAGGGCCAGCGCCACCAGGGGATCATCGAGGCTCTCGGGGGCGAGCTGGCGGCCAGCGCGCCCGTCGCCGAGCTGATGGCCGAGGGCCGGCGCCACGTACAGATGCTCGACCCCTCGGTCCTGTTCGGACCGGACGGCGAGATCCGAGTCCAGCTCGGGAGCCTTTCCCAGACCACTCGCACCCTGCTGAGAGAAGGGCTCCGGGGCGAGCAGGTCTTCATCCTCCCCCAGACCCTCTTCGAGGCCGGGACCAACTACGGCGACATCGAGTTCCTGGTCTACCTGAACTTCTTCCTGCGGCAGGGCCAGCGGACGCGGATCGTGGGGACGGCCCGCCAGAAGCTGATGTTCTACCGCCTGCTCACTCTGGTCATCTTCGGGCTGTTCGATCCGGATGCCCGGGAACCGGCGTCGTTCGACCAGCTCCGCGAGGCCTACCGGGTGCCCGACGGGGAGGCCTACCGGCTCTTCCTGGCGACCTACGAAACCTACGCGGTTCGGCGGGGCGCGGACGCCGCCGGCCGCCGGCCGAGCCTGGACGACTACGTCGACTTCGTCCTGCTCGAGCCCGACGAGACCGCGATCCCGATCGAGGAGCATGGCGTCCGCGGGCGGCTCCTGGGGGAGGTTCGGGTGAGACCGCTCCCCACCGGGACGTTCGACGTGCGCATCGTGTCGACCGACGGCCGGTCCACCGACAAGCGCATGCACGTGACGGCGCCGGGGCCGACGGAGGCCCGCATTCCCGAGGAGCTCCGCCGCCCGCTGGAGTTCGCGACGAACAGGCCGCAGTTCGGCGTCACCCCCCTGGGCACCAGCCACGGGTTCGATCCCGTAGGCGATGTGACGAGCTTCGTCCTCTGGGTCAACGGTCGGGGGATCCTCGTCGACCCGTCACCGGAGGCTCTCATCTACCTGAAGCAGATGGGCGTGGCGACCGCCGATGTCCCCTACGTGTTCCTGACCCACATCCACGCCGACCACGACGGCGGCCTCCTGGGAAAGCTGTTGAGCGGGAGCCGCACGAGCATCATCGCCTCGGATGTGGTGTTCCGGTCCTTCATCGAGAAGGCCGAGATCGTCACCGGGCACAACTGCGAGCGCGAAGGCCTCGTCCGACACGTGGAAGCGAATCCGGGCGCACCGGTCACCGTCGAGATCGGCGGCGGCCTCGCCACCTTCGAAACCCGCTGGAACCTGCACCCGGTCCCGACCAACGGGTTCAGGGTGCGCTTCGGCGGCCAAACGTTTGGATACTCGGGCGACACGCAGTACGATCCCGAGGCCATCCGCCGGAAGCGGGAGCGGGGCGAGCTCTCCGCCCGGCAGCACGACGACCTCCTGTACTTCTTCTGGACGCCCGAGGGGGAGCCGAACGTCGATCTCCTCTATCACGAGGCGGGACTGGCGCCGATTCACACCGCGCGGGACGCGCTGGCGTCGCTGCCCGAGGCTGTTCGGGCGCGGACGTTCCTCGTGCACATCGCCGACGCCGACGTTCCCGCCGGCGCCGCCCCGGCAAAGCCGCGCCTGTTCTCCACCCACGTCCTGCTGCCGCCGACCGAGCAGTCGCGCCAGCGCATCTTGCTGGACACCCTGCGACTGGTCAGCTACCTCTACGACATCCCCCCCGAGACGCTGGAGGCGCTCCAGGGCGGCGCCGAAGTCCAGAACTATCGAAGAAACGACTTCGTCGTCCGGCGCGGCGCGGTGGGCCGGAAGGAGCCGCTCCACTTTTTCGTCGTCGCCGACGGGGAGGTGGCGGTGAGGGAGGAGCGGCGCGTGATCACGAGGCTCGGCAAGGCCGACACCTTCGGTGAATGGGGGATCAGCCATCAGCGCGGCTACCGGGCGGCCGACGTCGTGGCCCTGCGCTCCTGTCAGTGCCTCCAGTTCACGGAGGCGCAGTACTGGTGGCTCGTCGAGCGGCACCCCGTGATCCAGGAGCGGATCGCCAAGATCCGGACGCTCCTGCCCCGGCTCGAGCTGGCCCGGGCCCGACAGCGGTTGCAGGCGGGGGGGAGCCCGCTAAAGCCGCTGAGGCTCGTCACCCAGATGACGTCCGCGCAGCTCGCGGGGTTGGCCCTCTTCGGCGAGTTGAGGGTGTTCAGGAAGGATCAGTCGGTCATCGTGGAGGGTGAGGAAGCCGATGGCTCCTACGTCCTGCTCTCCGGTCATCTGACCGCCAGCGTGGGCGGCTGGGAGCTCGGGGAGCTGGGCGAGGGCGACATCTTCGGCGAGATGGGCTTCCTCGAAGGCGGCCGACGGCAGGCGACGATCAAGGTCGTCTCGGCGGACGCCGAGATGCTGTTCATGAGCACGCGGAACTTCCAGCGCCTGCTCGAGGCCTTCCCCGCGTTCTCGTGGGGGATCCACGAGATGGCCGCCTATCGCCGCGAGAGCCGCCGGCCCTTGGACGCGGCCCCACGACTCTGACGGCGGCTCGGAGCGTGTCGGAGTACCCACCATGTCGAGCGCGGGCTTCGCCCGCGCAATCCCCCGGGGAGGTTCGGAGGGGGCCGTGAGGCCCCCTCTGACTATGGATCTCGGAGGGGGCCGTGACGTCCGCCCCCTCCGATCGACCTAGCGGGGGGCAGGGGGCGGCGGAGCGGGCGCGGGCGTGCCGCCGATCACGCGCGGCGTGATCAGGAGGATCAGCTCGCTCTTCTCGATCATCTGCGTCCGCGTGCGGAACAGGGCCCCCAGGATCGGGATGTCCTTCAGGAGCGGCACGCCCCGCTCGTCGGTCGTGCGCCGATCGCGAATCAGTCCCCCCAGAACGAGCGTCTGATTGTCCAGCAGCACGACCGAGGCGTCCAGCTCGCGCTTGATGATCCGGCGCGAATTGGTGGGCGGCTCGGAGGCGCCCACGTCGTTGACTTCCTGTTTGATATCGAGCGAGACGGTCCCGCCCTCGCCGATCCGGGGGGTGACCGTCAGGATGACGCCGACGTCCCGGTACTCGACCGCCTGCGTGCCGACGACCGACGTGGTGAGAGAGTCGCCCGTCGGTACGGCGCCGCCGAACGGTACCTGTTGACTGGTGATGATGGGGATCGAGTCCGACACATTGATCGCGGCCTTCTGATTCTCCGATACGAGCACGGAGGCGGTCGAGAGGACATTGACGCGATTCTGGGAGGCCAGCGCGTTGAGGGACACGGCCAGCGCCTCCCCGGCGACCCCGAAGAGCGTGAAGCCGCCGGCCGGCGGCGCGATCAGGGTCGGTGTCGTCCCCGACGTGATCGTCGACGTCAGGGAGATGACTCGAACGCTACCGATCGCGGCCGCCCAGTCGATGCCCAGCCGCGTCTCATCCGTGAGGGTGACCTCGGCCACCAGCGCCTCCACCACCACCTGCCGGGGAGGCCGGTCGAGCTGCTTGATGGTGGCCTCGATCTCGGGCCAGCCGTGCGGGGACGCCGTCACGATGATCGCGTTGGTGCCCTCGTCGGCGACGATGCGCACCAGGGGTTGGGTGGGAGCCGCGCCCGTCGCGGGGCCGGCGTAGAGGGCGACCAGGCTGGAGGCCAGGTCCTTGGCCCTGGCGTGCTCGGCGGAGTAGACGAAGATCCGGCGTCCCCCGGGGATCGGCGCATCGACCTGGTCGATGAGGCGCCGGATCAGCTCCAGCTCGTGTCTGGGCGCATCGACTAGGAGCGAGTTCGAGCGGGGCTCGGCCACGATCAGCACGGCCCCTGGCCCGGGGCCGGCCGCCGGTCGGCGGCGTTGATTCAGAATCGTCGCCAGCTGGGCGGCGTCCACGAAGCGGATCGGAATCACCTGGAGCTCGTCGAGCACGCTCTCCACGTCGACGAGACGGATGATGTCGAGCGCGCGGCGGACATTGGCCGCCACGTCGGTGATGGCGAGGAGGTCGATGTCACCGTGCGCGGTGAGATGGCCGCCCTTCGACATCAACGGTCGCAGGAGCGCGACCACCTGGGCCGCCGACGCGAACCGGAGGCGGACGATGTGCGTGATGATCTCATCGCTGGCCCGCGTGGTATCGGCCGCCGGCCCGATGATGGTCGGCACCGCCCGCTGCGCCGCGCCTTCCATGCGCACGATCTTGTAGAGGCCGCCGGCGTTCACGGCGGTGAAGCCGTGGACCTCGAGGATCGCCAGCAGGACGCCGAACAGGTCGTCGCGAGGGATCCGGCCCAGGGTGTGGACGGTGACCCGGCCCTGCACGTCGGGAGCGAGGACGTAGTTGAAGCCGAGGATCTCACTCACCGTGCGGACGACGGTCTCGATGTCGGCCTGATCGAAGTCCAGGGTGATGAGCGGCCCGCGCCCGGACGGGGGAGCCGGGGCCGCGGCCGGCGGTGAGGGCGGCGACGCGACACCCGCGGGAGGACCGGCGCCTTCCGGGCCGGCAGCTTTCGGGCCGGCCCCGACCACGGTCGCTGTCCCCGGCGGGGGCGGCTCCGGTGCCCGTGGCGGTGTGACGGGTGGCGCCGGGACGAGGAGAGGAGTCGGACGAGGCGCCGACAGTCGGGAGCGCGGCATCGGTTCCGGCGTGGCGCAGCCGACGAGGAATGAGAAGAGGGCGACCAGGGCGACGCCGACCATCCCGCGCGCGCCTTGCCGGCGGGGCAACCCTTACCGCGCCTCCGGGTTTCGCGGGAACTTCAGGAATGGCAGTCGAGCATCGCGGATGATGATCTGGTCCGCCCGGATGTCCAGCGGTGGCGCAAGGCCCGTGGCGCCGGCGGCGGCCACGAGATCGTCCTGCTCGACGCCATCGCCGCTCACGCCGAGCCCGCCCACCAGCTGCCCGTTTCTGTAGAGCGGCAT
>MNEF01000064.1 GCA_001917535.1 Candidatus Rokubacteria bacterium 13_1_40CM_69_27
AGGAAGGTCACGCCGCTCTGGGCGGAGCCGACGATGATGTCGCCGGTTATCGTCCCAGTCTGGGGGTCTCTCAGCACGACGTGGATCATGTTCACCGTGAGGGCGCTGGTGCCGACCCCGTCGCCGCTTTGAGTCTGCTCATTCAGGATCACGGTCCCGACGCCGGGGATATCGATCCTCGTGTTCGGAGCAGGGGTCACATCACCCAGCCGGACTCCGTTGACGACCAGACCGAGCAGGGTCGAGCCCGCAGCGTCACTGGTGGCCGTGATCGCGTCGCCCCTGCTGCTGGAGATCGGGACCACCGCGTCGGCCGTTATGAGCCCGTTCAGGATATTCACCTGCTCCACCGTCGCGAGACTTTGGGCGCTGGCGGACTCGCTAATCCCGCCGCTGGTGATAGCCGTCAATGTGTCAGTCGCGAGAACATTGGGCACGCCGACGCTGATTACCGACGCCGCGGCCATCCCTCCGTCGGGTGCCAGGACGGCGTCCGGGGTCTTCGTCACCGTTGCGCCGGCGGCGTTAGCCGAGGCGCCAAAGGCCTCGCCGCTGACGCTGTCCGGATGGGCGTCGGCGGAGCCCATCGTGACGAAAATCAGCAGACTGGCCGCTGCGAGACTGGTCGACCACCGAGCGATATTCGTTGTCTGGGACTTCGTTTTCATCTGGTTCTCCTCTCTATAGCTTCCTCATCTTCATGGGTTTCGCTTTTGCATGGGGGTTGCGGCCGTTCGTCTCGATCAGAAGCAGCGAGGGGCACTGGCCCTTAGCCCGTGTGGTCGAGGGGACCGGTCGCGCTGGACTTCGGGAGCTTCTTCCCTTAGAGTTCGTGGCGCTGCTCACCTCCTCTCCTTCGCCGGTTGGGCGGTGGTAGCAAGGGCGGGTGGGGGTGAGAGCCTCTCCCGCCCTTCCTCATTTACGAGCGAAGAGCCGCGACTTATGCACGTAGAAAAGCACGCATAGGAAGGCTTTCCTACCCCCGGGGTGGGGAATTTGAGGCCGCAGGATGGAGGGGACCGCCCCCGAGAACCGGGGGGGGCTAGATCAAGCCTGTCCGGAGGGCTTCGGCGACGAGCTCGGTGCGGGACCGCACGTCCAGAACGGCGCAGATCTTCTCGAGCCGGTCCTTGACCGTGTGCGGGCTCCGGTGGACGAGGGCGCCGATCTCCTTGTTGCTCAGCCCTTTAGCCAGGTGGCGGATGATCTCGAGGTCCATCTCGGACAGCGCCGCCTGCTTCAGGGCGGCCTCTCGCTGGGCGGGCGGCCCCGAGGCCGTGGCCGCGGTGATGATCCTGGGCGTGACCTTCGGATCCAGCACCGAATGGCCACGGTAGACGGATCGGATCATCCCCTTCAGCTCGGCGAGCTCGACGTCTTTGAGAACGTAGCCCTTGGCCCCGGCCATCAGACTCCGAAGGATCATGCCATCCTGCACGTAGCTGGTGAGCATCACGACGCCGATCTTGGGGGCGGTCGCGAGGATGCGCCGGCACACCTCGGGGCCGTCGATGTCCTCCATCTTGACGTCGAGCAGCATGACGTCCGGGCGCCGGGCCAGGGCCACCCGCACCGCCTCTTCGCCCGTCCGCGCCTCGCCCACGACTTCCATGTCGGGCTCCAGCTGGAGCGCGCCCCGGAGTCCGTGCCGCACCACCTCATGATCGTCAGCCACCACGATACGGATCTTGGCCATCACCCGCTCACGGCAAGGGGAGCGTCCCTCGGAGCCGGAAGCCCGAGGGCCTGTTCCAGAACTCGATCTTTCCGCTGAGGCTCTTGATGCGCTGGACCGTCCGATCGAACCCCCAGTCCGCGGGGGGCTCGGTCAGCCGTTCGACGCCGGCCGGGGCGCCGCCGTCGTCATCCGCGAGTTCGAACTGGACCTCGTCGGTCGAGAGCTCGAGGAGAATCGTGACCCGACCCTGGTGCCCCTGCCTGGCGACGACGGCCAGCCCTTCCTCGAAGGTCTTCTGGAGAGCCTCCTGCACCTGCGGGCCGAGCCGACCCCCGTCACCGTGCTGGGTGAACTCGGCCGGAATCCCGCTGAGATTGCGGAACTCGTGGACGAGTCCCTGGATGCGCGCCGAAAACCCGTGGTCGCCCGTCGGCCCCGGCGCGAGGAGCTGCCGGACCTGAGCCATCATGAGCGCCACATCCTGCTTGATCGCCTCCAGCTTGGGCCGCAGCTTCGCGGAGCGGCACTCGTGGAGGAAGAGCCCGAGCCGGAGCGCGACCGAGAAGAGCGTTTGGCTCAGCGTATCATGGAGGATGCTATCCATGCGCATCCGCTCCCGCTGTACCGCCATCGCGTCAGCTTTGGCATACAGGCGGGCATTGATGATCGCCAGGGCCGCCTGCGTGGCGATCCCTTCGATCAGGCGCAACTCCCCCGGCGCGAGCCGGCGACGCTGGGTCCACCACGCGCACACGAGGACGCCGACCCACTCATCCAGCGCCTGGAGCGGCGTCACGACGATCGATTGGACGGGGAAGCGTCGGAAGACCTCGTGGCCAAACGCGGGATCGTTTCGCACGTCGTCGGACCAGAGGCTCTTGCGCGGCTCCCCGAGGAACCGGCCGGGGCGCGGGGTATCCGGATGGACGATGGCCTCGGTTCGCAAGGTCTCCAGGAATTCGCGGGGGATGCGGTAGCCGGCCAGCGGCCGCAGGGAACGATTGTCTTCCACGTAGATTCCCGCCGAGTCCGCGCCGACCACCCGCGCGGCCTCGCGGGTGATGCGCCGCGCCACCTCCTGGAGATCGAGCGTCGAGCCAATGACGCGACCAACGGTCCGGAGCGTCTCCGTCTCCCTGAGCCTGTTGCGGGTCTCCTCCTCCAGCCGGGCACTGGCGATCGCCAGCGCCGCCTGGGCTCCGATCGCGCGGGCGAGCCGGACGTGGGCCTCGGTGATCGGCGCACCCCCGCTGCGGTTGTCCAGGACAAGGACGCCGACGAAACGGTCGCGCCGGAGGAGGGGCACCACGAGCAGGGAGCCGGGGTCGAAGGTCTCGATCCAGTGAGGCGGAAAGAGCCCGCCTTCGAGGGGTTCCTGGACGAGCACCACGCGCCGCTCGCGGAGGGCCCGAGCCAGCACCGGCGCGTCGTCGAGCCCGCACGGTTCGAGGGCCGCGAACGCCTGCCACAGGTTCGGAGCGGTGGCCCCGGACGCGAACTGCGCCATGGCGGGGACGAGCCGGTTGTCGCGCCACAGGAAGATGGAGCACCGCTCGACGCCACACGCCTCCGCCGTCCTTCGCGCGAGGATTTTCAGGAGCGATTCGGTGCTGCGCGCCGAGTCGATCGCCGCCGAGATTTCGATCAGCGGGGACAGGAAGTCCATGGCTGGCGTTGGAAGCACACTCATCGCCGCGTCGCGGCCGTTCATGAGCTCTGCACCGTCCACGTCCCCGACCTCCCCCGAAGCCGAGACACCATAGCGGAGTTCGTCTATTTCTGCAAGAGGTGTGCCCCGCCTGGACAGGCACCAGGCCGAGCCCCGGATTTGGCGAGAAATGTCTGAACAATCAGGGTATGCACCGGGGGGGGACCTCCCGGCCTCCGAATCGCCCGCGTGGGAGGGTGGCGACGTTGTTTCCCAGTGTTGGCATTCCCCTCGTCAGTTGACCGACCTCACCTCTAGCTCAATCGGAGGGGGCGGACGTTACGGCCCCCTCCGAGATCCATAGTCGGAGCGCGCCTCACGGCCCCCTCCGAACCACCCCAAAGGTGTTGCGCCGGCGGAGCCGGCGATGGAAACGGCGAGCAGTCGCCGCAGTGCGCTCGCGCCATTCGCCGACAGACCTCTCTAGGTGACGCCGACCTGCTGGCCGACCCGGCGGACCAGCGCGAGCGGCGTCGGGAGCATGTGTCCGATCGTCTCGCCGATCACTTGACGGCGAAGGGATTCACCGGCGTGCCGACGGCGCCGGTGATCGGCAGCGGCGGCGCCACGAAGAGAAACTCCCAGACCCGATCCTGGGCGCAGTCGGCGGCCAGGGCGTCCAGATCGAAGATCTCGCCCACGAGCATCCCCATGTGCGGGATGAGGATCTGGTGGAGCGGCTGGTAGGTGTTGGGGATCTCGTTGGGGCGCACTTCCATGCCCCAGGTGTCCGTGGCCAGCGCGGCCACCTGCTTGGCGTGGAGCCACTCCGCGGTTTGGAAGGACAGGCCCGGCGCGTCCCCCCCGGCATAATCGCCCCAACCGCCCCGGGCGCGGCACATGGCCATCTGCCCCGTCCGCACCAGCAGGGCGTCGCCGGTGCCCACCGTCACCGGCTGGGCCCGCATCGCGGCCTCCAGATCGTCCACGGTGATCGCGTAGCCCGGCTCCAGCCACTGGACCCCTTTCACGCGGGCGATGTCGAGAAGGGCGCCGCGGGCCACGATGTGGCGCGCCATCTTCTCGATGCCGTTCTTCTTGGCGCCCTCACTCCCGACGAGGTTGGCATCGTAGCCGTTGTAGAGCTTGCCGTCGAGGAAACAGTGGGAGAGCGCGTCCCACTGGGTGGCGCACTGGAGCGCCATGATCACCATGTCGTCGGCGAAGCCGACGCCGCCCGGACGCTTGACGGCGCCGGTGGTGAAGTCGGGACCGGTCAGGATCATGCGGTGGATGGGGTTGAAGCGGCGCGGCTGATTGACCTGGGGGCCGGTGTTGTCGAGCGGAATCGCCAGCGAGAAGACGACGCCGCGCTTGACCAGCCGGGTGGCCCTGGCGATCATCTCGGGCGTGATGTAGTTGAGCGTCCCCAGCTCGTCCTCGGCCCCCCACTTGCCCCAGTTGCTGCACTTCTTGCCGGTATCGCGGACGATGTCGGCCATGGACGGCTGTCCTCCCCGGAGTGTGTGAATGCTCCCACTCCTCGTCGGGAATCTCTTCGGTGCGGCGGATCACCGAGAAGCCGCCGGCGTTGTTGACGAGGACGTCGATCCGGCCCCAGCGGGCGAGGACGGCGCCCACGGCGCCCGCGACGTCGGCGGCCACCGTCACGTCGCCGCGGAGGGCCAGGGCGTCGGCGCCCTGGCCGCTGAGCTGCTTGACGAGGCCGTCGAGCGCGGACGCATCCACGTCCAGCCCGGCCAGCTTCGCGCGCTCCCGCGCGAAGGCGCGGGCGATGGCGGCACCGATGCCCTGAGCGGCGCCGGTGACGATCACGACTTGGCCCTCGAAGCGGCTCATGCGATCCGTGCTCCGTTGGCGTCGAAGAACACGAGCTTGTCGGTGCGCAGCACCACCTGGCAACGGTCGCCCACGGCGACCGCGTCCTCGGCGGCCACCTTGGCCACCAGCGAGGCGGGGCCGCCGTAGTCGAGGAAGACCAGCGTCTCGTCGCCCAGGGGCTCGATGAGGCTCACGGTGACGGACGAACCCTCGCCACCGTCGGCCAGTCGCAGATGCTCGGGCCTCACGCCCAGCACCGCGGGCCCGGCCCCGGCGCCCGTGGTCCGCGCGAGCCCGAGGCGCAGCACCGGCGCCTGGAAGACGAGCCCGCCGGCGGCCTCGCGCAGCTCGCCCTCGATGAAGTTCATGGCCGGCACTCCGAAGAAGCCGGCCACGAAGCGGTTGGTGGGATCGTTGTAGATGGTGAGCGGCGGCCCCACCTGGTGGATCCGGCCCTGGTCCATCACCACGATCCGGTCGGCCATCGTCATCGCCTCGGCTTGATCGTGGGTGACGTAGACGAAGGTCGCGCCGAGCTGGGCGTGCAGGCGCTTGAGCTCCGTCCGCATCTCGACCCGGAGCTTGGCGTCCAGGCTGGACAGCGGCTCGTCCATCAGGAACGCCGACGGCTTGACGATGATGGTGCGGGCGAGGGCCACCCGCTGCGCCTCGCCGCCGGAGAGCGTGGCCGGCCGCTTGCTGAGCAGGTGCGTGACCCTGAGCGTCGCCGCCACGGCGCTCACGCGCGCGGCGATCCCGTCGCGGGAGACGTGCTTGATCATCAGCGGGAAGGCGATGTTGTGGAAGACCGTCAGATGGGGAAAGAGGGCCAGGCTCTGGAAGACCATCCCGAGATGGCGGTCGCCGGGCTCCCAATCGGTGACGCGATCGTTGCCGATCCAGATGTCGCCGGCGGTCGGGCGCTCGAGGCCGGCGATCATGTTCAACGTGGTCGTCTTGCCGCACCCGGACGGACCCACCAGGACGACGAACTCGCCATCGGCGATGTCCAGGCTGACGCCGCCCACGGCCTCCACGCCCCCGCTGAAGCGCTTGACCAGGTTGTCGAGCCGGATGCTGGCCATCGGTCAGCGCCGAATCATGCCGAAGCTGAACCCCTTCACGAGGTGCTTCTGGATGAGAAAGCCCAGGATCACCACGGGGATCGTCACCACGGTGCCGATGGCCGCCTGGGGCCCGTAGAGCCGGCCCTCCACCGCCGACTGGAACTTGTTGAGCAGGACGGGCAGCGTCAGCACCTTCGGCTGGGACAGCGTGAGGGCCAGCAGGAACTCGCTCCAGTTCAGGATGAAGACGAACAGCAGGGTGACCGTCATGCCGGAGGCGACGAGCGGGAACACGACCTTGCCGATGGTGCTGAGCCGCCCCGCGCCCATGAGCCGCGCCGCGTGCTCGAGCTCGCGCGGCACCTCGTCGATGAAGGCCAGCATCATCCAGATCACGTAGGGTAGCGTGGTGGCGATGTAGAGGAGGATGAGGCCGGAGTAGGTGTCGAAGAACTCCACCCGCGCGCCGCCCAGATTCGCGAAGAGCTCAGGGATGCTCGTGTAGTAGATCAGCATCGGAATGGCCACCACGATGGGCGGCAGCATCCGGATGGTGAGGATCGTGTAGGGGTAGTTCCGGCCGCCCGTGCGGAAGCGGGAGATCGCGTAGGCCAGCGCGGAGCCCAGCAGCAGCGAGGCGACGGAGGCGATGGTCACGATGACGACGCTGTCGGCCATGCCCTTCCAGATGACGTAGGCCTGCTCGGCCGCCTCGCGCCGCAGCTCGCCGGACTGGGTGGTGCCGCCGATGTAGAAGATCTGGCGGTAGTTCAGCAGCGTGGGCTCGAAGTCCACGAACGGGGCCCAGCGCGTGGGCCAGCTCACCCAGTCGCCGGCGTCCTTGAACGATGTGAGCACCATCCAGAAGACCGGGAACAGGACGACCAGCACCCAGGCGCCGAGCACGGCGTGGCGGAGCCCCGCGGCCACGCGCCCCCGCCTCACGGGCGGACCTCCTCGAGCTGCGCGCGCTCGCGCTTGAGGAGCCAGATGGAGAGGAAGATGACGCCGCTGAAGAGCACGAGCACCAGCAGTGAGGCCGCGGCGGCGTAGGAGATCTTGTTGAAGACCCACGCGTTGCGCCAGAGGAAGATCGAGAGCGTCTCCGTCGCGTTGCCCGGCCCGCCCTGCGTGAGCAGCATCGGCATGTCGAAGATCTTGAGCGCCTCCATGGCGCGGATGACCACGGCGATGACGATGACGGGCTTCAGCAGCGGCAGCTGCACGTGCCGGAAGACCTGCCCGCGGGTGGCACCCATGACCCGGGCGGCCTTGATCGGCTCGGGCGGCAGGGCCGAGAGCCCGGAGACGAAAATCAGGAACGTGAGCGGTGTCCACTGCCAGATGTCGGCGAGGACGACAGCGACCTGGGCCGTGCGGTAGTCGGACATCCACCGGATGCGCACGTCCTGGCCGGTCAGCACGCTCAGGACGGAGTTGAGGGGGCCGGTGTCCACCAGCAGCATCGAGAAGTCGTACCCCACCACGACCGGTATGATCATCATGGGAATGAGGAAGACGGTCAGGTAGACGCGCCGGCCGCGGAACTCGCGGTAGGTGAGCAGCGCCAGGCCGAAACCGATCAGCAGCTCGAAGGCGACGGCGAAGCCGGCGAAGACGAACGTGCGGAGGACTGCGTAGAGGAAGTCCTCGTCGGTGAGGGCCTCCACGAAGTTGGTGACGCCGCCCCAGGGCGCCGCCGTCCAGAAGCCGCGCGTGATCCGCCACCGGAGCAGGCTGATGTAGATGGTGAGCAGGAACGGCACCGCCAGGAGCGACAGGATCAGGAGCTGGACGGGCAGGAGCGGGAGAACGCGGAAGACGCTCTCCCGCTCGAGCCACTGCCTGAGGGTGACGCGCAGCTCAGAATCCTTCGGCGTCGAGGTAGGCGCCACTCTCGACCACGTACTTCCACGCCTCGATCTGCCTCTTCCGCCCGATGTCGTCGGTGATCTTCTCCCATTGGCGCGCCGTGCGCTTCATCGCCTCCTCGGGTGCGATGCGGCCGTGGAAGGCCTCCTGGAGGTTCACGTCGAGCGCGTCGAAATACTCCCGGTTGCCCTGCAGCGGGATCATCGGCACGGCGATCCTGGCGTTCTCGAGCGTGATGGTCACGAAGTCCTTGCTCCCGTACTTCTCCGCGATCTTCGGGTCTTTGCCCTGGGAGGGACGGAAGGGATCCCAGAAGCCGTCGGGATCGGCCACCGCGCGGTTGCCCATCTCGGGCCCCGTGAACCACTGCAGGAACCAGTAGGCGGCCTCCGGGTGCTTGCTGTACTTGCTGACCATGTAGTTGGTCCCGGCGGGCTGGACCGAGCGGCGGACGAGCTTGCCCTTCACCACGCTGCCGGGCACGACGCAGGGCAGGATCTTGCCGGAGATCACAGTGCCCTGCGCCTTGTTGGCGTAGCCGACGATCGAGGGGAACGTCGAGATCGAGAACGAGTTGCCCTGGGCGAAGAACGGATAGTTCTGAGGCGTGCCCCAGCCGAAGACGTCCTGCGGCATATACTTCGTCAACGAGACCATCTCGCGCGTGGTCTCGATGCCCTCGGGACCGTCGATGAGCGGCTTCATGTTGCGGTCGAACATGAGCTTGTTCTTTGACGAGAAGCGGCCCTGCCACCAGCGGTAGCCGAACTCGCGCGCGCGGTACTCCTGGGCGCCGTAGAGGTCCTTCTCGAGCGTGATCCCGTAGAAGTTCTGCCCCTTCTTGCCGTTGAAGAACGACGCCAGCTCCTCCCACTGCTTCCAGGTGTCGGGGCAGCCCGGCTCCCGGCCGAACTTGGCCTTGAAGGCCGCCCGGGCCTGGGGCAGCTCGACGAGATCCTTTCGGAGGGCGAGAACCGTCTGGTCGCCGTCCGTGAAAAATGTGTAGAGCTTCCCCTTGTAGTACATCTCGCTCCGAAGCGTCTTGGGGATGTCGTCGAAGTACGGCTGGCCGCGGGCGGCGAAGTCGTCGAGCGGGATGACGACGCCCGCCTCCACCGCGTCGGGCAGCATGTACATCTGGTGATTGTAGATGTCGTACTGGCCGGTCTTGGCCACCGCGTCGGCCATGATCTTGGCCGGGATCTCCGTATAGCCGTACTCGATGGTCTTGATGCGGATGCCGGTGAGCTTTTCCCACTCGTCGAGGTACTTCGGCTGCGCCTTGGCGAAGAGGGAGACCATCATCATGGTGAGATCGAGCTTCTCGACGCCCAGCTTTTTGAGGTAGGCCTTGGCGCCGTTGACGGCCCGCTCCTCGACGGTCGCGCCCGGCACCACATCGGCGGCCCGCGCCGGCCCCACCGCCAGCAGCACGAGCGTTGCGATCATCCCCGCGATCCCCAGCCTTCGCATCATGGCGTGTCCTCCCGGCGGGCGCGCGCTGGCGCGCCCCACCAATCCCTCAGGGGGCCCCATTCATAACCAGGGGCCGGGTGGCTGTCAACGGCGGCTCAGTCGGGGCGCGGCGACAGGCCCGGCACGTTGAGGATCGCGGTCTCGATCCCCAGCGCGTTCTTGCCGAGAGCCTCCAGCATCCGGTCCACCGACGGCACCATGAGCGTGCAGGTGCGGAGGTCCCGGAAAGCGCGCTCCACCGGGTACTCGCGGTAGGCGCCGCGGCCGCCCACGAGCTGGATGACCTTGCTGGTGACGTGCAGGCCCGCCTCGGTGGTGACGTACTTGGCCCGGGCGGCCAGCGTCCCGCGCCCGGTCGGGTCGGCCGCCGCCCAGCGCGCCGCGGAGTCGGCGAGGACGAGGGCGGCGGCGTCGAGCTGGGCCGTCAGCTCGCCGATGTGGCGCTGCATCGTCGGCTCGTACGCGATGGGCAGCGGGTCGGGCTTGAACACGCGCTTCTTGGCGTAGTCGATGGCGAAGTCCAGGGCGGTCTGCGCGATACCCAGGTAGATGCCGGCATAGCCGAGAGCGAAGCCCTCGATCACGCCGACCTTCACCGCGTCGCCCACGTCGCCCAGCACGCTGTCGCGCTCCACCACGCACCCCCTGAACGTGACCGACGGGCTGTAGGTGGCGCGCATGCCGAGCGTGTCCCAGCGGCCGTCCGTCTGGATGCCCGTCGCCTCCGCCGGCACCAGGGACAGCAGCAGGGCCTTGCCCATGTCCGTCATACCGTCGAGCGCGGCCCACACGAGGTAATAGCCGGCGCCGTCGGTCATCGTGCAGAAGTGCTTCTGGCCGTCGATGATCCAGCCGCGCTCGTGATGGCGGATCGCCGTCTCCATCAGCATCGTGCGCGAGAGGCTGAGCGCGGGCTCGCTGCCCCACGACCCGAAGAGCGTGCCGCGGTCCGTGACCTCGGCGTAGTAGCGGCGCTTCTGATCCCCGGTGGCCAGCGCGTCGATGAAGCGCATCACGGTGGAGTGCATGTGGACGGTCATGGCGGTGCTGGCGCAGCCCTGGGCGATGGTCCGCAGCACCTCGACGTAGGTGGGCATGTCGAGCCCCAGGCCGCCGTACTCGGTGGGCACGGCCATGGCCAGGAACCCGGTCTCCCAGAGATCGCGCCAGCTCTCGCGGGGGTTGACCGCTTCGCGGTCGTAGCGCGCGGCCCGGGGCGCGATCCTCTCGCGCGTCACCCGCGCCGCCCGCTCCACGACGGCGCGCTGGGCGTCCGACAGTCCGGGCACGGCTCAGCTCATCCGGGCCACGACGCCGGCCGGGGCGGTCTTGTTGCACCGGCAGGTCCCGATCTGATGGAGCTCGATCAGGTTGCCGGCGGGATCGTGCATGAAGATCTGCTCGGCGTAGGGGCCCGTCACGCCGATGATCGAGAAATACTTCTGGCCGAGCCGGTCGAGCTCCTTCTTGGCCTCCTGGATGTCGGACACGGCGAGGGCGACGTGGGGGAGCGACGGATCCTCGCGGGGGCTCTTGGCCAGCGACGAGGTGCCGGCGACCGCCATGAGGTGGATCTGGGCCGTGCCGAGGTCCATCCAGTAGCCGGGTTGCCCGGGGATGTTGCGGCCGGGGTCGGGCGTGAGCCCGAGCACGCGCGTGTAGAAGTCGCGCGCCTGATCGAGCTCGGCCGGCGTGGTGCCGACGCGGATGCCGTGATGGTGCAGCTCAAGCACGTGGACGGCCATGGAGTCCTCCTTGCAGCGTGCCCCAGATGCCCCGGGGCAGGAAGAGCACGAACACCATGAAGATGGCGCCGATGACGAGCGGCCACGACTCGATGAAGAGGCTCAGCCGGTCTTCGAGCACGAGAAAGGTCGCGGCCCCCACGAACGGACCGAAGAACGTGCCGGCGCCGCCCAGGAGCGTCATGATCACCACCTGGCCCGAGGTCGTCCAGTAGAGCGACTCGATCGGCACCACGGTGAGCCGCAGGGCATCGAGGGCGCCGGCCAGGCCCGTGAAGAGCGCGGAGAAGACGAAGGACAGGAGCTTCACGCGGGTGATGTCGTAGCCGCAGGCCACCGCCCGGTCGCTGTTCTCGCGGATGGCCTGGAGCACGGCGCCGAACGGCGAGTCGAGGATCCGCTTGAGCCCGGCCACGGCCAGGGCCACCAGCGCGAACGCGAAGTAGTAGAAGGCCAGCGGCGTGTTGAGGCGGATGGCCACCCCCGGCAGCGTGAGCGGCAGTTGCGGGATGCCGCGCAGCCCATCGTCGCCGCCCGTCCACTCGGCCAGGTGGAAGCCGATGAAATAGAGGAGCTGCGCGAAGGCCAGCGTGAGCATGGCGAAGTAGATGCCGCGGCGCCGCAGGCACAGAAAGCCGATGACCACCCCCCCGGCCACCGCCAGCGCCAGGCCGGCGGCGAGCCCGACCCAGAGGGAGCCGACCTTGAGCTTGGCCAGCGCGATGCCGGTACCGTAGGCGCCCAGCCCGTAATAGGCCGCGTGGCCGAACGAGAGCAGGCCTGTGTAGCCGTAGAGGAGATTGAAGCCGAGCGCGAAGAGCCCGAAGATCAGCACCTGCGTGGCCAGCGCCTTGTAGGGCACCAGGAACGGGAACACCGCGAAGAACCCCAGGAAGCCCAGGACGGGATGGGCGGCCAGCCAGGCCAGGAGCCGCCCGATCATTCCAGCAGCCCCGCCTCGCCGAAGAGCCCGCTGGGACGCACGAGCAGGACGAGGGCCATCACCACGAAGACCATGATCTCGGCCAGCTGGGGGGCGACGAAGGTGGTGAGGCTCACCACCTCGCCGATGAGCACGCCGGCCACGATCGCCCCCACCAGGCTGCCCATGCCGCCCACCACCACCACCACGAACGACTCGATGACGATGGTGACGCCCATCTCGGCGTAGACGCCCCGCATGGGGCCGGCCAGGATCCCGGCCAGCCCGGCCAACCCGGTGCCGATGCCGAAGACGAGGAGCCAGATGCGCCCCAGATCGACGCCGAGGGCGCGGACCATCAGCGGATCACGCGAGCCGGCGCGGATGACCAGCCCGACGTTGGTGCGCTCGAGGAAGAGCCAGAGTACCAGGAGGACGAGGGCGGTGACGGCGATGACGAAGAGGCGGTAGACCGGGAAGGTCATGAAGCCCAGGTTCACCGCCGCCCCCAGCTCGCGCGGAGGATCGAGGGTGAGGCCGACCTTGCCCCAGACGAGCTTCACGGCTTCCACCAGGACCAGGGAGAGCCCGAAGGTGAGCAGGAGCGGGTCGTCGATGGAGCGGCCGTAGAGCCGGCGGACCAGGACGCGCTCGACCAGGAGCCCGAACACGCCCACCAGCAGCGGCGCCAGCGCCAGCGCCACCCAGAAGCTCCCGGTGAGGCCGAGCAGAAAGAAGCCGAAGTAGGCGCCCAGCATGTAGAGCGAGCCGTGGGCGAAGTTCACCACCGTCATCAGCCCGAAGATCAGGCTGAGCCCGATGGCGAGCAGGACGAAGATCCCGCCCAGGACCAGCCCGGTGAAGATCTGGGCGGCCAGCGCCGAGGCCGAGATGTCGATCATCTATCCCTGGTGCGCTCCTGTCGAGCGCGGGCTTTGCCCGCGCAATCCCCCTTTGGGGAGGTTCGGAGGGGGCCGCGCGGCCCCCTCCGACTATGGATCTCGAAAGGGGGGCAGAGCCCCCCTCCGAGTCTCTAGGCGTGGCCCTTTTCGGCGCAGGTGCGGTCCAGCTCCTCGTTGGCCGGGATGCGGCTGACGACGTCGTAGTAGCCCCACTCGCCGCGCACCTTGCTCTGGGGCACCCCCTTGACGATCCACATGTCCTGGAAGGACTTGTTGTCGCACGGGCGCCACCACTGCTTGCCCTTGTAGTGGTCGTAGACGGGATTGGCGCGGAGCGCGCTGGCCACCGCCGTCGAATCGGTGGACCTGGCCAGCTCCACGCCGCGCGCCACTTCCATGATGCCGCTGTAGCCGTAGAGCCCGTAGGCGTCGGGCGGGACGCCGAAGCGCTTGGTCCAGGCCTCCACCAGCCGCTTGGCCTGCGGCACCGTGTCCTGCACCTCCCAGTAGAAGCTGGTGCCTCCGTAGATGTCGCTGAAGAGGTCGGCGCCGCCCTCCTTGGCGTAGAAGAGGAAGTGCAGCGGTGCCAGGATCTTCATCTCCTTCTTCATCCCGAAGCTGATGGCCTGCTTGGTGAAGGCCACGCCGTCGGCGCCGGGCGTGACGGCCAGGAGCACCTCTGGTTTGGCGGCCTGGATCCTGGGCAGGTGCGCCGAGAATTCGGGGTTGCCCAGCGGGTAGGGCGTGGCGCCGAGGATGGTGCCGGCGTGCTTCTTGACGATGTCGGTGAAGACGGCGTTGATCTGCTTGCCCCACGCGTAGTCGGCGTAGACGATCCACCACTTCTTGCCGAGGTTCTGGACGCCCCAGGTGCCTACGGCGCGGCCGGTGATCGTGGGATTCAGCGCCTCGTGGAAGGTGAGCGGGCTGGTGTCGGGCTTGGCGCTGATCTCGTCGGACTGGCTCACCGAGATGTAGAGGACCTGGGCGGCCTTGGTCTGCTCGTTGATGGCCATCTGTACGTGGGCGGCCAGGCCGCCCACGACGAACTGGACCTTCTCGTTCTCGATCAGCTCCTTGGTGCGCTGGGCGCCCACGGCCGGCTTGAGCTGGTCGTCGCGGAAGAGCACGTCGAGCTTGCGCCCGAGCACGCCGCCTTTGGCGTTGACCTGCTCCATGGCCAGGGTGGCGCCGCGCTGCATGTCGTTGGCCAGGGCGGCGAACGGCCCCGTCAGCGGCAGCGGGAAACCGATCTTGACCGGATCCTTGCTCTGGGCCCGGAGCACGGCGGGAAGCGCCAGCGCGGCGGCGCCGGCGGTTGCGGTCCCCAGGAACGCGCGACGGTCCATGACGGCCTCCTACCTTTCGGGCGCGGGCTTTGCCCGCGCAATCCTCCCGGGGGGGAGGTTTCGGAAGGGGGGCGGAGCCCCCCTCCGAGGGTTCAGGCGTGCCCCAGCTCTTTGCACGTGCGCTCGAGCGATTCGTCGGCGTCCACCTTCGCGACGATCTCGAAGATGGACCATTCGGACTTCTGATCCCTGGCGCTGCGCGATTTCAGCACGTAGACGTCCTGGAGGGACTGGTGGTCGCACTTCCGGATCCACTGCTTGCCCTTGTAGTGGTCGTAGGTGTGGCCCTCCAGCGCGGCGATCACCTTGTCCGGCTCCAGGGACTGGGCGCGCTCCACCGCCTCCAGCAGCAGGCGCGTGCCGCTGTAGGCGTAGCCGGCGTAGTCGAAGGGCGGCCGCTGGTGCTTCTTCTGGAAGGCCTCGACGAAGCGCTTGGCCGAGGAGATGCGCTCGGCCAGCTCCCAGGAGAAGGTCGTTCCGCCGTAGACGCCGTCGAAGATCTCGGGCCCGCCCTCCCGGCGCATCGTGCCCAGGAACACCGGGCAGAGGAGCTTCATCTGCGCCTTGAGGCCGAAGCTGGCCGCCTGCTTCACCGAGTTGAGCTGGTCCTTGCCGAAGTTGGCGAGCACCAGCACGTCCGGTTTGGCCGCCTGGATCCGGGGAAAGAGGGCCGAGTAGTCGGTGGCGCCGAGCGGGTGGGGATCGGCGCCCAGGAACGTACCGCCGCGCTTCTCGGCGGCGAGCTTGAAGCCGTCCCGGAGCTGATGGCCGAAGGCGTAATCCGCGTAGAGGACGTACAGCCGTTTGCCGAGGTTCCGGAGCGCCCAGCCGCCGACGGCCTGGGAGGTGATGTGGGGGTTGATGGCCTCGTGGAAGGTGTAGGGGCTCCAGTCGGGCCGGGCGGTGATCTCGTTGGACTGGCTGATCGACACGTAGATGATGCGGGCGGCCTTCGTCTGCTCGTTGATCGCCATCTGGACGGCGGCCGAGAGCCCGCCGATGACGAAGTGCACCTTCTCGCTCTCGATGAGCTCCTTCGTGCGCTGGGCGCCGACGCCGGGCTTGAGCTGATCGTCGCGCACGAGCAGCTCGACGCGCCGGCCCCGCAGGCCGCCGCGGGCGTTGACCTCGTCCACCGCCAGCGTGGCGCCGGCCTGCTGGTCGCTGGCCTCTGCCCCGTAGGGGCCGGTGAGCGGAATGGGGAAGCCGATCTTGATCGGGTCGCGCGATTGGCCGCGGG
>MNEF01000058.1 GCA_001917535.1 Candidatus Rokubacteria bacterium 13_1_40CM_69_27
CTATGCTCCGGATCGCCTTCCTTTCCTGAGGACGGAGGCTGAGCATGAACGCCACCACGCGCACGCCGGTTCGATCCTGGAGCCGAGTGCTGGTTCTCATCGCCCTGCTGTCCTTGCCGCTGGCGCCTTCCGCCTTCGCGGGGAACTTCACCAGGGTCGTCATCTTCGGCGACAGCCTATCGGATGCCGGGAATCACTTCGTCCATTTCGGGACGATCTCTCAGCAACCGTTCGTTCCGATTCCGGATGCCTCGTACGCCATCGGTGGTCATCATTTCAGCAATGGCGCGACGTGGGCCGAGCAGCTCGCCGATGCTCTGCACCTGCCGACCAGCGGCAAACCGGCGCTTCGCGCGCCTGGCGCCTTCACCAACTACGCCGTCGGTCGGGCTCGGGCGCGCGTCGGCGCACTCGTCTTCCCGGACTTCGATCTGAGCACTCAAGTGGGCCTGTTCCTGTCGGACTTCGGGGGGCACGCGTCGTCCGGCGACCTGTACGTGGTCTGGATCGGCGCGAACGACCTCAACGATGCCTTGAACGCCCTGCGCACCGATCCCTCGGGCACAACGAGCTTCGGCATCATTCAGGCGGCCATCACCGCCGTGGCGGACAACATACAGGCGCTCTGGGTATCCGGCGCCAGGACCTTTCTGATCCCGAGCCTGCCGAATCTCGCGATCACGCCCGCAGTCCGCGCGCTCGGTCCACCCGCCCAGTTCGCGGCGACGCAGCTCACGACCGCCTACAATGACGCGCTGGATGGGGTATTGAGCGCGCTGCAGGGGCTCCCACAGATCAAGCTCGTTCGTCTCGATATCAACGAGCTATTCGAGGATCTCATGGCTGCGCCTGAGGCCGCTGGCTTGACGAACGCGGAGGACTCCTGCCTCACGTTCGGCGTCATCGGGGGCGCCATCTGCAAGACGCCCAACCGGTACCTGTTCTGGGATGGCATCCACCCAACGAAAGCGGGACACGGCTTTATCGCGGGAGCCGCGTTTCTGGCCATCGCTTCTCCCTGAGGACGCACTGAGCTGCCGGCGAGCGCCGAACCTCTGAGCGACTAGCAGACGGGGCGCTGCAGCACCTCGGCGGCGATCCGCCGGGGAACCAGCCGGCCGTCGCGGGTGTCGGCGACGAGGCGACCGTTGTCGACGATGACCTTGCCGCGCAGGATCGTCGTCATGGGCCAGCCCTGGACCTCCCATCCCTCCCAGGGGCTGTAGTCGCTCACGTGGAAGTCGTCGCGCGCGAGCGCCTTCTTGATCGTGGGGTCGATGAGAACGAGGTCGGCGTCGCTGCCGGCGGCGATCACGCCCTTGCGCGGATAGAGGCCGAGGATCTTGGCCGCGTTGGTCGAGGTCACCTGGGCGAAGCGCGGGAGGGACATGCGCCGTTTCATCACGCCCTCGGTGAAGATGATGCCCATCCGCGCCTCGGCGCCGAGATTGCCCCCCGTCACGTCCTCGATGGTCTTGCCGCGGAGTTTGAGCTCGAGCGAGGTCGGGTATTCGTCCGTGGCCGTCGTCGACACGCCGTCCCCGATCAGGCCCTGCCAGAGGGCGGCCTGATCCTCCGGGTACTTGAGCGACGGGTAGGTGTGGTAACAGAAGCCGCGCGGCTTCTTGTAATCCTCTGCGGTGAAGCAGGCGTAGTGGTGAAGCGTCTCGGCGTAGATGGGGCGCCCCTTGGCGCGGGCCTCGCCCACGGCCTCCACGCCCTCCTTGGCCGAGGTGTGGACGAAGTAGACGGCGGCGCCCGTCGCCTCGGCGAGCTGGATGGTTCGCCGGAAGGACAGCTCCTCCGAGAGCTTGTTGTGGACGAGCGCCAGATTCCAGCCGTCCATCCGGCCTTCCTCTCTGAACTTTTCGTACATGAACTGCACGATGTCGTGGTCCTCGGCGTGCACCACCATGATGCCGTTGTGAGCCGCCACCTTCTCCATGGCCAGCTGGATCCGCCCGAAGTCGAGCCGATAGGGGTGGCGCTTGGGGTGCGGCGGCAAGACGTCGGCGGTGAAGACCTTGAAGCTGGGGAATCCCTGCTGGATCGCCTCCGGCAGCTGGTCGAAGACTTTCAGGGGCAGCAGACCCTGGAGGGCCACGTGAAACGTATAGTCGACGTACGAGTTCCCCTTCCACCGCGACGCGCGCTGCTCGATGGCCGTGGCGACGTCGATCCCCGGCCGCACGAAGCAGAAGTCCGCGTGCGTCGTGGTGCCCCCGAACAGCATCCCCCGGGTGTCCTCCTCCGGCCCCAGGGTGTAGAGATTTTCCTCGGGGCGCATCGCGATGAAGTGGGCCAGATGCGTATGGGGCTCGACGCCGCCGGGCACCACGATCCTTTCCGTCGCGTCGATCACCCGGCCGGCCTCCGGCAGCGTGCCAGGGGTGGCCACCGACACGATCTGCTCGCCCCGGACCCCGATCTCCCACTGCCCAACGCCCTGAGGCGTCACGACTTGCCCGCCGCGAATGATCAGGTCGAGCATGGTCCTCCTCCTCCCAGCAGCTCGGTGAGCTCCCGCACATCCTTGAGCTGATCCAGCCGGTCGACGACATCGACGACCGGCCGGGCCCGCCCGGCTCCGAGGGCCTCGGGGGCGAGCGTCATGAACTTGCCGATCCGCTCCTCGCGCGACACCGGGTTGGCGGCGTCGCCCCGGACCACGGTCGTCTCTCGCGTCAACACCCGGCCGTTGACAAGGGTGATCGACACTCGGGCGGTCGGTTGGTCGGCGTTGCGCATCGACATCGTCGCGTCGCCCTGCACCTCCACCCGCTTCGCGAGGTCGGCGATCCGCGGGTCCTGGCGGGCCGGGTCGAGGAACGCCGAGACGTCGGTTGCGCCCGTCACGACGGCCGCCGCCACCGCATACGGGACCGAGAACTTCGCCGCCAGCATGTTGGCCGGCGCGGGGTTCGCCATCTGCGCCACGAACGGGACCGACCTGACGGTGATCCGGGCGATGGTCTCGGAAGCGACCCGCTCGGCGCCCGTGAGGGCCCGGACTGCGTCCAGGGCGGGATGGTTGTAGAGACAGCACGCGTGGAACTTGAAGTAGTTGCGCTCGATGCGGAACACCTGGGGACGATCATCCGCGCCGAGGTCCGCCAGGGCGCTCGCCGCATCGAAGCCGTCGCCGAGGATCGTGCCGTAGACGTCGGCCGGGGCGTCCGCCAGGCCGGTGTAGCCGCAGTCGAGCAGATGCCCGGCGAGGATGCCCTGGAGTCCCGCGCGCCCCGGGTAGAGGTTCCGGATGGTCGCTCCTTCGAAGCACGGCGTCCAGGAATTCGCCGGGCTCATCGAGCCGGCCAGGTTCATCGTGGAGCGAATGGCGTGCTCGTCGCGGTCCAGGAGCCGGGCGACCGCCACCGCGGCACCGATCGTTCCCCAGGTCCCGTGAGAGTGAACGTTGGCCCGGGTTCGGGTGGCGCCGCCCAGGCGCGAGGTGATCTCGTAGCCGGCCACCAGACTTTCGATGAGCCGTCGGCCGTCGGCGCCGACCTCCTCGCCGACAGCGAGCGCCGCCGGGAGCACATGAATCGCGGGATGGCCGCCCCCGAAGCGGTTGCCCTCGTCCACCTCCAGCGAGACGCCGGCGGTGCCGTTGGCCAGGGCCGCCAGCATGGGCTCGCCCCGCCAGGGATGACCGATGAGGGTGGCGGTTCTGGGACCCGACCGGTCGGCCGCCAGCCGGGCGAGCCGGGCATTCTCCGGGAGTCGACTGCCGGCCAGAATCGCGCCGACCGTGTCCAAGGTGACGTCCTTGGCGGCGGCCACCGCCCCGTCGCTCAGATCGGCGAATCGGGTTCGCCGGACCATCCGGGCCAGACGATCGAGATAGTCCGTAGCCGCGCTCGCTACCGAACCGCGCCGCCGATCGGCGGCACCGGACGGCCTCGGGGAAGATAACGCCCGTAGCCGGGCGCCTGCTCGAGCTTCCCCTGGTTCAGCAGCACCCGACCCCTGAGCAGCGTCATCCACGGCCGCCCGCGTGCCTGCCACCCCTCGTACAGCGTGAAGCCCGCCATCCCACGATGGTCGGCCACGGTGATGGTGGTCTCGGGCTCGGGGTCGAGGATGAGCAGATCGGCGTCGGCGCCGATCTGGATCACGCCCTTCCGCGGATAGAGGCCGAAGATGCGGGCCGGGTTCTCCGCCAGCACCCGCGCCATCCAGGAAATCGGCAGCCCGCGTTTGCCGACGCCTTCGCTATACATGAGTGGGACCATCGTTTCCACCGACGGGCTCCCGAACGGGATCGGCTTCCCCTCGGGGTCCACGAAGATGTTCTTCCACCCGGGCTCCTTGGCCGCCTTCGATCGCGGTGCGTGATCGCTGCCGACGGTGGCGATGGAGCCCTGCGCCGTCCCCGTCCACAGGGCCTCGCGATCCGGGCCGTCGGCCCGACGCAGCGGCGGTCCGATCTTTGCGAGCGGGCCCCACCGCTCCATCTCCTGGTCGGTCAGGAGGAGATACTGCGGGCAGGTCTCCGTCCACACCCGCTGGCCCTCGGCCTGGGCCTGCTTGATGCGCTCGAGGCCGAGCCGTGTGCTCAGGTGCACGACGTAGACGGGCGAGCCCGTCATCGCCCCGATCTTGATGGCCCGGTTGATGGCCTCCTCTTCGGCCCAGTCGGGACAGGTCCGCGGGAAGTGGCGCGGCTCCACGCGCCCCTCGGCGATCGCCTTGTTCTCCAGATAATCGAGGACGTCGCCGTTCTCGCAGTGCAGTTGGGTGACCCCGCCCTGGGCGGCAATGATCTCCATGGCTCGGCCGATGAAGTCGTCGGAACACATTCGCGGCGGGCGCTTCTTGTAGGTCATGAACATCTTGAAGGAGGTGACCCCCATCTGGACGGCCTCGGCCAGACCGTCCAGGATGTAGGGCTGGTTCATGAGGATGAAGTGGAAGCCGAAGTCGAGGACGGACTGCTGCGCGGTGTCGTCTCGGAGGCGCTTGATGGCGTGCGGGAGCGTCTCCTGGGCCCGGTCGTCGTAGAGGCCGAACCCGAGCAGCGTCGTCAGGCCGGCATGGGCGGCGGCGATCGGGCCTCCCCGCCAGTCGTCGTACTCGGGCCCCAGATGGATGTGACAGTCGATCGCCCCGGGCAGGACGTACTTGCCGCGGGCGTCGATGGTGCGGGCGGCCGGCGGCAACACTTCGGGTGGACCGATGGCCACGATCTTCTCGCCACGGATCGCCACCGCCGCCTCGTAGACGTCCGAGGCCGTCACGATCCGGCCGCCGTGCACGATCGTGTCGACCTCAGCTGTCGCGTGAGGTGGCAGGGCAACCATCTCAGCGGATGTCGGTCCGGGACTTCCACTTCACGAGCGTGGGATCCACTTCTTCGAGAAGCTTCGTGTAGAACACGCCCTCGGCCGGAAACTTCTGCTTGATCCGGTCCAGCGAGTGCAGGAAGTCGACGAACTCGCCCATGCCACGGTAGATCTTGTCGTTGATCTCCATCGAGTAGATGTTGAGCGCCATGATGTCGCGGGCGAGCCCCTCGTCCATCTTCATCTCTTTGGCCACGATCTTCACGGCCGCCTCGCGATTCGTGTTCAGCGCGTCGGTCGCCTTCTTCAGGGCGCGGAGGATCGCCTTCAGCGTGTTGGGGTTCTCCTTCAGCATCTTGCCGCTCACGACGACCCCGGCGTGCACGTGGAGCCAGTCGACCTGGCCTTCCTTGCCGGGGATGAAGCTCCGGTTGCCGGTGAAGTACACCTGGCCGCCGGCCTGCTTCACGGCGTTGAAGACCCACGGGGCCCAGGCGGCCATGGCGTCGATGTCGCCTTTGGCCAGCGCCGTGATGGCGTCCGGCGGCGAGAGGTTCACGAACTGGATCTTGGCGAAGTCCACGCCCGTGTCCTTCGCCATGGCCTGAATCGCCATCGTCACCGAAGCCCCCTTGGGCATCCCGATCTTGACCTTCTCGAGGTCCTTGGGCGAGCGCACGAGCTCCTGGCCCTTCTTGCCCAGGACGACTTGCTGGGTGCCGGCGATGTCACTTTGGGGCGCGATATTGTAGATGGCCTGCCCGGCCGCGGCGATCGGGACCACCATCGTGGCGGTGGCGGTGCCGAGATGGATGTTGCCGGCGCCCCACATCGAAGGCAGATCGGTACCCGCGATGTACCAGCGCGGGTTGACCTTGACGCCTTCGGCCCGGAAATAGCCCAACTGCTCGGCCACCGCGAACTGGGAGGACATCTGCGGATCGCGCACGAGCCAGGCATCGACCTCGGTCACCTCGAGCTTGGCCTGGGCCAGGGTGTCGCCCGCTCCCGCGAGGCTGACCAGCAGCGCCAGCAGGACGATCAGGGTTCGCATCGGTTGGCTCCTTTCGAGCAGTGTGCGTCGGATGTCAGGTGGCCGCGCGCCAGCGCAGCAAGCGCCGTTCGGCCGCCAGCAGCAGCGCGTTGATCAGAGATCCGAGGAGCCCGAGCACCAGGGCCCCCATGACGATCTGGGCGGGATTGAAGAATGTTCTCCCTTCCATGATCAAGTACCCGAGGCCGGCGTCGGCGCCCATGAACTCGGCGCCCACGATCACGAACAGCGCCAGCCCGAACCCCACCCGCAGCGCGACGATGATGCCCGGCAACGAGGCGGGGAGCACCACGCGCCGGATCAGATCCAGGCGGGAGGCCCCCAGACTCGCGGCTGCCCGCAGCAGCATGGCGTCCACCCGGAGGACGGCGGCGGCGATCGCCACGAACATCGGGAAGAAGGTCGTGTATCCGATAAAGGCGACCTTGGAAGCCTCGCCGAGACCGAACCATACCAGGAACATGGGCAGGAAGGCGAGCGGCGGGATGGGCCGCACGAACTCGATCACCGGCTCCAGGAAGAGTCGGAGCGGCACGCAGATTCCGGCCAGGATGCCGAGCCCGATGGCCGCCAGCGCGGCCAGCCCATACCCTTCGGCGACGCGACCCAGAGAGGTGAGGAGGTGCCGGTGCAGCTGACCATCGCGTGCGGTCTCCACCGCGACCTTGAGCACCTCCGTCGGCGTAGGCAGCAGCACCGGGTTCAAGACCTGGGCCACCGCGTTCCCGTAGGTGACCGCGGCCCAGGCGGCCAGCAGCGCCAGGAGGGCGGCGGCGCGCGTCACCCCCGTCTTCATTCGTGGACCTTGGCGACTTCTTCTTTGACCACCCGGGTGATCTCGCTCTCGTACTGCGTGAAGTCCGGAGCGAACCGGTCGCGGATCTCGGGCAGCTTGATCGGGAACACCTGCTTGATGCGTCCCGGCGCCGACGTCATCACGACGACGCGGTCGGCCAGGTACACGGCTTCGCGAATCGAGTGGGTGACGAACACGATGGTCTTATGCTCCACGCGCTGGATGCGCGACAGCTCGTCCTGCAGCACCTCGCGCGTCTGGGCGTCGAGGGCCCCGAACGGCTCGTCCATCAGGATGATCGCGGGGCTGTTGGCGAGCGCGCGCGCGATCGCCACCCGCTGCTTCATCCCGCCGGAGAGCTGGACCGGAAACTTGGCGGCGTGCCCGCCGAGACCGACCAGATCCAGGTAGCGCGTCACGGTCCGCCGCCGCTCGGCGGAGGGGACGCCCTTCAGGGCGAGCCCGAACTCGACGTTGCCCGCCACCGTGAGCCAGGGAAACAGGACGTATTCCTGGAAAACGACGCCCCGATCCGCCCCGGGGCCGGCGATGGGTTGGCCGTCGACCAGCACCGTCCCCCCGGTCGGCTGAACGAACCCGGCCACGATGTTGAGCAGCGTGGACTTGCCGCAGCCGGAGGGGCCGAGAATGCAGAGGAACTCGCGCTCGGCGACCTCGAGCTCGATGTCGACGAGGGCCGGAGCCTGGCGGCCATCCACCGCGAACGCCTTGCTCACCCGCTGGATGTGGATCTTGGCCGGGCCCGGGATCATGGCGCTCAGCCCGGGTGCTGCCAGCGCAGCAGGCGCCGCTCGAGGAGTCGGAGCGCCTCGTTCCCGGACCAACCGAGCAGGCCCAGCACGATCGCCGCTCCCAGCATCTGGGGGACCAGGAAGAAGTTGCGCCCGTCGTTGATCAGAAAGCCCAGGCCGTGCTCGGCCCCGATGAACTCCGAGATGACGATCACGAAAAACGACAGCGCAACCCCCAGCCGGACGCCCGTCAAGATCTCGGGCAGTGCCGCCGGCAGGATCACGCGGCGGAAGAGCTGGGTCGGGCGAGCCCCCAGGCTCTGGGCGGCCCGCAGCAGCAGGGGATCGATCTGCCGGACGGCGTGGACCGTGGTCAGGAACATCGGAAAGAAGGTCGCGTAGGTGATGAACCCGATCTTCGAGCCCTCGCCGATGCCGACCCAGACGATGAAGAGCGGCAGGACCGCCAGCGGAGGAATCGGACGAAGAAGCTCGACGACTGGTTCGACGAGATTGCGCACCGCGCGGAAATACCCGGCCGGGAGACCGAGCCCCAGGGCCAGGACCGCACCCGTGCCGAACCCGACCGCGACCCGCTCGAGCGTGGAGGCGATGTGCACCCAGAGCTGTCCCTTGGCCCCGAGCTCGATCACGGCCCCGATGACCATCCAGGGCCCGGGGAGGAAGATGGGGTTGAACAGCTCGAGCAGCACGACGAGCCCGGAGACGAGGCACCACAGCCCGAGGAACACGAGCACGGAACCGAGCCGAAGCGTCAACGCACGCCGGCGCGGGAGCGCGGATCCGCGAAGACCCCACTCCATCAGCTCGGGCACGCTGCTGACGAACGAGCCCACGGCCAAGTTCGCGACTCCCGGCGCGCTCTCGAGCCGGCGTGGCTGCGTTTCCGCGAGCATCAGACCGACCCGACAGAATCGAGCGGGAGTCTAGGCGTGGGGGAAGCGAGCTGTCAAGGCAGCGACCTCTCCACCTTGCGCGCCCTGGTCCCCGCGAGTAGCCTCGAAACGTGACGTCGGTGAGACGTCGAGGATGGCTCGGATCCGGCGCGGCCGTGGCCAGCGCCCTCGCGCTGGCGGCGAGGGCCGGGGGCGATGTGGGACACGCCCACGGGCCGGACGAGAGCACGCCGGTGCCGGGCGCCGTCTGGCTCCTCGGCATCGGGCTCACGATCCTCGTCGTCGTTCTGGTCGTCTGGCAAGGCCGCCGCGGCGGCGAGTACCTGCGCCGTGTCAGGGGATTCAGCCGCAACGCGCGACTCCTGATCCTCCGCACTCCGTTCAGCGGGCTCTCGGTGAGCATCTGGCGGCTGCTCTTTTACCTCTACCTGCTCGCTGCGGGACACGACACGCTCTTCGTCGCGCAGCTCGCCTCGATCAACTGGATCGCTCACGGCCTCTCCGTCATCCCCTCCGGGATCCTGTCGGACCTCTTCGGGCGGCGCCGCGTCTTCCTGGTCTCCTATGCCGGCAACATCCTGGGGACGGCCGGGCTCATCCTCGCCCACGAGCCCACCGCGCTCCTCGTGCTGGCCGCCGTCCAGGGAGCGTTCGAGGGCGGCCACGCGATCGTCGGCCCGCCGTTCATGGTCGAGCAGAGCCGGCCGGCCGAGCGCGTGCACCTCTTCAGCATCGGCGGCTTCCTGACGGTCGGCGCCGCCAGCCTGGGGAATCTCCTGGCCGGGCTGCTCCCGGTGGCGTTCGGCTCGCTCCTCGGGCTGGGGACCGAGCACGCCGGGGCCCTGCGGGCGAGTCTCTTCTGCGTCCTTCCGGTCATGCTGCTCTCGGCGCTCCCGATCTACCTGATCGACGAGCGGTGGCAGCCGATCGACATCAGACGATGGTGGAAGAGCCTGGAGAGCTACGGGAGCATCGGCATGCTCGCGCTGACCGAGGGTGGCGCCGGGCTCGCGCTGGGGATGACCGCGCCCTTCTTCGCCGTCTTCTTCGCCCGGGAGCTCCACGCGTCGACCACGGCCATCGGAGTGATCTTCGGAGTCGGCTCGCTCCTGACCGCCTTCGCCACGCTGCTGGCCCCCCTGGTCGTCCGGCGGCTCGGCCGCGTCCGCACGGTGGCGTTTCTGAAATTTCTCGGGGTGCCCTTCCTCGTGCTGATCGGTCTCGCCCCCGGCCTGGTGACGGCGGGGATCCTCTACGTCCTCGCCATCATCCTCATCGGCGGGGCGTTCCCCAACAAGGCGCTCACCGACCCGATCTACAGCCTGTTCTCGATGGAGGTCGTCAAGGAGAGAGAGCGGGGGACGACGAACGGCATCATGCACGCGTGCAGTGAGTTCCCGATGGGCGTGGGGGCGTGGATCGCCGGTCCCTTCATGGCGGCCGGCAACTGGGCGATGCCGTACTCTCTGGCGGGCGCTGTCTACGGGCTGGCCTTCCTGGGCTTTTACGCGTACTTCTCACGCTTCGCGTCGGTCCGCGCCGTCGCTACGGAGTCCGTCTCCGCGTAACGCCGGCCCGTCCGAGAGCGGGACGACGGAGACGTTGGCCGGTCAGAGCCCAACGTCCATACCGAGCCAGACGAAGAGTTGGCCGGGAGGGAAGGGGACGCCGAGCGCCTTCTCGAAGAGTCCATAGACGAAGGCGACGCTGAACACGCACAGAAGAATGCTGAGCACCCAGCGCTCGCGGGCGGCCAGTTTCAGATAGAGGAGCGTCATGACCAGCGTGGCCAGAGAGAAGCCGAGGAGCCAGAACGCCACCCAGAAGCCGGCGATCCAGGCGCAGATCTCGATGCTCCGGCGCCTGGCCACGTCGGGTGGCACGTCGGGCCCCGCGTCGCCGACGCTCTCAGGCGCGGCGCCGCTCCGGTGACCGGTGAAGTCGCGGGCGAACTGGACGATCCCCAGGGCCAGTCCGGGAAAACCAACGGCCCAGGGGAAGAGCCCCGCGCGCACGCCGAAGTGCCGGCTCTGCCAGAGGGCCCACCCGAACAGGACCACGATCAAGGCGCTGAATGCCGTCGTCCCGTCGAACTGGAGCCCGCGAAGCTCGCGCTGCCGTCGTGCCTCTTGCTCGACCGCGGCCGCGGCCGGTGATCTCGCCCGCCGCCGGGCCTCGCTCACGAACGGCGCCAGGAGACCGCCCACGATGACCGCGAACAGGATGAGCACGCCCGGGCGGACGAGCCAGCCGAGGCCGTAGTTGTCGGTGGAGAGGAAGAGCTTGTTCTCGGCCAGCGGGCCCAGCACCAGGCCGAGCAGGAGCGCCGGGCGTGGCCAGCCGAGCCGGGCCATCACCCAGCCGAGAACTCCGAAGGCCAGCACCACGAGGACGTCCTCGAAGACGTTCTTCTCCGCGAAGGCGCCGACGGCGATCAGCATCAGGATGAACGGGATGAGCAGCGCCCCCCGGACCTGGGTGATCCGGACGAGCTGCCGGAGGAACAGGAAGCAGAAGGCGACGGTGATGATGTTGGAGATCACGATGGTCCACACCATCGAGAAGGTCACCGCGAGGTGCCCCTTGGGCGCGGGCATGAGCATCGACGGTCCCGGGACGAGGCCCTGGATCAGGAACGCGCCCATGAGGATCGCCATGGTGACGCTGGCGGGGACGCCGAAGGCGATGGTGGTGACGAGGCTGCCGCCCAGCGTCGAGTTGTTGGCGGCGCCCGGCCCCAGGACGCCTTCGACCGCGCCCCGGCCGAATCGCTCCCGGTTCGGCGAGCTCTGGACCGCGTGGGCGTAGGCGAGCCACTGGGTGGTGGCGGCGCCCATGCCGGGGATGATGGCGACGAAGGTGCCGATGGCGCTACAGCGGAGGACGAGCAGCCAGTGCGTGAACGTGTCGCGCACGCCCTGCCACACCCCGCCCAGCCGGCCGACATCGAGCTTGGCGATGCTCGAGCCCTGGACCGCGAGATCGATGACCTCGGGGATCGCGAAGAACCCGATCGTCACCGGCACCAGGCCGACCCCGTCCCAGAGGAAGAGCTGGCCGAAGGTGTAGCGCTGGATCCCCGAGACCGGGTCGAGCCCGATCGTGGCGAACCAGAGACCCAGACACCCCGCCACGAGCCCTTTCAACAGCGCCTCGCCGCTGAGCGAGGCCACGAAGGTGATACCGAGCAGGGCCAGCATGAAGAACTCGGGGGAGCCGAAGGTCAGCACCAGCGGCCGCACGACCGGGATGGCGAGGGCGAGCACGAAGGCGCCGAAGACGGCGCCGAAGAGCGAGCTCATGATCGCCGCCCCCAGCGCCCGCCCGGCCTCCCCGTTCTTGGCCATCGGGTGGCCGTCGACGATCGTGGAGGCGGTCGTCGGCTCGCCGGGGATGCCGAAGAGGATCGAGGTGATGTCGCCGGTCGTGTTGGTGACGGCCGCCATTCCCAGAAGGAAGGCGAAGGCCTCCACCGGCGTCATCTTGAAGATGAACGGCAGCATGAGGGCCAGCGTCGTCGGGCCGCCGAGACCGGGGAGGATGCCCACGAAGAAGCCGATGGCGATGCCGATCAGCATCAGGCCGAAGGCCGGCCACGTGAAGACCTGGATCAGCCCGGCCAGGAAGGCATCGCCGAACCCGGCTATCGCAGGACCCCCTTGAGCTTCATCACGATGGCGGAGTCAAGCTTGAACAGCTCCTGGACGAGGTGCTCCAGCTCTTCGCCGCCGATCGGATCGACGTCGAGCTTGGCCCGGGCGGCGTCGGCCTTGAACTCCGAGTCGCGGAGCGTCTCGCGAAAGGCGGTACGGAGCAGCTGCACGCGGTCGGCCGGCGTCCCCGGCGGGAGCGCGTAGAGCCGGCTCATCGCCGTGGGGACGATGATCCCCGCGTTGATGAGCTGGCGCGCCTCCTCGGTCCGGGCCAGCTTCGACGCGAGGGGGACGTTCGGCAGATCGGGGAGCGGCTTCGACGCGATCTGGAGCACGATGGTGATGTCGCCGGCCTCCAGCGCCTTGCGCCACGTCGACTTGACCGACTCCCACTGCCAGCAGCCTCCCGCCACCTCCCCCGCCTCGGCGGCCAGCCGGATGTCGGCGGTGCCCTTGTAACCCCGGACGAGCTGGATGGGGAGCCCGAGCGCCGTCTGGAGCACGCGCGCGACGTCGTGGGTGGTGTCGCCGGGGCCGATGCCGCCGAGCTTGACCGGCGTCTTGGCCGCCATCCATTGGTCGAGGCTCGTGATGCCGCTCGCCCTGGTGAGGGCGCAGACGGTGCTGTCCCGCATGGGGACGCCGACCCACTGGAACTTCCGGACATCGAAGTCGATGCCCTCGCGCCCCAGGAGCTGGCCGATGACCTGGTTGCCGTGGAAGTTGACGATGGTGAGCCCGTCGGGCTTGGCGACCCTGTAGACCTGGTTGGCGGCGATCAGGCTGGCCGCGCCCGGCATGTTCTCGACGATGATGGCCGGGTTGCCGGGGATGTGCCGGCTCAGGTGGCGGCCGATGGCGCGTGAGTAGGTATCGAAGCCACCGCCCGCGGAAAAGCCCACGATGATGCGGATCGTCTTGCCCTCGAAGAACCGAGCCTGGGCGTGAGCCGGGATCGTCCACGCCAGGGCAGCGAGGAGCCCGAGGGCGCCGAGGAGCGCGATGGCGATGGTGGCCCTACCGGGGCTACTCAAGGAGGACGGCCCTGAGCTTGGCGATCAGCGCGGGCTCGAGCTTGAAGAGCGATTGGATGGTGCGCTCGATCTCCTCGCCGGTGACCGGAACGATTTCCAGCTTGGTCTTCTCGGCGTCGGCGAGGAAGGCGGGGTCGCGGAGCGTCTCCTGGAACGCCTTCCTCAAGAGCTGCCGGCGATCCTTGGGCGTCCCCGGCGGCAGCGTGTAGGTCCGGACGAGCAGGCTGTCGTTGTGAACGGCCACCTCGAGGAGGCGGCGCGCCTCCTCGGTCTTGGCGAAGTTGATCGCGAGCGGCACGCCGGGGAGGTCGGGATGCGGCTTGGGCGTGACCTGCAAGATGACCTGCACCTCGCCGGCGTCGAGCCCCTTCCGCCACGTGGCCCGCAACGAGCCCCAGCCCCAGCACGCTCCCACGACCTCGCCCCCCTCGGCGGCGAGCCTGATCTCCGCCGTGCCCTTGTAGCCGGTGACGACCTGGATCGGCAGGCCGAGCGCCGCCTTGATCGCGCGCGTGACGTTGTCGGGGTTGGAGGCGCCCGGGGCGACACCGCCCATCTTCACGGGCGCCGAGGCCGCCATCCACTTCTCGAGGCTGGTGATCCCGCTCGCCTTCGTCAGGGCGCAGACCGGGTGCTCGTTCACCGGCGCCCCGATGTATTCGAACTTCCGAGCATCGAACTCGATGCCCTTCTGCCCGAGCACCTGGCCCAGGAGCAGCCCGCCGATGAAGTGACCGATCGTGAGCCCGTCGGGCTTGGCGATCTTGTAGAGATAGTTGGCGGAGATCAGGCTGCCGGCGCCCGGCATGTTCTCGACGATCACCGTCGGGTTGCCCGGGATGTGCCTCGCCATGTGCCGGGCGAGCGTCCGCGAGTAGGTGTCGAAGCCTCCGCCTGCCGAGAAGCCGACGACGATGCGGACGGTCTTTCCCCTGTAGAAGGGCTCCTGGGCCACGGCCAGGGCGGCGTACGGCAGGAGGCCGAGACCGACGATTACGGCGATCAGCCGCGTCATTGACGCGCTCCTTTCGGCGGGACCTGGCGCCGCCGCGCTTCGATCGCCTGCCACACGCGCTCGGGCGTCATCGGCAGGTCGGTGATCCTGACGCCGATCGCGCGGGCGATGGCGTTGGCGATCGCGGGGGCGGTCGGGATGAGCCCGCTCTCCCCGATCCCCTTGGCCCCGTAGGGGCCCGGCCCGTCGCCGTTCTCGACCAGCAGGCTCCGGTATTCCCCCGGCAGGTCGCTCATCACCGGCACGCGGTAATCGATGAGCGAGGGGTTCAGGAGCTGGCCGCCGTCGTAAATCATCTGCTCGAAGAAGGTGTGGCCGATGCCCATCATGGCCGCGCCCTCCTCCTGGGCCTCACACTCCCGCGGGTTGATCGCCTTGCCGATGTCGGCGACGGACACGTACCGGAGCAGCCTCACGCGGCCGGTCTCCTCGTCGACCTCGACCTCGGCCGCCGCCATGCCGACCTCCCAGAAGGGGGCCTCACCGCCGAGTGCGGCGTGGCCGCGCTCGCCGCGATAAGTCCCGCGACCGATCAGCTCGCCCCCCGTGCCGAAGTGGGCGGCCACGGCCTCCGCGTAGGACCGCTCGCCCTTCGGGCAGACGATCGTGCCGTCCCGGAGCGTCACCGCGCTCGCCTCGCTCCCGAGCTGGCGGCCGCCGAGGGCCAGGAGCTGGTCGCGCACGTCGCGCGCCGCCCTGAGCACCGCCAGCCCCATCAGCGTCGTCGACCGGCTCGCGCTCGTCGCCTGGTCGTACGGGGTCATGCCGATCTCGGAGCGCGCGATGCGCACGCGGTTCAGAGGCAACCCGAGCTCCTGGGCCACGATCTGGGAGAGCGCCGTCCGGGCGCCCTGGCCGATCTCCACCGTCGCGGTGAGAAGCGTCGCACTCCCGTCGGCGTGCAGCCTGACCATGGCGCTGGAGACCGAGGGAGCGAGCGGCGCCTTGATCGTGCACGCGATGCCCTTGCCCCGGCGCGGTCCCGCCGCCGGCTCGTTCCAGCCGATGGCGGCGGCCGCCTTCCGGAGGCCGTTCTCGTAGTCGCAGTCGACGGGCAGGTCACCTTCCATGAACGTCTCACCGCGCTTGAGCACGTTCTTCAGGCGAAGCTCCAGTGGGTCGATTCCCAGCTGCTCAGCGATCACGTCCATCTGGGACTCGTAGGCCCAGGCGAGCTGGGGCACGCCGTAGCCGCGGAAGGCGACGCTCACCACCGTGTTGGTATAGACGCCGAAGGCCTTGATCCTGAGATTCGGGATGCGATAGGGCCCGGCCCCGGTGTACGCGGACTTCTGAACAACGCGCGGCCCCACGTCGGCGTAGGCGCCGAGCTGGTAGTGGATCTCGCAGTCGCGCGCGACGAGCGTGCCGTCGCGCCTGACGCCGGTCTTGAGGCGATACCTCACGGCGGCCCGGCGCACCGTCTTGAACCCCTCCTCCACCGTGAGGGCCAGGCGCACGGGGCGCTTCACGTGGCTGGCCAGCGCGATCGTGAGCGGCTCGATCTTGGTGTAGGACTTGTTGCCGTAGGCGCCGCCGAGGTACGGCACGATCACCTGCACCCGGGCCAGCGGCAGCTCGAACATCTCCGCCAGCTCCTTGCGGACCGGGAACGGATGCTGGGTCGAGGCCCACACGGTGATTCCGCCCGGATCGACGCGCGCGATCGCGCAGTGGGGCTCGAGCGAGTAGTGGTGGACCATCGGGAACGTGAACGTCTGCTCCACCACGAGGTCGGCCTCGGCGAAGCCGCGATCGACGTCGCCCCGCCCGTAGCTCCAGTGATGGCAGATGTTGGTTCCCGGAATCGGCTTGAGCGACGCGAGATCGCGGAAGTGCGTGGCGAGGCGCGGCCGCTCATGGAGCACGGGCGCTGCCGGCGCCAGGGCAGCATCGAGCGTGTCAACGAAGGGAAGCTCGGAATAGTCGACGCTGATCAGCGGGCAGGCCGCCTCGGCGTGAGCCGCCGTGTCGGCGACCACGGCCACGACCGGCTCGCCAGCGTGCCGGATGACGCCGTCGGCCAGCATCGGCTGGTCCTTGAACGCGGGACCATAGTAGAGGTCCTTCACCGGGAGGTCGGCGGCGGTGAGGACCGCGATCACTCCCGGCGCCTTCTGCGCGCGTGACACGTCGATACCGGTGATCCTCGCGTGGGGGACCGGGCTCCGCCAGAGCTTGGCGTGGACCATGCCGGGGACCACCACGTCGCTGATGAAGCGGGCCCGCCCGGTGGCCTTCTCCGGAGTGTCGACGCGC
>MNEF01000010.1 GCA_001917535.1 Candidatus Rokubacteria bacterium 13_1_40CM_69_27
CGGGCTCCGCGGCCTCGTCGAGCGCGCCGGCTTCCGGGTGCTCGACGTGCGCAACTCGCCGCTGACGGCCGAGGGCCCGGCGTGGGCGGACGCCGAGCCCGGACAGCTCCCCGGCTGGCTCCGCGCGGGCCTCGCCGCCACCGTCCGCGTCGTGGAGAGGCTCTCGCGCCGTCGGTGGCTGCTGGCGCCCTCGATCGAGCTCTACGCCTGCCGGGTGGAGGGCGACGCTCGCCCGTGATCCGCGTCCTGCACGTGATCACCCGGCTCACGCTGGGCGGCTCGTCGGAGAACACCATGGGGCAGGTGGTGGCGCTGGCGCGCGCGGGGTACGACTGCGCGCTGGCCGTGGGCGTCGCGGAGTCGGACGCGCCCTCGGTCGACGACGCCCGGCGCCGCGGCTGCCGCATCATCGACATCCCTTCACTGCGGCGCGAGGTCTCGCCCGGCGGCGACCTGGCCGCGCTCCTGACCCTCAGGCGGCTGATGCGTCGCGAGCGTCCGGCCATCGTCCACACGCACACCTCCAAGGCGGGTTTCGTCGGACGCCTGGCCGCGCGCCTGGCCGGCGTGCCCGCCGTCATCCATCAGCCCCATGGGCACATCTTCTACGGCTACTACGGTCCCCGGCGGTCGGCCTTCTTCATCGCGCTCGAGCGGCGCGCCGCCCGCTGGACCGATCGGATCGTCGCCCTGACCGAGCGGGGCACCAGCGAGCACCTCGCCCAGCGCATCGGGCGCCCCCAGCAGTTCGTCGTGGTGCCGAGCGGCGTGCCAACGGCCGCCCTGCGGGCCCGCGCGCCGGCCCGCGGCGAGGCCCGCGCCCGCCTCGGCATCGCCCCTGACGCCTTCGTCGTGGTCGGCGTCGGCCGGCTCGTGCGCGTCAAGGGCTTCGACCTGCTCGTCGCCGGCCTGCCGCGCCTGCTGGCCGAGGTGCCCGCGGCCCGCCTCGTCCTCGTCGGGGACGGGCCCGAGCGCGCGGCCCTCGAGGGCCAGGCGACGGCACTGGGGGTGGCCGCGCGCGTGCATTTCGGGGGCGCGGTCGGTGGCGCCTCCCAGGGGATAGTCGACTACCTGGCGGCGGCGGACGTCTGCGCCGCGCCCTCGCGGAACGAGGGTATGGGACGGGTGGTGGTGGAGGCGATGGCGCTGGGGCTGCCGGTGATCGGCGCCGCCGTCGGCGGCATTCCCTCCGTGATCGGAGCCGACGAGTGCGGGCGGCTCATTCCTGCGGACGATGCCGATGCTCTGGTAGCGGCCGCCATCGAGCTGGGGCGCGACGCCAGGCTGCGCGCCAAGCTGGGCCAGGCCGCGCGCGCCCGTGCCGAGCAGTTCTCGACGATCGTCGCCGAGGCCCGGCTGCTCGCGGTGTACGACGAGCTCGTCCGCGACAAGGGGCTGCGATGACGTGGGCCGCCCTGGCCGTCCTCGCCCTCGGCGTCGTCGCCGCCGCTCGGCCCGCCGACGCGCTCGAGCCGCTCCCCGCCGTCCTGCACGTTCACTCCGACATCACGACCGGCGATTTTCCCCTGGAAGACCTGGCGCGGACCGCCGAGCAGCAGGGGATCGAAGCGCTGCTGCTCGCCGAGAACTACCTGGTCCGCATCGAGTACGGCGTGCCCCCGTTCCGCGCGCTGACGCGCGTGACCCGCCAGGAGCGGAGCGTGCTCGACTTCGGTCTCGAGCGCTACCTGGCGCGGGTGGCCGAGGTGCGCCGGCAGTATCCCCGCGTGCTGCTGCTCCCCGGCGTCGAGGTCATCCCCCACTACTACTGGACGGGCTCGCCGCTGGCGCTCACGCTGCACAACACACAGAAGAACCTCCTCGTCTTCGGCGTGACCGATGCCCAGGCGCTGGCGTCCCTGCCGGTGACCAGCAACCGGCATGAGTCGATCTACACGTGGCAATCGGCGCTGGAGGCGGCGCCCGGCCTCCTCGTGATCCCGGGCATCGTCCTGCTCCTCACGAAGCGGCGGCGCCGGCGTCGGATCGGCCGGACGATCGTCATCATCCGGCAGCGGTCGTGGTTTTCCGGCGTCCTGGTCCTCGGGCTCGGCGTCTTGACCGTGGTGCGCGCCTGGCCGTTCACCGTGGATCGCTATCCGCCGTGGGAGGACTACGGCCTCGCCCCTCACCAGGCCCTGATCGATCGCGTCGAGAGTCTGGGCGGCGCGACCGTGTGGTCGTTTCCCGAGGCGACGGACGCGGGCGAGCAGTGGGTCGGCCCCGTCCGGGTCTCGTGGGAGACCGAGCCGTACGCCGACGATCTTCTGAAGACCTTCCGCTATACGGCCCTCGGTGGGCTCTACGAGCAGGCGACGCGCGTGGTCGATCCCGGCGGCGCCTGGGATCGGCTGCTGGCCCAGTATGCCGCCGGCGAGCGGAGGCGCCCGGCCTGGGCGATCGGCGAGTCCGGCTTCCACGGCCTCACGGCCGGCAAGCGCCTGGGCACGATGCAGACGGTCTTCCTCACGACGGAGAAATCGGAGGCGGCGGTGCTCGACGCGCTCAAGCGCGGTCGGCTGTACGCGCTGTCGCGGACGCTGGAGGTCGGGCTGGTCCTGGGCGATTTCTCGATCGCGGGCGGCGAGGCCACCGTGATCTCGGGCGAGACCCTGCGCCTTCCGGCGGGCACGCCCATCGAGGTGCGCGTGGCCGTCGACGCCACCGACGCCGGTAGCCTGCCCGTGCGCGTGACGCTCCTGCGCAACGGCGAGGTGGCGGAGGCGTGGACGGGTCGGACGCCGTTCCGCGCCGTCTACCGCGACGCGGTGGAGCGGCGGTCGGTGGTGTTCCGGCTCGACGCGCGCGCCGCCGCGTCCCACCGCCTGCTGACGAGCCCGATCTTCGTCACCGGATCATGAAGGTCGCCATCCACCAGCCTCATTACCTGCCCTGGCTCGGCTACCTGGCGAAGTGGGCGGAGGCCGACCTCTTCATCTTCCTCGATACCGTGCAGTACGAGAAGAACGGCTGGCAGAACCGCAACCAGATCAAGACGAAGGAGGGGCCGCGCTGGCTGACCGTGCCCGTGCGCGGTCGCCTCGGAGTCTCGATCGCCGAGGTCGAGATCGACACGACGCAGGCCTGGGCCCGGCGCCACCTAGTGGCGATCGAGCACGCCTACGCCCGGGCGCCCCATTTCAAGCGCTACGCTCCTGAGCTGGGCGACTTCTACGCCCGGGCCTGGACGCGGCTGGCGCCGCTGGCGGCGGCCAGCGCTCGCTGGCTCGCCGGCGCCGTCGGCATCGCGACGCCGGCGCGCCTGGCGTCCGAGCTCGGCGTGACCACGAGAGACCCGAGCCGACGACTGGTCGAGCTCGGTCGCGCCGTGGGCGCCACCGTCTACCTGGCCGGCCGCGACGGCCCCCAGTACATGGACCTCCCGCAGTTCGCGGCCGCCGGCATCGAGGTGCGGGTCCAGCAGTACGTGCACCCCGTCTACCCCCAGCCGCATGGAGAATTCGTCCCGTTTCTCTCGGCACTTGACTTATTATTGATGCACGGTGACGCGGCGCTGGCGATTCTCCGCCATGGCAACCAATGGACGCGCCTCGGCCCGGAACCCCGGGGGGCCTGACCAGCGGTGAACGTCCTCGCCATCGGCGCCCATCCGGACGACATCGAGTACGGGTGCGGCGGCACGCTCACGCAGTACGCGCAGAAGGGCCACGACGTCTTCTTGTTCGTCGCCACCGACGGCGCTCTGGGCGGTGACGGGTCTGTGCGCCGGGGCGAGCAGGATGACTCCAAGCTGGTCATGGGAGCCCGCCAGGTGTTCTGGGGCAATTACAAGGACACCGAGGTCCCCTACAACCGCGAGCTGATCGTGCGGATCGAGTCGGTCATCCGGGACGTGCGGCCGGCGATGATCTTCGTGAACTGCCCCGACGACACCCACCAGGACCACCGCAACCTCGCCCAGGGCGCCGTCTCGGCGACCCGCTACGTGCCGAACTTCCTCTTCTTCGAGGTCCCGTCCACGCAGAACTTCACGCCGAACTGCTACACGAACATCGAGAAGGTGCTCGACAAGAAGCTCGCCTGCCTGGAGGCCCATCGCTCCCAGGTGGCCAAGACCAACATCGAGGACCTGACGATCCTCGAGCTGGCGGTGTCGTGCGCGAACTTCCGGGGCATCCAGGCGCGCGTGAAGTACGCGGAGGCGTTTCAGTCCGTTCGGCTACTGCTGGATATTTGATCCCGCACTCGCGGCCCACCGTGAGCGAGGGCGACGTTGAGCACGTCGCCCGCGTCGTCCGCTCCGGCGGGCTCGCCCAGGGTCCCGAGGTCGCCGCCTTCGAGGGGGAGCTCGCTGCCCGCCTGAGCGTCGAGGCCGCGGCGGCCGTCAGCTCGGGGAGCGCCGCGCTCGAGCTCGCCCTCCGGGCGCTCGGCGTCGGTGCGGGCGACGAGGTCATCATCCCCACCTACGTGTGCGACGCGCTCCACCACGCCGTCACCCGCTGCCACGCCCGGCCCGTCCTGGCCGACGCCGATCCGGCGACGCTGTCGTTGGCGGCCGATGACGCCAAGCGCCGCCTCACCGGGCGCACCCGCGGCCTGATCGTGCCTCACGCCTTCGGTCTGGCCGTGGATCCGGCGCCCTTCACGGCCCTGGGTGTGCCGGTGCTGGAGGACTGTGCCCAGACGCTGGGCGCGCGCGTGGGCGGGCGCCCCGTGGGCAGCCTGGGGCATATCGCGGTCTGCTCCTTCTATGCGACGAAGCTTCTGACCACCGGGGAAGGGGGAGCGATCGCGGGGCCGGCCGCGCTGGTGAGCCGGGCGCGCGACGCCCGCGACTACGACGAGCGCGCCGATCTGGCGCCGCGCTTCAACTACAAGCTGACTGACATGCAGGCGGCGCTGGGGCGCAGTCAGCTCGGCCGCCTCGACGGGTTCATCGCCCGCCGCCGCGCCATCGCCGCCCGCTACCGGGCGCGGCTGAGCGGCCTGCCATGCCGGCTGCCCGCCGATGCCGGGGAGCGTCACGTTTATCATCGCTTCATCGTGACCATCGACCGGCCGGTGGACGCGGTGATCGCGGGACTCGAGGCGAGCGGCATCGCCGCCCGCCGGCCCGTCTTCCGTCCCATCCATCGCGCGCTCGGCCTCTCCGGGTACCCGGAGGCGGAGCGCCTGTGGGCGCAGTCGCTGTCCTTGCCCTGCTATCCGTCGTTGACCGACGCCGAGGTCGATGCCGTCGCCGCGGCGCTGGGGGAGGCGCTGGCCGCGTGAGCGATCCTGTGTCAACCCAAACGTGGCGCGCGGTTCCTCGAGCGCCGGCTTTGCCGGCGCAACCGCTGGGGTGGCTTGGAGGGGGCCGTGAGGCCTCCTCCGACCTATGAGCCCGTGGCCCACGGCGCTCCGCCTGGCGCTGCTGGTCGCCCTGCTGGCGCCGCCCGTGCGCCGTTGGTTCTACCAGGCGGGGCTGCTGTGGCTCTACCTCACCACCGTCGCGTTCGCCATCGCCGTCTTCGCGGTGCCGCTGGTGCGCGCCTATGCCCTCTGGCGGGGCGTGCTCGACCAGCCGGCCGCCCGCAAGGTGCACGCGGTGGCTACGCCCCTGCTCGGCGGCGCTGCCGTCTACTTCGCCTTTGCCGTGACGGTGCTGGCCAACTTCCAGTTCTCGCTCCAGCTCAAGGGTGTGGCTCTGGGCGCCTCGATCGTCGTCGCGGTGGGCGTCCTCGACGACGTGATCGAGCTGCCCGCCCGGGTCAAGCTCGCGGGCCAGGTGGGCGGCGCGGTGGTGGCGATGCTCTACGGCGTGACTCTCCACACCGTGCCGTCGTGGGTGCCGGGCTTCGTGGGGCTCAACGTTGCCCTGACGCTCCTGTGGTTTCTCACGGTGACGAACGCCGTCCAGTTCCTCGACGGGATGGACGGGCTGGCCGCCGGGCTCGGCGTGATCGCCGGCGTCTTCTTCAGCATGACCGCGCTCCAGACCAACCAGCGCTACCTCATGTTCCTGTCGGCGGCGCTGGTAGGCGCCTGCCTGGGGTTTCTGCCCTTCAACTTCCGTCCCGGCGGCGCCCGGATCTTCCTGGGCGACAGCGGCGCCTCCTTCATCGGCTTCACGCTGGCGGGGCTGGCGGTGATGGGCGAATGGGCGGAAAATGACCCCGTCGTGGCCCTCTTCACCCCCGTGCTCATCCTCGGCGTCCCTCTGTTCGACATCATCTTCGTGAGCATCGTGCGCGTGGTGACCCAGAAAGTGCGCTCCCTGCCCGAGTGGCTCGCCTATACGGGCAAGGACCACATCCACCACCGCTTCGAGGCGCTGGGGCTCACCAAGGCGGAGAGCGTCTTCCTTATCTATTTCATCTCGGCGACCCTCGGTCTCTCGGCCCTGATGCTGGAGGGCTCGACCACCCGGGAGGCGGTGCTCCTGCTCGTCCAGGCGGCATGCGTGCTGGCCATCATCGCGGTGCTGGAGGGCGTGGGGCGCGGGCGGCCGGCATGAAGGCCTCGTGGCGGCTGCTGGCCGCGCGGCTGCGGGCGGTGTTGCATCTCGACGACCCACCGGCGCGGATCGCGCTGGCGCTCGCGGTCGGCGTCTTCATCAGCTGCTCGCCGTTCTGGGGGTTGCAGACGATCCTGTCGATCGTGGTAGCCAGCATCTTCCGGCTGAACCGCGCGGCCACGATCACGGGGACATGGATCAACCTCCCCTGGTTCGCGCCGTTCGTGTATGGCGCGGCGCTGAAGATCGGCGGGCTCCTGGTGCCCGACCCCGCCGGCATGCGCGACGCCTGGGTGACGTTCCTGGTCGAGCAGCCGGGCCGCATGTCGTGGGGCGACGCCGTCGCGCTGTTCCAGGAGCTCTCCTTCTCGCTGCTGATCGGCACGACGGTCGTCGGTGCCGCGGCCGGCCTCGCGACCTACGTCGTCGCCTTCAGCGTGATCTCCGCGCGCCGGGCCCGCCGTCCCGACGCCTCCGCCTCCCGGCCGCGCCGCGCGGCCTGAGCGGCGCCCCGGGGTATCATGAAGGCGAAGGAGCCACGGCCATGACGGTACGCAAGGCTGTCTTCCCTGCTGCCGGGCTGGGGACCCGCTTCCTGCCTGCCACCAAAGCCCAGCCCAAGGAAATGCTGCCGCTGGTCGACAAGCCCACCATCCAGTACGTGGTGGAGGAAGCGGTGGCCTCCGGCCTCAGCGAGATCATCATCGTGACGGGGCGCAACAAGCGCGCGATCGAGGACCACTTCGACGCGGCCTTCGAGCTGGAGTACTACCTGAACGATCGCGGCAAGGTGGAGGAGCTGGCCCAGATCAAGACGATCTCGGAGTTGGCCTCCGTCTGCTACGTGCGGCAGAAGGAGCCGCTCGGCCTCGGCCACGCGATCCTGTGCGCGCGCCCGCTGGTGGGCGAGGAGCCGTTCGGCGTCTTCCTCGGCGACGACATCATCGGCAACGCGCCTACCCCGTGCATGCGGCAGCTGCTCGACGTGTTCGAGCGGCACGGCGGGCCGGTCGTCGCGGTGGAGCGGGTGCCGCGCGAGCGCATCCACCAGTACGGCGTCATCGCCGCCCGGCCCATCCCGAGCCCGAACGGGGCCCGGGTCTACGAGATCACCGACCTCGTCGAGAAGCCCCGGCCGGACGAGGCGCCCTCCGAGCTCGCGATCATCGGGCGCTACGTCCTCACGCCCGACATCTTCGGCATCCTGGCCGAGACGGCGCCCGACCGCCGCGGCGAGATCCAGTTGACGGACGGGTTGCGCCGTCTGCGCCAGCGCCGGCCGATGTACGGGGTGGAGTTCGAGGGCAAGCGCTACGACACGGGCGACAAGCTCGGCTTTCTCAAGGCCACCGTCGAGTTCGCGCTGGCCCGCCCCGACCTGGCCGACGAATTCCGCGCCTACCTCAAGTCGCTGAAGCTTTAGTCGGAGGGGCCTCGGCGGCCCCCTCCGAGTTCTCCCCCCATGAGGGATTGCGCCGGCGAAGCCCGCGCTCGACCGGACTAACAACCACCGCCGTGGACTCTCTGAACGCCCCAGCCTCGCACCCTGCGCACTACACAGGTCTCCGAGGGGATACCCCACCCCACCGACGACGGCGTACATTGACTTGCTGGGGGGGTTCTGCCAGAATTTCCAGCACGTTGGCCCACCCATGACGACCCCGAAGCGCCCATTTCACATTGCTTCCGACGCTGAGATCAAGCGCGGCGAGGTGTCGGACGTCTATTTCGCCCGGACCGTGGAGATCCTCCGGCACCGCCAGGACCGCAAGCGTGTCAAGGCGGAGATCTATCTCAAGAGTCTGCCCGACGACTGGCGGTGGGGGATTCTCGCCGGCATCCAGGAAGCCGCGGTGCTGCTGGAAGGATTGCCGGTGGACGTCCGGGCCATGGATGAGGGCACCGTGTTCGAGCCGTACCAGCCCGTGCTCGTCATCGAGGGCACGTACGTGGAGTGGGCGCAGTACGAGACGGCGCTTCTGGGGCTCCTGTGCCAGGCCGCGGGCATCGCCACCAAGGCCGCGCGCTGCAAGAAGGCCGCGGGTGAGCGCCAGGTGATCTCCTTCGGTGCGCGGCGCATGCACCCGGCGCTGGCCCCGATGATCGAGCGCAACGCGTTCATCGGCGGGTGCGACGGGGTGGCGGTCACGAAGTCGGCCGAGCTGATCGACGCCGACCCGATGGGAACGATCCCGCACTCCCTCGTCCTGATGGTCGGCGACACGGTCGAGGCGCTCCAGGCCTTCCACGAGGTGATCGACCCCAAGGTGCGCCGGGTGGCGCTCATCGACACGCTCCAGGACGAGAAGTTCGAGGCCATCCGCGTCGCCGAAGCCCTGGGCAAGGACCTCTACGCGGTCCGGCTCGACACCCCGTCGTCGCGCCGGGGCGACTTCTACCGGATCATCGAGGAGGTCCGCTGGGAGCTCAACCTGCGCGGCTTCGATCACGTGAAGATCATCGCCTCGGGGGGCGTCGACGAGTACGAGATCCTCCGGCTCAACCCGGTGGTCGACGCGTACGGCGTGGGCACCTCCATCGCCAACGCCCCCGTGCTGAACTTCGCCCTCGACATCATGGAGATCGAGGGGCACGCTATCGCCAAGCGCGGCAAGTGGTCGGGCGCCAAGGAGGTCTTCCGCTGCCGGGGCTGCCGCGCCACCGTCGTCGTCCCGGCCGCCAAGCGGCCCGCGCCCTGCGCGTGCGGCCAGCCTGTGTGGAGTGCGACGCCGCCGGGCGCCGGCGCTGCCGCAGACACGCCCGCCCGAGGCGAGCCTGTGTGGGAGGCGCTGCTCAAGCCGCTCGTGGCCGCTGGCCGAATCGTGCGCGACCTGCCGCCGCCCCGGACCATCCGCGAGTTCGTCCTGGACCAGCTCGCCGCGGTGCCGCTGGAGATACCGGGACGGCGGGGGCTCCGCCAGGACTTCTAGGCGCATGACGATCCTCGACACGATCGTTCGAGACAAGCGCGACGAGCTTCACCGGCGGCGCCGCGCCACGCCCCGCGCCGTCCTTGAGGCGCGCTGCCGCGACCTCCCAGCGCCGCGCGATCTGGAGGAGGCGCTCCGGCCGACACCGGGCCGGGTCCGGCTCGTCGCCGAGGTGAAGAAGGCCTCGCCCTCCCGGGGCGTCCTGGCCCCCGACCTGGACCCGATCGGGCTGGCGCGCCTCTACGCGCGCCACGGCGCCCACGCCATCTCCGTGCTCACCGACGAGAAGTACTTCCAGGGGAGCCTCGAGCTTCTGGGAGCGATCCGCGCCGCGGTCGAGGTGCCGCTGCTTCGCAAGGACTTCATCCTGGACGAGTACCAGCTCTGGGAGGCGCGAGCGGCCGGCGCGGACGCCGCGCTCCTCATCGTGGCCATCCTCGAGGCGCCGCAGCTCCGCGACCTCCAGCAGGCGGCCAAGGAGCTGGGGCTGGCCGCGCTCGTCGAATGCCATGCCGCGGCCGAGATCGAGACAGCGCTGGCCGTCGGCGCCCGGATCCTCGGGATCAACAACCGCGACCTGCACACGTTCGAGACGCGAGTGGAGACGACACTCGAGCTGCTTCCGCTGATCCCGCCCGGGCCAATCGTGGTGAGCGAGAGCGGCTTTTTCACCGCCGCGCAGGTGCGCGCCGTCGTGGCGGCGGGCGCGCACGCCGTCCTCGTCGGCGAGGGACTCGTGAGGGCCGGCGACGTGGCCGCCAAGATCCGGGAGCTGACGCTCGGTGACTAAGGTCAAGATCTGCGGGATCACCAACCCCGAGGACGCCCTGCTGGCGGTCGAGGCCGGCGCCGATGCGCTCGGTTTCATCTTCGTGGAGGGCACGCCGCGCTTCGTCACGCCCGAGCAGGCGGCGCCGATCATCCGGGGCCTGCCGCCCTTCGTCACGCCGGTGGGTGTGTTCTGGGATCATCCGGCCGGCCACGTGAAGGCAGTGGCCGAGGCCTGCGGGCTGCGGGCCCTGCAGTTCCACGGCGACGAGCCGCCCGAGGAGATCGCCCAATTCGCTCTGCCCGCGATCAAGACCGTCAAGCTGGCCCCCAGCGCGGCTCCCGGCGGGCGCGCGCCGTCGGCGCCCGCCCTGACGGAGCGCTATCGGGGCTGCGCGGCCATCCTGCTCGACAGCGCCTCCCGCTGGAGCGAGGGCGAGCCGCGCCAGCCCATCGAGTGGGAGATGGCCCGCGACCTGGCCTCCGCTCGGTGGCGGATCATTCTCTCGGCCGGCCTGACGCCGGACAACGTGGCGCGCGCGGTCGCCCTCGCGCGCCCCTACGCGGTGGACGTCAACTCGGGGGTGGAAGGGGTTCCGGGCCGGAAGGATCCGGACAAGGTCCGGCGGTTCATCGCGGAAGCCCAGCGGGTCTCATGACGCGCCTGCCCGACGCCGCGGGGCACTTCGGGCGCTATGGCGGCCGCTTCGTGCCGGAGACGCTGATGGCGCCGCTCATCGAGCTCGAGCGGGCCTACGTCCGGGCCAAGCGGGATGGGCACTTCCAGGCCCGGCTCGCCGGCCTGCTGCGCGATTACGCCGGACGGCCGACGCCCCTCTACTTCGCGGGCCATCTCTCCGAGCACGTGGGCGGCGCGCGCATCTATCTCAAGCGCGAGGACCTCTGCCACACGGGCGCCCACAAGATCAACAACGTGCTCGGGCAGGGGCTGCTGGCCGCCCGCATGAAGAAGGGGCGCCTCATCGCCGAAACGGGGGCGGGCCAGCACGGCGTGGCCACCGCCACCGCGGCGGCGCTGCTGGGGCTCGAGTGCGACGTCTACATGGGCACGGAGGACGTCGAGCGGCAGGCGCTCAACGTCTTCCGCATGCGTCTGCTCGGGGCGCGCGTCGTCCCCGTCGACGCCGGGAGCCGGACGCTGAAGGACGCGATCAACGAGGCGCTGCGCGACTGGGTCACCAACGTCCGCACCACGTACTACCTGCTCGGCTCGGCGCTCGGGCCCCATCCGTATCCCATGATGGTGCGCGACTTCCAGGCCGTGATCGGCCGGGAGACGCGTCGCCAGGCCCAGGCCGCGCTGGGGCGCCTGCCCGACGTGCTGGTGGCCTGCGTCGGTGGCGGGTCGAACGCGATCGGGTTGTTCCATCCGTTCATCGCCGACCGCCGCGTGAGGATCGTGGGGGTGGAGGCGGGCGGCCACGGCCTGGCCAGCGGGAAGCACGGCGCCAGCCTCAGCGCCGGCAGCGTGGGCGTGCTGCACGGGTGCATGACCTATCTGCTCCAGAACGACGACGGCCAGATCGCCACCGCTCACTCGATCTCGGCGGGCCTCGACTATCCGGGTGTGGGGCCCGAGCACGCCTACTATAAGGACACCGGGCGGTTCGAGTTCGTCGCCGTCACCGACGAGGAGGCGCTCGCGGGCTTCCAGGCGCTGGCGCGGCTGGAGGGCATCATGCCGGCCCTGGAGTCGGCTCACGCCGTCGCCTACGCCATGCAGCTGGCCAAGCGGCTGCCGAGGTCGAAGGCGATCGTCGTGGGGCTGTCGGGCCGTGGCGACAAGGACGTGCAGGTGGTGGCCAAGGCCCTGGGAGACGGGGCGCGATGACGCGCCTGGCCACGACGTTCCAGCGGCTGCGCGCATCGGGCGAGCGGGCCCTGGTGACCTACTTCACCGCGGGGGACCCGTCGCTCGAGGCCACCGCCCGGCTCGCCGCCGAGGCCGAGCGGCGGGGCGCCGACGTGATCGAGCTGGGCGTGCCCTTCTCCGATCCCCTCGCGGACGGACCGGTCATCCAGCGCGCGGGCCAGCGGGCCCTGGCCGCCGGCGCCTCGCTGGGGCGCGTGCTGGAGACGGTCACGACCCTGCGCGGCGAGGTGCGGGCGCCCCTCGTGCTGCTGACCTACTACAACCCGGTGCTGGCCTTCGGGCTCCGTCCGTTCGCCGAGACCGCCGCCAAGGCGGGCGTCGATGGCGTCATCGTCGCCGACCTGCCGCCCGAGGAGGCCGGGCCGCTCGGCGCCGAAGCCGAGCCGGTCGGGCTCGACGTGGTCCACCTGGCCGCGCCGACCTCCACCACCGATCGGCTCCGGCTGATCGCGCGGCGCAGCCGGGGCTTCATCTATCTGGTCGCGCTGATGGGTGTCACCGGCGAGCGGGCGGCGCTCTCCAGGGAGCTGGAGGCCCAGATCCGCGCGCTGCGGCTCGTCACCACCAAGCCCGTGTGCGTCGGCTTCGGGATCGGTCGGCCCGAGCAGGTCGCCGCGGTCGGCCGGCTGGCCGATGGCGTGATCGTCGGCTCGGCGATCG
>MNEF01000037.1 GCA_001917535.1 Candidatus Rokubacteria bacterium 13_1_40CM_69_27
GCTTGAGGTATGTGACCTCGTCGAGGCCCGCGCCCTCACGCCCGTGTCCCGAGTCCTTCACGCCGCCGAAGGGCTTGCCGAGCTCGGCGCCCGTCGTGCCGCGGCCGATATAAAGGATGCCGGTCTTCGCGCGTTCCATCGCCTTCATCGCGAAGTCGAGCTGGTTGGTGAGGACGGCGTTGCTCAGGCCGTAGCGCGACTCGTTCATGAGCCGTACGGCGTTAAGGAGCGCCTCCTCGCGGTTCCTGCCGCCGAACGTGCTGAGGCAGAGGACCGGTCCGAAGATCTCGTGGTGCATAGCGTAGTTCGCCGGATCACGCGCCTCGATTACGGTGGGCGGGAAGAAGTAGCCGCGCTCCCAGGCCTCCGGCGCCGCTGGGATCTCCGTGCGCGCGGCCCCCGGCGCCTTCTTGAGCGGAAAGCCCCCGTACACGCGCTCGCCGCCTTCGGCCAGCGCGCGGGCCACGCCGCTTTCCACGCGCTCGAGCTGCTCCTCGCTCACCAGCGGCCCCATCACGGTCGCGGGATCCGCCGGGTTGCCGATCCGGAGGCCCTTGATGCGCTCAACGTAGCGCCGGCGGAACTCGTCGACGACGGTGTCCTGCGCGAAGACGGCACGGAGCGAGACGCAACGCTGCCCCGAGTCGCCGCAGTTGGCCACCACGGCCTCGGCGACGGCGCGGTCGAGGTCGAAGTCGTCCAGCAGGACGATGGCGGCATGGCCGCCGAGCTCGAGGCTCACCGGCTTCCGTCGGCGGCCGGCGATCTCGCCGACAATCCCGCCGGTCTCCGTGCCGCCCGTGAACATCACCTTGTCATAGTCGCCCTCCTCGAGGGCGACCTTGCCCACCGTCTCCCCCCGGCCGTGCAGCACCTGGAAAACGCCCGCCAGGCGCTCCGCACGCGTCGGACCGAGCTCGTCGGCGATGGCGCAGAGAACCAGGTAGCAGAGGATCGAGAGCGTGGTCGGCGTCTGCTCGGCCGCCTTCATGACGATGGCGTTCCCGCCCGCGAGCGCTGCGAAGATCTTCCAGGACGGCACCGCCAGCGGGAAGTTCCAGGGCGTGATGCCCAGGATCACCCCGTAGGGCTCGCGCATCGTGATCGACAGCTTGTCGGGCACCTGGCACCGCGAGAAGCGCCCGTACATCCGCGAGATCTCGCCATGGTAGTGCCAGACGGTGTCGATCGCCTCCTGCACCTCGGCCTCGGCCCACTTCCAGAGCTTGCCGCCTTCCTGGATCATGACCCAGGCGAGCGGCCCGCGGACCTCGTGGAGGCTCTCCGCCACGCGGCGGAAGACACGCTCCTTGTCCTGCTCGCCGACGTCGAAGTGCCAGTACTCCTGCGCGGCCCGGGCCGCCTGGAACGCCTGCCGGGCCTGCCCGGGCGAGGCGTCGCGCACCGACGCGAGGACCTGCTCGGTCGCCGGGTTCATGACCGCCGACTCCCGAGCGCCCTCGCCCTCGACCCACTGCCCGGCGACCTGCATCCTGACCTCGCGCTCGCTGCCGCGCTGCCGGTGCCTGCCGATGATCGCATCGATCGCCTCCCGGAAAATCATCGCCGTCCCCCCTCTCAGTTGGTCGTTCCGACCGACGCGCCTCCCGGCGGTGTGCGGGCCGGCGTCTCTCCGGCACCCGGCGCCCGAAGTCATGCTCAATGGTGAACCAGGGCCAGAATGATCACAATGGGTCGCCGTGGAGTGGGCCGACGACGAGGCGCTGGCGGCCGGCTGAGGGCCATCCAGGGTGGAGGCTAGCGGAATCCAGGTGCACGATCGGATCGCGCGCGGTGATTGCGGGGGCCCGCTTCGAACCCGTGTCTCAGCCACGACCACGTTTTCGCCAACAATCACATTGAGGAGTGTTTGGTTCCGAAAAGATCGACGCGACTAAAACACGCAGTTCGGAAAAGCGCATAGGATTTCCAGTTCTCTCCGTCCATGCCCTGCGTTGCCTGCATTCTCGATTACTTGCTCCGGCAGGGGCAAGCGAGCGATGTCGCGGGAAGTGGCGGCCGGTTGCACGCTATCGCGCGGCGTGAGTGACAGTCTCGGTGACAGGTCGCAGTGACCCATTGCCGCCGGCCTGCGCGACGCAACGCTCGGAGCACCCCAGGCTTCACCCGCCATTTCTGACCGGCTCGAACCAGCGACATCCAGCGAGAGCCGGGAGCAACCTGAGCAGTCCCAAGGCGAGCCAAGGCCGCGAGAACCCGAGAGTTGACCCGGAGCGCCGATTCGCTTGGTGCGGCGTTTCGCCCGAGTTGGGCACCGATCGGCACGGCAGTTGGACCCGCTGATTAAGAGCGAGCCCGAGCTCCTGCGCACGACGATGCATGACGAGCCAAGTGCAGCGGCATGCGGAGCCACGCGATGCCGGGCGCCACTGTGACGACGTCGCCGGGCGCGGGCGGCCGAGGCCAGGGGTGCTCGAGGGCGCTCACCCGCGCGCCCGCCGCTTGCCCCGGACGTAGTCCACCACGACGTACTCGCCCAGGCGCTCGGGAGTCGCGAAGAAGGCGCGGCCGCGATTGATCCGCGCCATCTGCTCGACGAACGCCATCAGGGTGGTGCTCCGCTCCAGCATGAAGGTGTTGATCGTGATGCTCTCGCGCGTGCACCGTCGGACCTCCTTGAGCGTCTCCTGGAGCGTCCGGCGCGTGGGCGGGTAGGCGAACTCGGCCCCGTCACCTTCCAGGTGAGCGGTGGGCTCGCCGTCGGTGATCATGATGATCTGCCTGTTGCCGGACTTCTGGCGGCCGAGGAGCCGGCGCGAGAGCATGAAGGCAGCGTGCATGTTGGTCCCGACGTTCCAGTCGCTCCAGGCCAGGCGCGGGAGCTGCTCGGCGGTGAACTCGCGGGCGTAGAGCGAGAAACCGACGATGTGGAGCGTGTCGCGCGGGAACTGGCCGCGGATGAGGGCGTGGAGGGCCAGCGCGACCTTCTTGGCCGGCAGGAACAGGCCGCTGTTGAGCATCGAGCGGCTCATGTCGAGCATGACGACCGTGGCCGCCTGGGTGGAGAGCTCGGTCCGGAAGACCTCGAAGTCGTCGGGCGCAAGACGCACCGGCGTGACCGGCCCGCCCCGCGCGACCGCGTTCATCAGCGTCTCCTTGAGATCCAGCAGAAAGGGGTCGCCGTACTCGTAGCCCTTGGTCTCGTCGGTGCGGTCGCCGCCGGCCCCGCGGCGCTCCACCGCGTGGCGCCCGAAGCGGTCGCGCTTCAGGTGGGCGAAGATGTCGTGGAGCGCCTTGTCGGCGATCTTGCGGATCGCGCGGGCGGTGAGCTCGAGCCGGTCGCCCCGCCGCTCGAGGTAGCCCGCCTCCTCCAGCATCCGGGCGAGGTCGCGGAGGCGCTCGAGCTCCCGGGCGGCCTCCGGGCCGAGCAGGCGCTCGACCTCGGCCGGATCGACCGTCGCGAGCTCCTCCGGGCCCTTGGCCCGGCCGAGCTGGCGCTCGAGCCGGTCCATCTGCTGCAGCTCCTCCATCAGCCGCATCGCCTCCTGCAACGTCACCTCGTCGCCACCGCTGAAGTCGTAGCGAGGGCGCAGCTCGTCCATGGGCAGGAGCGCGTCGAGATGCATCGCGAGCTGGGCGAGCGCCGCGTCGAGCCGCTCGTCGCGGAGCAGGAGCGACCGCAGCGTGTCCTCGAGCTGAGCGCGGTGCTCGGGCGAAAGGCTGGCGAGCAGCGACTGCATCTGCGCCATCTGGCGGCCGATCTGCTGGAGGAGCTGGTCGAGGCTCTCGACGCCGGAGAAGTGCTGGCCCCACCGGTCGCGGAACGCCTGGAAGTCCGGCTCGCCGCCGTCAGCCCTCTGGCGGAGCATCCGGTTCAGGTCCTGCAGCATTTCGCGCAGACGCGCCAGATCGGCGGGCGTCATCCCCTCGAGCGCCTGCTGCAGCCCCGACAGGAACGGCTTCAGCATCTGCTGACGCAGGGACCGGAGCAGCTCCTCGAAGAGGCGGTGTGCCTCAGGATCCACGAACGCGTAGTCCTGGAGGGCGCGGATCCGCCCGGCCGGGTCGGGCGGGAGCGCGTCGAGCGCCGCCTCCTTGGTCGCGGCGGCCTGGGGCGCGAGCCGCTGCCGGATCCCTTCCCGCTCCGTCCGGATGACGTCTTCCAGCTTCCGCTTGATGTCCTCCAGCGCCGAGCCCAGGTCGTAGCGATCGAGACGCTCCTGCCTCCGCTGGCTGAGCTGCTTCAAGAGCTCCTGGAGCCCGGGAGCGCGCTGGCCGTCCCGGCCCGGCACGCCGCGCTGAAGGAGACGCTGGAGCGCCCGCCGGAGGTCGCCGTCGCTCAGGAGGTCGTCGGACATCGCCGCGATCAGGTCGTCGGCGTCGAGATCGGGGAGGGACTGGCTGCCGTCCCAGCGCGAGTAGCGGATGAGCATGGGGGCCGCCTAGCCCCGGTACCGGGAGTGGCCGGCCTGGACGTCCTTGTTGAGTTTGCGCGAGAGGTGGAGGCCCTCCAGGACGAACTCGAGCGCCGCGGCCGTGCTGGCGGCATCGGTCGCGCCGAGCTTCCTCACCGCGCCGAGCAGCGGCCGGACCTCGCCCACCTGGCGGACGTACTCGCTCGACGGCATCGTGTCGGACACGGTGATGGCGAGCCCTGCTTGGAACGCCGCCACCACCTCTTCCAGCTCGGTCGCGCCAAAGGTCCGCCCGAAGACGGTGAGCACGGCGCGCTGCACGAGCTTCGCCAGCACCTTGTCCTCGCTTCCGTCACCCGCCGTCTCCAGCTCGATCTTCCCGCTGGTGGATGCGACGATCGCCCCGAGGTCGCTCACCCGCGGCGCGATCTCGCGCTCGCCCAGGCGGACGGCGCGCTTCAGCGCGCTCGACATCAGGTTCTCCCAGTTGCAGATCGTGACGCGTACCGACACGCCGGAACGCTGGCTGATCTCGGAGGAGCGCCGGGCGAGGTGGGTCAGCTCGGCCACCACCTGCTTCATGTAGCCGGGCGTGATCGCGTGCAGGCCGTCCTCCGCGAACCGCGTGCGCTCGGCGTCCATGATCGCGATCTCGTCCTCCAGGCGGCGCGGGTAGTGGGTGCGGATCTGCGAGCCGAAGCGGTCCTTGAGCGGGGTGATGATGCGCCCGCGGTTCGTGTAGTCCTCGGGGTTGGCGCTGGCCACCACGTAGAGATCGAGCGGGAGCCGCACCTTGTAGCCGCGGATCTGAACGTCCCGCTCTTCCATGATGTTGAGGAGCCCTACCTGGATCCGCTCGACGAGGTCGGGCAGCTCGTTGATCGCGAAGATGCCGCGGTTGGTGCGCGGGAGGAGCCCGTAGTGGATCGTCAGCTCGTCGGCGAGGTAGCGCCCCTCGGCGACCTTGATCGGGTCGACTTCGCCGATGAGGTCCGCGATGGTGATGTCGGGAGTGGCGAGCTTCTCGCCGTAGCGGCGGTCACGCGGGATCCAGACGACCTCGGCCCCGTCACCGTCGGCGGCGACGCGTGCCCGGCAGGCCGCGCAGATGGGCGCCAGCGGGTCATCGTTGATCTCGCAGCCGGCCAGCGCGGGCACGGCCTCGTCCAGCAGCCCCACCAGCAGCCGGGCCAGGCGGGTCTTGGCCTGGCCGCGCTCGCCGAGGAAGACGATGTCGTGGCCGCTGAGGATGGCGTTCTCGATCTGGGGCACGACGGTGTCGTCGTAGCCGACGATGCCCGGAAACAGCGGCTCGCCGCTCCGGAGGCGGGCGACCAGGTTCTCCCGCAGCTCCTCCTTGACGGACCGCGTCCGGTATTCACCTGCTCGCAGTTGTCCGACCGTCCGCGCCCTCGTCGCCGCGCGCTCCGCGTCCCCTGTGCTGCTCATGCCTGGGATTGTACGCTCCCTTGCGCCACGCGCGGGCGCCCTCTATCCTGCGGCGATGCCACGCGACGCTGCGACCCTCGTGCTCCTCGTCCGTCACGGCCGCACCGCCACGACAGGCGTGAAGCTCCCCGGGCGCGCCGGCCGCCCACACCTCACCGCGGAGGGGCGGCGCCAGGCCGATGCCCTCGCGAAGCACCTCGCGCGCGTCCCGGGAATCGCCGCCGTGTACGCGTCGCCGCTGTATCGGGCGCGCGAGACGGCGGCCCCCATCGCCCGCGCCCGGGGCCTCGCGGTGCGGGTGGAGCCCGGGCTCACCGACCTGGACGTGGGGGAATGGACGGGCCGGTCGCTCGCGCAGCTCCGCCGCCGGCGCGAGTGGACGGTGATCCAGCGCCACCCCAGCGGCTTCCGCTTCCCAGGCGGCGAGTCGTTCGCCAACATGCAGGCGCGGGTCCTCTCCGCGCTCGCCCGGCTCGTCGAGCGCCATGCCGGCCGGGCCGTCGTCGCGGTGTCGCACGGCGACCCGATCAAGGCCGCCGTGGCCCACGCGCTGGGCGTCCCCCTCGACCTCTTCCAGCGCCTCGTGGTCGCCCCCGCGTCCGTCTCCGCCATCGCCTACCGGCGCGAGGGGCCGATCATCCTCACGGTCAACACGGTGCACGGCGATCTCGGCTGGCTCGGCGTGCCATGACCGAGTCGTTCGACCTTGCAGCGCCTGACCACTTCACCGTGGGCGCCATCGGCCCTGCGGGCCAACGCGTGTTCTACCTTCAGGGCCGGCAGGCCGGCGTGGTCGTCACGCTCAAGGTCGAAAAGGAGCACGTGCGCGCCCTCGGCGAACACCTGGCCGGTGTCCTCGCCCGGCCCCCCGCCGCCGGCGACGTCGCGGACGACGTGACGCTTCTGGAGCCGGTAGAGCCGGCGTGGATCGTCGCCTCGCTCGCCGTGGGCTACGACGCCGACGGCGACCGCATCGTCATCGTTGCTCGCGAGCTCGTCGAGGAAGGTGACGAGCCGGCGGCGGCGCGCTTCCGGATCACCCGCGGCCAGGCAGCGGCGCTCGTCGAGCGCGCGCGGGCGCTCATGAAGGCGAGCCGACCGATCTGCCCGATGTGCACGGAGCCCAAGGACCCCGGTGGCCACGTCTGCCCCCGGGCCAACGGCCACGTCGTTCGGTGAGAAAGGCGGGACCGCCTCGCCGGCGCCGAGACGTGACCGTGCTCGAGCTCCTCGCCCGGGGCGACATCAGCGTGAAGGGCCGGCTGCCCGGAAGCTCCAACCGGACGTTCCTCGTGGAGGTGGCGCTCGAGGGCGCGACGGCGCTCGCCGTGTACAAGCCGCAGTCCGGAGAACGGGCGCTCTGGGACTTTCCGCCCGGCCTCCACAAGCGAGAGGTGGCGGCCTATCACCTGTCGGAGGCCCTGGGCTGGGCGCTCGTGCCGCCGACGGTCGCGCGCGACGGCCCGCTCGGCGAAGGCTCGCTCCAGCGCTTCGTCGACGCCGACTTCCGCCACCACTACTTCACGCTGCGGGAGGACCCGCGTCACCACGATCGCCTCCGGCGCATCTGCGCGTTCGACCTCGTCGCCAACAACGCCGATCGCAAGAGCGGCCATTGCCTCCTCGGCGACGACGGCGCGATCCACGCCATCGACAACGCCCTCACGTTCCACGTCGAGCCCAAGCTCCGGACGGTGATCTGGGACTTCGCCGGGGAGCCGATTCCCGCGCCGATCCTCGACGACGTCCAGCGGGTCCTCCCTGACGGCGCCCCCGCGCCGCTCGGGGAGCTCCTCGAGCCCGACGAGCGTGAGGCGCTCCTCGCCCGCGCCGCGCGGCTTGTCGCCGACGGCCGCTTCCCGGAGGACACCAGCGGCCTGCGCTACCCCTGGCCGCTCGTCTAAGTCACCGGCCGGCTCAGGTGCCGCTCGTCACGACCGGTCGCGACCGCGCGAGAGGTTGACCGGCCACCCTCGCGGTGTCAAGCGGATCCGGCCTACTTCCTGGGGTGCGCCATCAGTCCTCTCCCTTGGCCGGCATTGCTGTCAATTCACCGCAGGGTGAGTCCGAGCACAGGCGATACGAAGCCAGACTGTTTCATGGGGTTGACTCTTGGCGGTGTCCCGATTCATGTGGGAGATGCATGCGCACCTTCCGATAGCTCGTCCGGTTCCCATCCCCATGCTACCGCGGCATCTCATTCGATCACCTGATCCGCCCGCAGCAGCACCGCCGGCGGGATCGTCAGGCCGAGGGCCCTTGGCGGTCCACGACTGAATAGATCGTTCTCTTGACGATCATGCCTGGCTGTGGCAGTTATGGCGAGCCCATCAATTAGAGGAGGTACGGCCCATGACCTGGATGAGCGTCAAGAGTGTCCGCGTCCTCGTGGCTGCTGTCGCCCTCGTCGTCGGAGTCGGCTCGCCGGCACTGGCGCAGACCATCACCTTGCGGGGGGCAAGCCAGTTCGACGACACCCACTCCTACAACCAGACCATGCTCAAGTTCGCCGAGCAGGTTCAGAAATATTACGGGAAGCCGGTCAACTTCGTCCTGCACCGTAACCGCGAGCTCGGCCTGGAGAAGGACTACTTCTCCTACATGAGCCAGGGCCTCTCCGTGGACTACGCCATCGTCGCCCCGTCCCATATGGCCACCTTCTCGAAGCAGGCCACGCTCATGGACATGCCCTTCCTCTTCCGGGACATCGACCACTGGACGAAGGTCCTGTCCACCGGTGAGGCCCTGAAGCCGATCGCGGAGGACGTCCTCAAGAAAGCGGACGTTATGCTGATCGGCTATGCGGGTGGCGGCGTGCGCAACATCGTCGCCAACAAGCCCGTCCGCAACATGGCAGAGCTCAAGGGCTTGAACATCCGTGTGATGGGGGCGCCGATCCAGACCCGCATGTTCCAGGCGATCACCGCCGCGCCGACCGTCATTGCCTATGACGAGGTGTACAACGCCATCCAGACGAACGTGATCCAGGCCGGCGAGAACGAGGCGCCGGGGTGGTCGCAGATGAAGTGGCACGAGGTGGCCGGCGACATCTCGCTGTCCCAGCATGCCATCACCATCCGCCCTCTCTGCTTCAGCGGGAAGAGCTTCCGCAAGCTGCCGAAGGATCTGCAGGAGGCCATCCTCAAGGCCGGGCTGGATGGCGCGGCCTGGGGCCGGCAGTGGGAGCGCCGGGAGGACGACAAGATCCTCGAGAAGCTGAAGGCGGAAGGCAAGATCCGGATCCATCCCTTCGCCGATCGTGTCAAGCTCCTGGAGCTGGCGGCGCCCGTGAAAGAGGCGTTCGCCAAGGAGATCGAGGCGGAGAAGGTTCTGGCTGCCATCAACGCGGTGAAGTGAAGCGCGTCATCGACGCGTACTTCCGGCTCTTGCAGGTTCTCGTCACCGCTCTGCTCGCCCTCCTGGTCATCCCCGTCACGCTGCAGATCGTGGCCCGGTACACGGAGTTCATCCCGCGCTACATCTGGACCGAGGAAGCCGCGCGATTTCTCTTCATCTGGATCATCATGATCGGCGCCACGATCGCCGTCCGCGAGCGCACCCACTTCGCCGTGGATATCCTGCCCAAGCCGTCAACACCTCGCGCGAGGGCCGTCAGCCACCTGGTCGTCGACTGCGCCATCCTGCTGGTGGCCGTCGTGTTCGTCGTCTACGGCTGGGGCTACTCAAGCTTCGGCTACACCCAGACGTCGGAGCTGACGGGCATCAACATGCTGACCATGCACGTCGCGTTCTTCCTGGCAGGCGTGACGTGGATCGTCTTCATCGCCGAGCGGAGCATCTCCGTCCTGGACGCCATCCGGAGGGGCCGCGATGACGTCGGCTGAAGTCGGGTGGCTCATGTTCTCCATCTTCGCGGTCCTGATCGTGGTCCGCGTGCCGGTCGCCTTCGCCCTCGGCATCGCCTGCGTGCCGGTGTTCTTCCTGGACGACCGGCTCTCGCCCGTTCTCCTGATCACCGAGATGCACAAGTCCTACAACTCGTTCGTCCTGCTGGCGGTGCCCTTCTTCATCCTGGCCGCCAATCTCATGAATTCGTCCGGCATCACGCAGCGGCTCGTCGAGCTGTCCCGCTCGATGGTGGGACACTTCCGCGGGGGACTGGGCCACATCGGCGTCGTGGTCAGCATGATCTTCGCCGGGATCTCCGGCTCCTCCACTGCCGAGGCGGCGGGCATCGGATCACTCCTCATCCCGGCGATGAAGAAGCAGGGCTACGACTCGAGCTTCACGGTCGCGCTGATCGCCTGCGCGTCGGTGATCGGGGTGATTATCCCGCCGAGCATCCTCATGGTGGTGTGGGGCGGGATCATGTCCGTGTCGATCGGCGCCCTGTTCCTGGCGGGCTTTCTCCCCGGGATCATGATCGGCCTGTCCCTGATGGTCTGCGTCTACGTTTACGCCCGGCTGCGGGGCTACCCCGTGTACGCCCGCGCCTCGGTCCGGGAGTTCTTCCGGACGCTCGGGCGAGCGTCGTTCGCGCTGCTCGCCCCGGCGATCGTCGTCGGCGGCGTCGTCTTCGGCGTCGCGACGCCCACCGAGGCCTCCGTCCTCGCGGTGCTCTACACGCTAGTCGTCGGCGCGCTGGTGTACCGCTCGATCGGGATCCGGGCGCTGCCGGGCGTGTTCTACGAGACGGCGCGCCTTGCCTCCATCTCCCTCTTCTGCATCGGCACCGCCTCTGCCTTCGGCTGGCTCCTGGCGTTCTACCGCATCCCAACGGCGATCATGAAGACGCTCGCGCCCTACGCCACCAGCGTGACCGCGGTCGGGCTCATCGTCGCCGGCGTGTTCCTCGTCGTGGGTTGCTTCATCGACGCCATCCCGGCCATGATCATCTTCGGCAACCTGATGCTGCCGCTCGCCGAGCGAGTCCACATGCATCCCGTCCACTTCGCCATCATCGGCGTCGTGTCACTGGCCTTCGGCCTCGTCACGCCCCCCTACGGGCTGTGTCTCCTGATCTCGTGTGCGATCGGCCAGATCCAGGTCGTCGAGTGCATCAGAGACGTCGGCATCCTCCTGATCGCCATGCTCCTGATGCTCGCGTTCGTCATCTTCTTCCCGAACGTGATCCTGTTCTTCCCGCGCCTGATCATGCCGAAGTTCGTCTGAGCACGCGCGGAAGGCCCAGGAAGCTGGCGACGGACTCTGGACCTGTCGCCTGACCACGCCCTGCCGTCGGGGTTCCACCGCGGGGGCGGGGCTTTGAATCTTCTAGGCGCTCGGGCTACAGATTTGGGAGTCTGCGCCTGGCTGTCCGTCTTGACAGCGTCTCCGTCGCCGGCGCAGTATCGCGCCGGTGGTGGTGACGTCGTGCGCTCCGTGGCGCTGGCCCGCCGGGTCCTTGCGACGCCCAGGCGGGCAGTGGGGCCCTGGAGGTTGAGTGCTCCATGCGGGGCGAGGGACGATCGACCAGCTCCGTGCATCCCGAGGGGTCAACGGCGACGCCTCGCGGGATGACGCGCCGGCCTTTAACTCCGTTCTGACAAACG
>MNEF01000019.1 GCA_001917535.1 Candidatus Rokubacteria bacterium 13_1_40CM_69_27
ACGCTCGACCGGCATGCGACCGATCGCTCGTCCCCACGGCGTCGGTGGTGTCCGTGTCGAGGCCGCGGCTGGAGGCAGAGGCTCCGGGAGATCATGGGAAGGGCTGGCTAGGCCGCGGTCGGCGCGGCGAGATACTGGCACGGCCTTACCGAGACGTGTTATAGTGACGCAGCCTGGCGTTTGTGCGTTGTCGTCAGACCGCGTCTCCGGTGCTTCTTCCGCCGTTCTGGGGCGTGCTCACTTGGCGGAAGGCTGGAAGGGGGCGCCCCAATGGCGCACAAACTCTTCATCGGTGGTCTTGCCTTCTCCACCACCAGCGAGCGTCTTCGCGAGTTGTTCGCCCAGGCCGGTCGCGTCGAGTCCGCCGCCGTCGTGACGGACCAGACCGGGCGGTCCCGCGGCTTCGGCTTCGTCGAGATGTCGACGAGCGAAGAGGCCGACAAGGCGATCGCCCAGTTCAATAACCAGGACGTCGACGGCCGGCGGCTGAAGGTCGAGCGCGCCAAGGCGCCCGGCGCCGGCGGCGGACCGCACTCGGGCTCCGAGCGCGGCGGATCCGGCCGCGGGCGCTGGTAGCCTCGCCCCGCGCCCCGAGAGGCCTGAGGCGGGAGCCGCGCTCCCGTTCCGGCCGTTCACCGGCTCCGAGGAGCGTCGAATGAACGTGATGGCATTCTCCACTCCGTCCCGTCCCGACTGGCGCTGGCGTATCGTCAACAACGCCGGCGAGGTGGTCGAAGAGTCGCACGGCACATTCCGCTCGATCGCCGCCGCCGTGGCCGAGGGGCGGGAGCGAATGAAGGAGCTCAACGTCGACGATCGCTCGGTCCGCCCGCGGCCGTTCGGTCGGACGACGTCCCACCTGCGGCGTCGATGAGTCGCCGTCGGAACTACGGCTTCGAGCGCCGGCGCCGCGAAGACCTCCGGAAAGCCCGGCAAGAGGCCAAGCAGCAGCGCAAGACCGAGCGGGATGCCAGCGGCGCCGCCGGTCCCGAGATGGGTGAGGTCCAGGATGCCGGCGCGCCCGAGGGGCGCTGGGAGTGGTTCTCGCCGAGCCGCAGCCGCACGGTCACCACGGAGCCCAAGACCCGCCCGCCCGACGATCCCCCCAACGACTGGGTGCTGCTGACGGACGTCGCCGAAGAAAAAAAAGAGGAAGACTGAGCTACTTCTTCTCCTGGGCGACGGCGGCCTCGGCGGCCTTGAAGCCGACCTTGCTGTGGGTGCCGTCACAGAACGGCTTGGTCGTCGAGCCCCCGCAGCGGCAGAGGGCGATGCGGGGGCGGCCGGTGGTATCGACGCGTGCGCCCGTCGGATCGTAGATCTCGACGTCGCCTTCCACCAAGTAGGGGCCGTTGGGACGGCAGGTGATCTTGACGGTCATCGCGTCCTCCTCAGGTGTGCTGCCGTCGTACCATACCACGCGTCCGTCCAGGCCCGGAGGTAGACTAGAACGTCCATGAAGGAGCCCGGCGCGATTCTCCTCATAGCCTGCTACGAGCTGGGTCACCAGCCGCTGGCGGTGGCCTGGCCAGCGGCCTTCCTGGAGCGGCGCGGCTACGCGCCCGCGGTGATGGACGTCTCGGTCGAGCCCTTCGACGCCGAGCAGGTCCGCCACGCGCGCGTTGTGGCGATCTCGGTGCCCATGCACACGGCGCTGCGCCTGGGCGTGGGCGTGGCCGCGCGCGTGCGTCAGGTCAATCCCTCCTGTCACATCTGCTTCTACGGGCTCTACGCGACGCTGAACGCGGGCTACCTGCTCGCCCACGGCGCCGACTCCGTCCTGGCCGGAGAGCTCGAGCGGGCGCTGGTCGAGCTGGTGCAGACGCTGAAGGCCGGCGAGAGACCGGGGCCCGGGAGCCCGTGGCTCGAGAAGCTCGACTTCCCGCTCCCCAGCCGGGCGAAGCTGCCCGCGCTGAAGAAGTACGCGCATCTCGAGCGCGAGGGACGGCTCGAGCTCACCGGGTACGTCGAAGCCAGCCGCGGCTGCAAGCACCGGTGCCGCCACTGCCCGATCCCGCCCGTCTACGGCGGGCGCTTCTTCGTGGTCCCCCGCGAGGTCGTCCTCGCCGACGTCCGCCAGCTCGTGGAGGCCGGCGCCACCCACATCACGTTCGGCGACCCCGACTTCCTCAACGGGCCCGGCCACGCGCTGGCCGTCGCGCGCGGGCTGCACGCCGAGTTCCCGGCGGTGACCTTCGACTTCACCGCCAAGGTGGAGCACCTGCTGCGCCAGCGGCAGCACCTCGGCGAGCTGGCCGCGCTCGGCTGCGTGTTCATCGTCTCGGCGGTCGAGTCGCTGAGCGACACGGTCCTGGCGCACCTCGACAAGGGCCACACCCGCGCCGACGTGCTGGAGGCGCTGGGCGCCGCGCGGGCGGCGGGCATCGCGCTGCGGCCGACCTGGGTCCCTTTCACGCCGTGGACGACGCTCGACGACTACCGCGAGATGCTCGACTTCGTCGAGCGTGAGGGGCTGATCGATCACGTCGACCCTGTGCAGTACTCGATCCGGCTGCTCGTTCCCCCCGGCTCGTTGCTCCTCGACAGCCCGGCCATGCGTCCGTATCTGGGCCCGCTGATCGAGGGCTCCTTCTATTACCGGTGGATGCATCCCGATCCGCGGATGGACCGGCTGCAGGAGCCGGTCGCGCAACTGGTCGCCGAGGCCGCCGATCGCAAAGAGGACACGGCGGTCACCTCGGCGCGCATCCGGGCGCTGGCCGACGATGCGGCAGGGCGGCCGGCGCGCGCCGTGCCCATGGCCCCGCCTTCCGACCGCAAGCGCCCGCCGCGGCTGACCGAGCCCTGGTTCTGCTGAGCGGAGCCGACCGAGGGCCAGTTGGCCCTCGCCGAGCGGGTCGGGCCTTGATCGGTGGAGTTGGGCACGCCCTTCTCGACCACGCTATCCACCAAGCACGGCGTGCCTTCTCACTACACGAGGCTCCGGCATCCCCCTGAACCACGGGTCTCGAAGGACGTGCCCAACTCCACCGATCGGGCGCGACCCGAGCGGCGGTGGCCTGGCGGGCATGGACGGGCGCTCGGTTCGAGCGTTGAGAATCTGGTACCATACGCATCTGAGAGGTGACGTCATGACCACCGAGAGCACGGGCAAGAACGGGGACCTGAAGTCGCGGGTTCAGGACCTCATCGACACGATGATCAACCCCGCGGTGGCGGGGCACGGCGGCTACGTCGAGCTGATCGACGTCCAGGAGAACCGCGTCTATCTCCAGATGGGCGGGGGTTGCCAGGGCTGCGGAGCGGCCGACGTCACGCTCAAGGCGGGGATCGAGCGCCTGCTGAAGGAAGAGATCCCGGAGATCGCCGAGGTGCTCGACACGACGGACCACGCCGCCGGCAGCAACCCGTACTACACACCCGGCAAGGCGTAATTATCGGAGGGGGCCTCGACGGCCCCCTCCGAGACCTCCCCCAGAATTCGACTGCGCCGGCGGAGCCGGCGCTCGAAATGGAACATGGCCAGGCTCCTTCTGCTGCTGCCCACCACGACGTACCGCACGGAGGCCTTCGTCCACGCCGCGCACAAGCTCGGCGTCGATCTCGTCTGCGCTTCTGAGCGCCCGAGCACTCTCGAGGAGCTGGCCCCCGGCACCCTGCTGACGCTCGACTTCGCCGACCCGGAGGGCGCCGCGGCCAGGGTCGCCGAGTGGAGCCGGGGGCATCCGCTCGACGCGGTCGTCGGGGTCGACGACCTCACCACGACCGTGGCGGCGGCGATTGCCCACCGCCTGGGCCTGCGCGCGAACCCCGTGGCCGCGGTGGCCGCCGCGCGGAACAAGTACCAGATGCGCCAGTGCCTGGCCGCCGCCGGGGTGCCCGTCCCACGCTTCCGGCGCCTGGCGCTGAAGGACGACCCGTTCACAGCGGCGCGCGGCGTGGCCTTCCCCTGCGTCCTCAAGCCGCTGGCGCTCTCCGCGAGCCGCGGCGTGGTCCGCGCCAACACCGTGGACCAGTTCATCGCCGCCTTTCACCGCATCGGGGCCATCCTCCACCGCGACGACGTCGGGGTGAGCGGCGAGGCCGCGGAGTACCTGCTCGCCGAGCAGTTCGTCCCGGGGCTCGAGGTGGCGCTGGAGGGGCTCCTCGTCGGCGGCACGCTCCACACGCTGGCGCTCTTCGACAAGCCCGACCCGCTCGACGGCCCGTTCTTCGAGGAGACGATCTACGTCACGCCCTCCCGCCTGCCCCAGGCGATCCAGCGCCGGATCACGAAGGTGACCGCGGCGGCCTGCGCCGCGCTCGGTCTCCGGGAAGGCCCGGTGCACGCCGAGCTGCGGGTGAACGACGACGGCCCCTGGGTCATCGAGGTCGCCGCCCGCTCCATCGGGGGCCTCTGCTCGCGCACGCTCCGCTTCGGCACCGGCATGAGCCTCGAGGAGCTCATCCTGCGCCACGCGCTGGGCTGGACGATCGACTCGTTGGACCGCGAGCGCCGCCCGGCCGGCGTGATGATGATCCCGATCCCCCGGGCGGGGCGGCTCCAGGCGGTGCACGGCCAGGAGCCGGCGGCGGCGGTGGAGGGGATCGAGGAGGTGGCGATCACCGCGCACCTCGGCCAGGAGCTGATGCCGCTGCCCGAGGGCTGGCAGTACCTCGGCTTCATCTTCGCGCGCGCGGAGACGCCGGAGGCGGTCGAGAAGGCGCTCCGCGAGGCGCACGCCCACCTGCACTTCGACATCGCCTGACGTCGGCCCTGAACACGAGACCGGAGCTGACGAACGGCGCCGACCCCGTAGCTCGCGATTGAACGTCTCCGGTTGGCAAGAGACGACGCTCTGAACCGCTGGCGCTCGGCGCGACACGATCGGCGAGACCGATCGGGGGGATGATGACCATGAACGAGTCCAGGCGTGACGGGCCGATCGTTTGCTGGCTGGGGCTCGGCGTCATCGTGCTGTTTGTCTCCGCCGCCTTCACCCCACTGCCGAACCTGCTGGCCGAATGCGTCGCGCTTGCCCCGGAGCCTGGACCGGCGGACGCCATTGTCGTCCTGGCGGGCGGCGGCGCGTCTGAGCTTTATCGGCCCGTGGGCGGCATCGTTCTTTATCGAAGGGGGCTCGCCCCACTCGTGGTCTTCTCGGGTGCCGAGGACGAGACCCCTCCAGAAAGCCAGAGCCGGGCTGAGCTCGCTCGACAACTCGGCGTGCCCGACGCTGCCATCCTGACCGTCTCGGCTCACACGACGCGCGAAGAGGCTGTCCGAATCGAACGCCTCCTGCGGCCTCGGAGCGTCCGAAAAATCCTCCTCGTCACGGGGGCGCAGCACATGGTCCGCGCCAAGCCGCTGTTCGAGCGGGCGGGGTTTGAGGTCCTGGCCGCGCCAGCGGATGCTTTCCCCCCGCAGGCTGACACCCCCGAGGCGCGCCTCCAACTGGCGCGCCAGACGTTGCTCGAGATCCTGGCGCTGCTCTCGTACCGCGTCGCCCAATACCTCTAGGCCGGAGGAATGAATGGACTTTCTCATCGCGGGTGTCGTGGCCCTCACATCGGCGAGCGCCTATGTGATCGCATCCAGGTGGCTGGGGTTGCCCAGCGCCGGGTTGTGGATGGCTATCAGGAGACTCCTGGAATGCCTGGGAACAGCGGCGATTTTCACGGTGGTGAATCTCAGCGCGGCGGCGGCGGTGATTCTCATCGCGCGCGTCCTGGCGGGACACTTTATGTCCGCGTATCTTCTCGACGACGAGGTCTGGTTGGTCGTGTCCGCACTGCAAGGCCTGACCTGGGCCCTGTGGCGGCAGGCGGGTTGACCGGCCCTCGCCACGCCCGAGGGTCCGGCTCGCCACGCGGATTCCGTGCTAGGATGCCGCGCACGGAGGACCGCCATGATTCGCTTGATCGCCGCCCTCTTCGTCCTGCCCGTCGCCCTCGCCACCACCCTGGCCGCGCCGCTGCCAGCCAGCGCCCAGTCGCAAGAAATCGTCATCGGTCTCGCGTACCCCATGAGCGGACCGAACGCCCAGGCCGGGATCGACGACAAGCCGGTCTTCGAGATCGCCGCCGAGATCGCCAACGGTACGCTCGACCTGCCCTTCCCCTTCTACCAGCGCCTCAAGGGCATGCCCGGGCTCAAGGGCGCCAAGGTCCGGCTGATCATCTCCGACCATCAGACGAAGCCGGAGCTGGGGCAGGCCGAGGCCGAGCGCCTGATCACGCAGGAGAAAGTCCACGCCCTCGTCTGCTGCTGGGCCTCCAGCGTCACCGCCACCGCCAGCCAGGTCGCCGAGCGGTACGGCATCCCCTTCGTGAACGCGGAGTCATCGTCGCCCGGCCTCACCGCCAGGGGGTTCAAGTGGTTGTTCCGCACCTCGCCCCACGACGAGCACTTCACGCAGGTGATGTTCGACTTCTTCCGCGACTTCCAGAAGAGGCGCGGCGTCAAGATCCGGACGCTCGGGCTCACCTACGAGGACACGCTGTTCGGCAGCGATAGCGCGCGGGTCCAGCGGGAGCTGGCCCGGAAGTACGGCTACGAAGTCGTGGTGGACCTCGCCTACCGGCAGCGCACCACGTCGCTCCAGGCCGAGGTGCAGCGCCTCAAGGCCGCCAATCCCGACGTCTGGATGCCGACCTCCTACCAGCAGGACGCCATGCTCTTCGTCCGCACGACCCGCGATCTGGATTACAACCCCCGGATGATCATGGCCCAGGACTCCGGCCACATCTCCTCCGACTTCGTCAAGGAAGTCGGGCGCGAGGCCGAGGGCACCATGACCCGTTCACCCTTCGCCGACGACCTGCTCGACAAGCGGCCCATCGCCAAGGCCGTGAACGACCTCTACGCCAAGCGGGCGGGCAAGAACATCTACGACTTGCCGGCCCGCGCGTTCACCGGGATCATGACGCTGCTCGACGCCATCAATCGAGCCGGCACCACCGATCCCGAGGCCATCCGCAAGGCGCTGGTCGCCACGAACATCCCCGGCGATCAGCTCATCATGACCTGGGACCACATCCGCTTCGATGCCACGGGGCAAAACATCGGCGTCCGGGCCATCATTCAGCAGCTCCAGGGCGGTAAGTACTACACCGTGTACCCGTTCGAGATCGCGACGCGGGACGTGATTTACCCGATCCCCGCGTGGAAGGACCGCAAGTAGCCTGACACTCGACGTCTTCCTGCAGGCGGCGGTCGGCGGCGTCCTCACGGGGCTCGTCTACGCCCTGATCGCCGCCGGCCTCTCGCTCATCTTCGGCCTCATGGAGATCGTCAACTTCGCCCACGGCGAGTTCCTCATGCTCGCCATGTACGTGGCCTTCTTCGCCTGGCTGCTGGCCCGGCTCGACCCGGTGGTCTCCTTCCCGCTGGCCGCCCTGGTCCTGGCCGGGCTCGGCTGGGCGACCTATCACGGGATCATCCGCTGGGTGCTGGGCGGGCCGATGCTCGCCCAGATTTTCGCCACCTTCGGCCTGGCGGTGTTCCTGCGCAGCGCGGCCCAGTTTCTGTGGGGCGTCGACTTCCGCGTGGTGAGCGCGCCGCTGCTGGGCGGGCGCGCGTCGCTGGGCGGCGTGTTCGTGGGGCTGCCCCAGCTCACCGCGAGCGTCGCCGCGCTGGGCGCCTTCGTCGCGCTCCACCTCTTCCTGGCCCGCTCGGAGACGGGCCTCGCGCTCCAGGCCACGGCCCAGGACCGCCAGGCCGCCGCTCTGATGGGCATCGATACCGAGCGCATGTTCGCCCTGGGCTGGGCCATCGGCGCCGGGTGCGTCGGCGTTGCCGGCGCGCTCTTGACGATGTTCTTCTACGTCTTCCCCGACGTCGGCGCCGCCTTCGCTCTGCTCGCCTACGTGACGGTCGCCCTCGGCGGTTTCGGCAACGTGCCCGCCACCCTGCTGGCCGGCGTGATCGTCGGCCTGGTGGAGGCGCTGGCCGGGCTCCTCATCGCGCCGGCGCTCAAGTATGCGGTCGTCTTCCTCCTCTACCTGGGGGTCGTGCTGTGGCGGCCGCAGGGCCTCTTCGGCCGTTTCTAGCGCGCGCGGTCCCGCTGCTGCTGCTCGGCGCGGTGGCGGCCTTTCCGCTCGTGTTCACCAAGCCGTTTCCGCGCCACCTGATGATCATGATCTTCCTCTACGGGGCTCTGGCCACGGCGTGGAACATCCTGGCGGGCTACTGCGGGCAGATCTCGCTCGGTCACGCCGTCTTCTTCGGCATCGGCGCCTACACCTCCACGCTCTTGATCCGCGAGGCCGCGCTCTCACCCTGGCTGGGCATGCTGGCCGGCGCCGCGATCGCCGTCGTGGGGTCGCAGCTCATCGGGTACCCGGTCTTCCGCCTCCGCGGTCACTACTTCGCGATCGCCACCATCGCCGTCGGCGAGATCATCCAGGCGCTGGTCATCAACTGGGACTGGGCGGGCGGGGCCCGCGGCCTCTTCGTGCCCATCAAGCGCCCGGACAGCTTCGTGAACTTCCAGTTCCACGAGTCCAAGGCCGTCTACTACTTCATCGCGCTGGGCTTGCTGCTGTTGGCGCTCGGGGTCACGCGCTGGATCGAGGGCTCGCGGCGCGGCTACTTCTTCCGGGCGATCCGTGAGGACCAGGAGGCGGCAGCCAGCCTCGGCGTCCACGTGGCGCGCGAGAAGCACTGGGCCATTGCCGTCTCCGCCGCGCTGACCGCGCTGGGCGGCACCTTCTACGCCCAGTACGTCTTCTTCATCGACCCTGAGTCGGTCTTCCCGCTGTCGCTCTCGATCCTGATCTGCCTCGTCGCCGTCCTGGGCGGGGTCGGCACGCTCTGGGGCCCCCTGGTGGGCGCCGCCGTCCTGGTGCCGCTCAGCGAGGGCACCCGCGTCTGGCTCGGCGGGGGCGGCAAAGCACTCGACCTGCTCATCTACGGCGCGCTCATCGTGCTCATCGCCGTCTTCCAGCCCGGCGGGCTGGTGGGGCTGGCCGGAAGGTTCCGGCGGACATGACGCTGCTGGCGGTCGCCGGACTCACCAAGCGTTTCGGGGGCATCGTCGCCAACCGCGACATCTCCTTCGAGGTGCGCCCGGGCGAGTTGGTCGGCGTCATCGGCCCCAACGGCGCCGGCAAGTCCACGCTGTTCGACCTGATCACGGGCGTCACCCGCCCCGACGACGGCCGCGTCACGCTGGACGGGCGGGACATCACTGCGCTCCGACCCGATCAGATCAGCCGGCTCGGCGTCGCCCGGACCTTCCAGAAGCTCCGGCCCTTCCATCAGATGACGGCGCTCGAGAACGTGATGATCGGCGCCTTGCAGAGCACCGCCGACGTCGGCGCCGCCCGCCGGGCGGCCGAGGAGGCGCTAGCGAGCGTGGGCCTGGCCGAGCGCGCCCACGCCCACGCGCGGGCGCTCTCGACGGGTCAGCGCAAGCGTCTGGAGCTGGCCCGGGCCCTGGCCACCCGTCCTCGCCTGCTTCTCCTGGACGAGGTCACGGGGGGCGTGGATCAAGGCGCCATCCCCGGCTTGATCCGGCTCGTGCGCGACCTGCACGCGCGCGGGCCCGCCCTGGTCGTCATCGAGCACAACATGCAGGTCATCATGGAGCTGGCCCAGCGAATCGTCGCGCTCCAGCTGGGCGAGGTCATCGCCGACGGCCAGCCCGCGGAGATCCTGCGTCACCCCCGCGTCATCGACGCCTACCTCGGCGAGAGCTGGCGGCCGGCATGATGCTGGAGGCGCGCGGGCTCGACGTGCTCCTCGGCGACTATCAGGTCCTCTGGGGGGCGCGCCTGTCCGTGGCGGCCGGCGAGATTGTGGCGCTGCTCGGCCCCAACGGAAGCGGCAAGTCCACCCTCATGAACACGATCTCGGGCCTGCTGCGCCCGCAGGCCGGCCAGATCCTCTTCCAGGGCAGGCCGATCGCCGGCCTGCCGGCTCACCGCATCGTCGGCGAGGGGCTGAGCCATGTGCTGGAGCGCCGGCGGCTGTTTCCCTTCCTGAGCGTCCGGCAGAACGTCCTGCTCGGGGCCTACAGCCCGGCGGCGCGGGCGACACGCGACGATCAGCTCGACTGGGTGAGCGATCTCTTCCCGGTCATCCGCCAGCGCGCCGACCAGCTCGCCCACACGCTGTCGGGCGGCGAGCAGCAGATGGTGGCGATCGCGCGCGGGCTCATGGCCCGCCCGCGTCTCTTGATGGTCGACGAGCCGTTCCTGGGCCTGGCCCCGCGGGTCGTCGACCAGCTCACCGAGGTGATCCGCGCGATCAACCGCGGGGGCGTCACCGTGCTCTTGATCGAGCAGAACGTCGAGCGCGCGCTGGCGCTCGCGCACCGGGGCTACGTGCTGGAGTCGGGACGGACGGTGCTGGAGGGGAGGTCGGAGGACCTGCTGCGGTCGGCGGAAGTACGCCGCGTTTTTCTGGGCGGCTGATCATATCCTTGACGGAGCCGCTCCCCTCGTGATCTAAGCAAAGATGTCCGGTCGGCTCATCCCGGGGCGAGGAGACACCATGAAGGTCGACGCCAAAGCGCTGGAACATCTCTACCAGACGATGGTCACGATCCGCCGGTTCGACGAGAAGACGGTGGAGCTCTTCCAGGCCGGGTACGTCAAGGGTACCGCCCACAGTTACGTGGGCCAGGAGGCGGTCGCCGCCGGCGCCTGCGCGGCCCTCCGGGGGGATGACTACATCGTCGGCAACCACCGGGGCCACGGGCACTGTCTGGCCAAAGGAGCCCGGATCGACCGGATGATGGCCGAACTCATGGGGCGAGAGACGGGCTACTGCCGGGGCCTCGGCGGCTCCATGCACATCGCCGCGCTGGACCAGAACATCCTGGGCTGTAACGGCATCGTGGCCGCGGGACTGCCCATCGGGACGGGCGCAGCGCTGGCCGCGCGCCTCAGGGGCACCGACCAGGTCGTGATCACGTTCTTCGGCGACGGCGGGGCCAACCAGGGCGTGGTCCACGAGGCCATGAACCTGGCTTCCGTGTGGAAGCTCGGCGTGATCTTCCTCTGCGAGAACAACCAGTACGCGCTGTCGACGGCAACCACGCGGGCCACCGCTGGTGACTCGATCGCGGCGCGGGCCGCCGGCTACGGCATGCCCGGCGTCCGCGTGGACGGCAACGACGTGCTGGCCGTGTACGAGGCCGCCCAGGCCGCCGTGACGCGGGCGCGGGCCGGCGAGGGGCCGAGCCTCATCGAGGCCGTCACCTACCGTTGGGGCGGGCACAGCATGCGGGCCAATCTGCCCGCGTACCGCACCGAGGCCGAGGAGCTGGAGTGGCGGGAGCGTGATCCCATCGGGCGCTTCGAGACGACGCTGGCCGAGCAGAAGGTGGCCACCGCCCCGCGGCTCAAGGAGCTCAGGGAGCAGGTGGAGCTGGAGCTCGACCGCGCCGTGAAGTTCGCGATGGACAGTCCCGAGCCCACCGTCGAGCTCATGGAGGCCGCCGTCTACGCGCCCCACATCGAGGTGCGCGAGCCGGCCCCGCCGCCACCCCTCGGCCGCGAGCTGACGTTCTTCGAGGCGCTCAGAGAGGCGCACCGCCAGGAGATGGAGCGTGACCAGCGCGTGTTCGTGATGGGCGAGGACGTGGGCCTGATCGGCGGTATCTTCGCCGTCACCCGCGGCCTGCGCGAGCAGTTCGGCGACGACCGCGTGCGCGACACGCCCATCTCGGAGGCCACCTTCCTCGGCACGGGGGTGGGCGCGGCCATCGCCGGCCTGCGTCCCATCGTCGAGATCCAGATCTTCGACTTCGTCGCGCTGATGATGGATCAGATCGTGAACCAGGCGGCGAAGTTCCGGTTCATGCTGGGCGGCACCCCGACCGTCCCCCTCGTGATCCGCGGGCCCCAGGGCGGCGGCATCCGGCTGGCCGCCCAGCACTCGCAGAGCCTGGAATCGTGGTTCATCCACGTGCCGGGCCTCGTCGTCGTCGCCCCCTCCACGCCCTTCGACGCCAAGGGCCTGCTCATCTCGGCGATCCGCGACGACAACCCGGTGATCTTCCTCGAGCACAAGGTGCTCTATCCCTTCAAGGGCGCGGTGCCAGAGGCGTCGTATGCGATCCCGCTCGGCAAGGCCGACGTCAAGCGTCAGGGCAGCGACGTCACCGTCGTCGCCACCCAGGTGATGGTCCACCGGGCGCTGGCCGCCGCCGAAGAATTGGCCAAGGACGGTATCAGCGTCGAGGTCATCGATCCGCGGACGCTGGCGCCGCTCGACGAGGAGACGATCATCGGCTCGGTGGCCAAGACCGGCCGCCTGGTCATCGCCCACGAGGCCGTGAAGCGGGGCGGCTTCGGCTCCGAGGTAGCGGCGGTGATCGCCGAGAAGGCCGTCGATTGCCTGGACGCGCCCATCGTACGGGTCGGCGCCCGGCCGGTGCCGATGCCCTTCAACGAGAACCTCGAGCGGGCGACCATCCCCACCCAGGAGGACATCGCCACCGCGATCCGCGGGCTCCTCTAAGTCGGAGGGGGCGGACGTTACGGCCCCCTCCGAAACCTCCCCCAGGATTCGGTTGCGCCGGCAAAGCCGGCGCTCGAACGCGGCTCGGGGGCGTGCGCTTCAGCGGGGGCCCGCCGCTGCTCGAATGCGCTCGCGCACGCGCTCGACGAGCGGCTGCACCTCGCTCTCGTAGTACGCGGCGTCGAACTGTCGGTCCCAGACGACGCCATGGCTGTCGAGCGTGCAGCGCGCGCACACCCGGAGGACGGCGTCGCGGCCCAGACGCACGATATGGACCCCGTCGGCCGGCAAGCCTGACGCCTTGTCGAATCCGGCCCAGTCGTCGACATCGTAGTAGGAGTCGCCCTCGTAGAGGAAGATAAGACCGGGGAACCGGGCCCGCCGCGCGAGTTGTTCGATTTCCTGGAGCCGGCGCATGCGCGTCTGCGTCGAGTGCGGGAGCCGGCCATGACACGTCGGTGCGAACGCCACGACGCCGCCGATCTGCGGATAGGAGTAGGCCGCGGCCTGGAGCGAGCCCCAGCCCCCACAGCTCTGCCCGGCCAGCACGATGTTGCCGAGTGGGATGCCTTGCTGGCGGTGAAAGTGCTCGATCGCGGCCTCGATGTAGCTCATGTGGTGGACGGCATCGAGGCGGCTCGTGTTGCGGACCTGGGAGAAGACGACCACATCGGGGTTCCGGCGCGCCAGGGTCTGGAGGATCGGTGGCAGTTGTGGACGGTAGGTGCCGGCGGTTTCGCTCGTGAACCCGTGGTTGTAAATGACGAGGATCGTCCGAGTCCGCTCGGGCGGCACGGGCAGTTCCCGGCCCATGAACTCGCCCTGGACCGGGAAGCTGCAGGCGCCGGCGAGTGTCACCACGAGGGCGACCACCAGTGGAGGGAAAGCTCGTCCGAGCGCGGAACGATGGTACAGCGTCACATGCCGTTTCACAAACTTACAAACCACATGATGACAGAGTGCGCTCCTCTTTTTCACCACGGCGACAGCCGCTTGGGCGCCGCTATGCACCGAGGTTCGACCTTAGTCCAAAGGCATAATGCCACCTCAGTCCTAGGACTTCTCGATTTTCCTGTTGACGGCCTGCGCTCAGCGTTTTACTTTCCGAGTCCCCGGGAGAGAGGGAGCACGCCGTTTGAATGAAATCCTGAGACCGCGTCACCTGCCTTCGCGTGGACCGCCCTTCGTCACCCCTCTCGCGACGCGACGACGGGCAACGCCAACCTTGGAACGCTGCGAAGAAACGTCGTTAAATGAGAGGACATTGATGATGCGCAGCAGAGTCGATCGATTTCGTTGGTTGCTCCTGACGGCCTCACTTGCGCTGCTACTCACCCTGC
>MNEF01000125.1 GCA_001917535.1 Candidatus Rokubacteria bacterium 13_1_40CM_69_27
GCCAGGTCTCCATGGCGATCTGATCGGTGAGGATCACCTTCCTCTGCCCGCATCTCAGGATCGCGGGAGGCGTACGGGCGATCCTGACGTACGCGGACCGGCTGGCGGGGCGGGGCCACGCGGTCGAGGTCAGCGTTCCCGCCAGGGGACGGCTCGCCGCCTGGCGGCGCTCGCTCATACGCCAGCGGCCTGACTGGATTCCCGGGTTCCGCCCGCGCGTGAGCTGGGTGGCGCGCTGGGCCGCCGATCGCCTGCCCGACGCCGACGCGCTGGTGGCCACCGCCTGGCAGTCGGCACCGGTGGTGGCGGCGGCACCGCCCCGTTGCGGCGCCAGGTTCTACTTCGTCCAGCACTACGAGAGCTTGTACCACGGCGAGCCCGCGGTGGTGGACGCCACCTATCGCCTGCCGCTCGCCAAGATCGTCATCTCCACCTGGCTCCGCGATGTCATGCGCGAGCGGTTCGACAGTGGCGCCGAGGTGCTGGTGACGCCGGTCGATCGATCACTGTTCCGTCGGGTCCCTGGCGACATCGACAGCCCGCGACCGCGCGTGCTGATGCTCCACCACGACTACGAATGGAAGGGCGTCGCCGGCGGGCTGGAGGCGGTGGCCCGCGTGAAGCGCCGGATGCCGTCGCTCCGCCTGGTCGGGTTCGGCGTCAAGCCGCCGCGCGTGCCAGTCGGCTACGACGAGTTTCATGCCGACCCGCCCCAGGAGCGGCTGGCCGCGATCTACTCGAGCTGCGACATCTACCTCTGCCCCTCCTGGGACGAGGGCCTGGGGATGCCGTCGATGGAGGCCATGGCCTGCGGCGCCGCACTCGTGACCTATGACAACGGCGGCTGCCGGGACTACGCCCGCGACGGTGAGACCGCGCTGGTGGCGCGGCGGCGGGACGTGGGGGACCTCGCGGCGAAGCTCGAGCGCCTCGCCACCGACGCCGCGCTGCGGGAGAAGATCGCGGCCGCGGGTCAGCGGCTGGTGACGGCTGCGTTCGACTGGGACGCCGCCGTCCAGCGTATGGAGGCGCTGTTCGCGTCGGCGCGCTGACCAGCGAACGTGACCCCCGGGGATTCTGTGGTATGGTCGGGCACCATCGACGGAGGGGGAAAGCGTTCATGAGATTCGGGCAGAGGCTCCTCTGGGTTCTCGTAGGCTGCATTGCCGCCACGCTCTCGGCATCCGACCTGGCCGCGCAGTCGACGCCGGTGAAGATCGGGCTGGCGGCGGCGATGTCGGGAGGCTCGGCAGCGTCGGGGGAGGCGATCCGCCGCGGGCTCCTCATCGCCATCGACGAGGTCAACGCCAAGGGCGGCGTCCTCGGCGGGCGGAAGCTCGAGCTGGTGGTGCGCGACGACGAGGGCAACCCCACCAAGGGGGTCACCATCGCGCGCGAGCTGGTCGAGCGCGAGCGGGTGGCCGCGGTCTTCGGCGGGCTGCACTCCACCGTGGCGTTGGCCCAGGTCCCCGTCTGGCACGAGCTCAAGACGCCCTACGTGGGCGCGTGGGCGGCGGCGACGAACATCACCCGCAATGGCCACGCCCCCAACTACGTCTTCCGCGTGTCGGGCAACGACGATTACGTCGACAAGTTCCTCGTCGGCTACGCCACCGAGCGCCTCCGGAAGGCCAAGCCGGCGCTCCTCCTGGAGAACACGCCCTGGGGCCAGTCCAACGAGGCCGGGCTCACCAAATGGTTCGCCGACAGGGGCCTCAAGACCGTGGGTGTGGAGAAGTTCAACTGGAACGATCCGGACATGAGCCCGCAGCTCCTGCGCCTGCGCCAGCAGGGCGCCGATCTGGTCGTGCTCGTGGCCAACGCCCCGGAGGGCGCCCAGGTGGTGAAGTCGAAAGCCAAGACGGGCTGGGAGGTGCCGGTCCTCTCCCACTGGGGCATCTCGGGCGGGCGCTTCCCGGAGCTGGCCGGCGAGCTGTCGGACGGCGTCGTCTTCTTCCAGACCTACTCGTTCTTCGGGTCCCAGAATGAGCGCGGCCAGTACGTGCTCCGGGTGCTGCGCGAGAAGTTCAACGTCAAGGGCCCCGAAGAGGTGACGGCCCCGGTGGGTACCGCCAACGCTTACGACGGGATGCATCTGGTGGCGATGGCGATCGAGCAGGCGAAGGCGACGGATGGGCCCAAGGTGCGCGACGCGCTGGAGAATCTGCAGGGCGAGTACCGCGGCCTGATCAAGACCTACCGCCGGCCGTTCACGTCGGAGCAGCACGACGCCCTCACCGACCAGGACTACCTCATGGTCGTCTGGAAAGGCGGCAAGATCGTGCCCGTGAAGTAGCCCCGGGCGATCGTGGGGATTCAGCTCCTCGTCACCGGTCTGGCCCTCGGCAGCATGTACGGTCTGGTGGCGCTCGGGTATCACATCACCTGGGCCACCAGCCGGACGATGAACTTCTCGCAGGGCCAGGCGGTGATGGCGGGCGCGGTCGTCGCCTACGGGCTGCACGTCGCCCTGGGCTGGCCGTTTCTCCTGACGCTCCTGGGCACCCTCGTCGCCTCCGCGCTCTTCGGCGTCGTCATCGAGCGGCTGGCCGTGCGGCCGTTCTTCCGCTCCGCGTCGCTGGCCTGGCTCCTGGCCACCATCGCCTGCGGGACCATCGCCGAGAACGTGGCGATGCTCACCTTCGGAAAGGACGCGCGCGCCTTTCCCTCGGCGCTCGCCACCCGGCCCGTGCTCATCGCCGGCGCCGGCGTCTATCCCCAGGAGCTGCTGGTGCCGGTGGTGGGGCTCGCGCTGATGGGCGGCGTGCAGTTCTTCTACCACCGGACCTTCTACGGCAAACAGCTCAAGGCCGTCGCCTACAACCCCGAGGCGGCGGGGCTCATGGGCATCCACATTCCGCGCGCCGTCATGACCGCCTATGCGCTCTCGGCGGCCCTGGCAGGGGCGGCCGGCCTGTTGCTGGCGCCGCTCCTCAATGTGGCGCCCACCATGGGGACGATCATCGGACTCAAGGCGTTCGCCGTCGCCATCATCGGCGGTCTCGACTCCGCGGGCGGAATTTTGATCGCCGGCTTCCTCTACGGGCTGATCGAGTCCTTCGTCGCCGGCTACGTGTCGACGGGCGCCCGCGAGATCGTCGGCTTCGCCGTGGTCATCGCCATGCTGGTCGTGCGTCCGTGGGGCCTCGGCGGCGCGCGGCCGACCCGCCGCGTGTGACCGCGCGCCTGCTGTGGGCCGTCGCCGCCGCCGTCGCGGCCAGCGTGCCGCTGGTGACGGCCAACACTTACTACCTGTACCTGGGGATGACTGTCGGCATCATGGTCGTCATCACCAGCGGCTTCAACGTGCTGGCCGGACTGTCCGGGCAGGTGTCGCTGGGTCACGCCGGGCTCTATGCCATCGGCGCCTACGCCGCCGCGATCCTCGCCACGCGCTGGCACCTCGCGCTGGCGGCGGCGCTGCCGCTCAGCATCGCGCTGACGGCGGCGATCGGCGCGCTGCTGGCGCTGGCGGCGCTCCGCGTCTCCGGCCCTTACCTGGCCATGGTGACCATCGCGTTCGGCATCATCGTCGAGCACGCGCTGATCGAGTGGGTCGGGCTCACGGGCGGCCCCGGGGGCATCTTCAACATCCCCAAGCCGACGCTGGCCGGCGTCGCCCTGCCGCTCCCCCGCTACTACTTCGTGGTGGCCGCGGCCGCGGCACTGGCGCTCTGGATGACGCATAACTTGATGTCTTCGGCGTGGGGGCGGGCCTTCATCGCGGTGAAGGGGAGCGAGATCGCCGCCGAGTCGCTGGGCCTGGGGACCTACGGGCTCCGGACCGCGGCCTTTACCATCTCGGCGGCCTTCGCCGGCGCCGGCGGCTGTCTCTTCTCGTTCCTCAACGGCTACGTCAGCCCCGACAGCTTCACGCTGCAAACCTCGATCCTGTTCCTGCTGATCGTGCTCTTCGGCGGCCTCGGCATCCTCGCTGGTCCGCTGGTGGGGGCGCTGGTGCTGGTGCTGCTGCCGGAGCTGCTGCGCGAATTTCTGGACTACCGCCTGATCTTCTATGGCGGCCTGCTGCTAGGCTCCATCTATTTTCTGCCCCGCGGCGCCGTCGGCGCCGTTCAGGATCTCTGGCGACACCCGCCCCGCGCCGCCGCCGCGCCGTCGGCGGGGGTCCCGAGCGCTTGGGCGCCGGCCGGCGCTCCCGCGGGCTTCGCGTCTCGTCCGGCCCCGGGGCCGGGCCGGCCGCTGCTCGTCGTGGAGGACCTCTGGGTGGCCTTCGGCGGCATCCAGGCGGTGGCCGACGTCGATCTGACAGTGGCGGCAGGAACCGTCCACTCGCTGATCGGACCCAACGGGGCGGGCAAGACGACGCTCGTGAATCTCGTCACCGGCTTCTCCCGTCCCGACCGCGGGCGCATCACCTTCGACGGTGTGTCGATCATCGGCCTGGCGCCCGCGGTCATCGCGCGGCGCGGGCTGGCGCGCACGTTTCAGACGCCCCAGCTCTTCGAGGAGCTGACGGTCCTCGAGAACGTCATGGTCGGCGTGGCCGGCCACCGCCTCGGATCGCTCGCCGCGGCCCTGACCGGCAGGGGCCGTGCCGAAGCCGCCGCCCTGCATCGAGAAGCCACGGCGCTTCTGCAGACCGCGGGCCTCGGCGACTGGGCTGACGTTCCCGCCGGCGCGCTGCCGTTCGGGCTCAGGCGCCGGCTCGAGATCGGTCGCGCCCTCGGCGCCGGCGCGACCATGCTGCTGCTCGACGAGCCGGCCGCCGGCCTGGTCCCCACCGAGATCGCCGAGCTGGACGCGTTGCTGGGCCGGCTGCGCGAGGCTGGCCTGACGATCCTGCTCATCGAGCATCACATCGAGCTGGTGATGGCCGTCTCCGATCGCGTGACCGTGCTCGACGAGGGGCGGGTGATCGCCGAGGGCCGGCCGGAGGTCGTCCAGCGCGATCCCGCCGTCGTCGAAGCCTATCTGGGCAGCGCATGAGCCATCTTGGGGGTGCCCAAAGGCGGGATGCCGCCTGGTGCGCGCGGTTATGAGTTTGCTCGACGTCGGCGATCTCTGGGTTCGTCACGGACAGATCGAAGTCCTGCGCGGCGTCTCGCTTGCGGTCGGCGGCGAGGAGATCGTGGCGGTCATCGGGCCGAACGGCGCGGGCAAGACGACCCTTCTCCGGACGCTTGCCGGCGTCCTCCGCCCAGCCCGGGGACGGATCACCTTCGCGGGCCGGGAAATGACGGGGCGGCCGTCCTGGGAGGTCGTGCGCGCGGGAGTGGCGCTGGTGCCGGAAGGGCGGGGCATCTTCGCCGATCAAACGGTCCGTGACAACCTGATGCTGGGGGCGCTGAGCCGGCGCAGCTTCGACGCGCTGGACGCGGTCCTCGAGCGGTTCCCGGCCCTCCGTGTCCGACTGGACACCGTCGCCGGCGCGCTGTCGGGTGGCCAGCAGCAGATGCTCGCGCTGGCGCGCGGCCTCATGGCACGACCGCGGCTGCTCCTTCTCGACGAGCCTTCGCTCGGCCTGGCCCCGAAGCTCGTCCGCGAGACGTTCGACGCCGTCCGCCGCATCCGTGAGCAGGGCGTGGCGGTGCTGCTCGTGGAGCAGATGGGCCTGCAGGCGCTGGAGATCGCGGATCGGGGTTACGTGCTGGAGCGGGGACGAATCGTGGCCGAGGGGCCTGCGCGCGATCTCGCGTCGGACCGGCGTGTGATCGCCGCATACCTCGGCGCGCCCCGGTCACGCCCCCGCGACGGCGGGGGCTCGCCCTAGCCGCCGGCCCCGGACTGCGACCCTTCGGACCGCCGCACGTCGAGCCGTGAGGTGAGCGAGTTGAGCTCGTTCTCGACCTCGCGCAGTCGCTCGGCGAGCCGGTCCCGCTCGTCGCGAAGCGTCCGAGCCAGCGTGACGACGGCCTCGATCAGGAGCCGTTCGCGCTCGTCCTGGCCGGGTATCTCGGCGCCAAGAGCAGGGTCACTCATCGGCTTGCCTCCCCTTCGAGGTCCCACGCGCGCCAGGTGGAGCAAGAAGGGTGCCCATCGAGTAAAGTCCTTGCGTGACGCGGGCTTTTCGCTCGAGCGACGGGAGAACGTGTGCGTTCCGGTGACAGACCGAAGTCAGGAGTGTCGCCGCCAAGACACTCGGGGACGGCGGTGCTAGAATTTCACAGTCATGCCCATCTACGAGTACGAGTGTCACGACTGTCGTCGGGTGGTGAGCCTGCTCGTGCTCCGGCCCGGGAGCGGCCAGGCGCCGGCCTGCCCCCGCTGCGGGGGCTCCGCCCTGACCCGCGTGATGTCCCGGTTCGCCACGGTGAAGTCGGAGGAGGCGCGGCTCGAGGCCCTGGGCGATTCCGCGGCCCTTGGCGACATCGACGAGAACGACCCCGCCAGCGTCGCGCGCTTCATGAAGAAGATGGGCCGCGAGATGGGGGAGGATCTGGGCGACGACTTCGAGGACACCGTCGACGAGGCCCTGGCCGAATCGGGGGAGGGCGACGTCCCCGGCGAGGATGCGGGCACGCCTTCGGACTCGGGTCTGTCCAGCACCGCGGACCTGTGAGGGGAGTGCGAGCCGCAGCACGTCGCGGGGCTGGGGCCCCGCCGTGCGAGGCGAGCCTGTGAGGGTCGTGCGAAGCCGCAGGGCGGCCGCGCTGCCGCAGGCCCGCGCGCCCGAGGCGATCCTGTGAAAGTCGTCGTCCACGACCGCCTCGATGCGGTCGGCGCCCCCGCCTGGACCAGGCTCCACGCCCAGACGCGGCTGCACTCGCCGTTTCTCACGTGGACCTGGCAGACCGAGTGGGCACGCGCGTTCGCCCAGGGCAGCCGCCTCGAGATCTGGCGCGTCGAGGACAATCAGGAGCTGGTGGCGGTGCTGCCGCTCTACGAGGCGGAGCCGGGCGTCTTCCGTCTGCTCGGAGGCGTCCACGTCTCCGACTACCTCGATCTCCTGGCACTGGCCGGGCGCGAGGAGGAGGCCTGGACCGCCCTGCTCGGCGCGCGGGCGGCGGCGACCGCGGTGTGGGACCTCCACGCCGTGCCCGCCGCGTCCCCCACGGTCTCCGCCGCGCCGGCACTCGCGCCCGCCTTCGGCCTCGGCGCCTCGGCGGCGGTCGAGGAGCGCTGCCCCGTGCTGGCGCTGCCGTCCTCCTGGGAGGCCTATCTCGAAGCGCTGTCCGGGAAGCAGCGCCACGAGCTGACCCGCAAGATCCGGCGGCTCGCGCGCGAGGTGCCTGACGCGCGCCCCTCATGCGCCGCCGCGCGCCCCGACATCCAGACGCGGGTCGGTGATTTCCTGGACCTGCACCGGCGGTCGCGCGCCGGCAAGGCGCGCTTCATGGATGCCCGCATGGAGGCGTTCTTCCGCCGGGTGGCGGGGGCGCTGGCCGACCTCGGCATGATGCGCCTGTGGTTCCTCGACGCCTCCAGCGGGCCGCTGGCCACGTTTCTCACCCTCGAGTGGGACGCGACCGTGGGCCTCTATAACTCCGGCTTCCATCCCGATCGGGCGTCGCTGGCGCCCGGCCTCGTGCTGCTGGGCCACCTCATCCGCGACGCCATCGCGCGGGGCAAGCGCCGCTTCGATTTCCTTCGCGGTGAGGAGCGCTACAAGTACGAGTTCGGGCCGACCGCGGAGGCGGTCTTCCGGGTGACGATCGGACCGGCGCGATGATCCGGGTGGCGATGCTCAGCGTGCACACGTGCCCCCTGGCCGCGCTCGGCGGCAAGGAGACGGGCGGGATGAACGTGTACGTCCGCGAGCTCAGCCGCGAGCTGGGCCGGATGGGCGTGGAGGTGGACATCTTCACGCGATCCCAGAACGCGGCGATCCCCCGGGTCGTGGAGATGACCGAGACGGCGCGGGTCATTCACCTGCCGGCGGGTCCGGAGGCGCCGCTGCCCCGCGCGCGCGTGCACGATCACCTCCAGGAGTTCCTGGACGGCGTCGAGGCCTGGCGGATCGCCCGGGCCGCGGACTACGAGCTGATCCACGCCCACTACTGGCTCTCCGGCGCCGTCGCGCTGGCGCTCCGCGAGCGCTGGGGCGTGCCCGTGATCCAGATGTTCCACACCCTCGGTCGGCTCAAGAACGACGTGGCCCGCGCGCCGCGCGACCGCGAGCCCGCCCTGCGCATCGCGGAGGAAGCCCGCATCGCGGCGTCGGCGGATCGCATCGTCGTCGCCGCGGACGTGGAGCGCGCCTATCTCGCTGAGCACTACGGCGCCGACCCCGGCCGCGTCGCCGTCATCCCGTGCGGAGTCGACACCGAGCTCTTCAGCCCGGGCTCCCGCGCCGAGGCCCGGGCCGCCCTCCGGCTCGGCGAGGGCCCTGTCGTGCTCTACGCGGGTCGCATCGCCCCGATCAAGGGGCTCGACACGTTGCTCGATGCCGTCGCCCGCCTGCGGGACCGCGGGCGCCGCCTGCGGCTCCTCATCGTCGGCGGGGACGCCGACGAGCCGCTCGACGGTCACGAGGCCGAGCTGCGCCGGCGGGCGGCCCGGCTGGGCCTGCGCGACGCCGTGAGCTTCGTGGGCGCCCAGCCCCAGCAGACGTTGCGGGCCTATTACGTCGCTGCCGACGCGACGGTCCTGCCCTCGTACTACGAATCGTTCGGGATGGTGGCCCTGGAGGCGATGGCCTGCGCGAGCCCCGTCATCGCCTCGCGCGTGGGCGGCCTGGCCACCACGGTCCGGGACGGCGTCACCGGGTTCCTGGTTCCGGACGGCGACGCCGAGGCGCTGGCCGGCCGCCTCGACATGGTGCTCGGCGATCCGGACCTCGGCTGGCGCGTGGGACGCGAGGGCGTCCGCTGGGCGGCGCGCCATCGCTGGCCGTGCGTGGCCGAGGCCATCTGCCGGGAGTATGCGCGCCTGGAGCCGCGGGCCCGCGTGCATCTGGCCGCCGCCCGCTGCCAGGACTAACGGGCCGATACCGCCGGGCGCTCGAGTGGGCGCCGCGGCCGGGCGGGGGGGGCCGGGGTGGGGAAGCGATCCGTTCGCGCCGACGGCGTCTTCGCCCAGCGCGTGGTCTGGAACGCCGCCGTCCGCCGCTTCGCGCCAGAGCGCGTGATCGGGCGACCCCACCCCGGCCCCCCGGTCGCCATGTGTTAAACTCCCGCGCACCGTGGCGATCCTCCTCGACGTCCGACACCTGAGCACGCAGTTCCAGACCGGCGCCGGCATCGTACGCGCCGTCGACGATGTCTCCTGGGACGTCAACGCGGGCGAGACGGTCGCGCTGGTGGGCGAGTCGGGGTGCGGCAAGAGCGTCTCGGCCCTCAGCATCATGCGGCTGGTGGCGGCGCCGGCCGGACGCATCGTCGGTGGGCAGGTGCTCTTCAAGGGCCGCGATCTCTTGACGCTGAACGAGGAGGAGATGCGTCGCGTGCGCGGCCGGGAGATCGCCATGATCTTCCAGGAGCCGATGACGTCGCTGAACCCCGTGCTGACCATCGAGCGCCAGCTCAGCGAAGGGCTCGAGATCCATCTGGGGATGGCCGGCGCCGACGCTCGACGGCGGGCGGTGGAGCTGCTAGCGATGGTCGGCATCCCCGATCCCGGGCGACGGCTCGGCCAGTATCCGCACCAGTTCAGCGGCGGCATGCGGCAGCGGATCATGATCGCCATGGCCCTGGCCTGCAACCCGTCCCTGGTCCTGGCCGACGAACCGACCACCGCGCTCGACGTGACGATTCAGGCCCAGATCCTCGAGCTCATGAAGGACCTGTCGCGCCGGCTGGGCGTCGCCATGCTGATCATCACCCACAACCTCGGGGTGGTGGCGCGCTACGCCGATCGCGTAAACGTCATGTACGCCGGCCGCATCATCGAGCAGGGCACGGCGCGCGAGCTCTACGCCAACCCGCGCCATCCCTACACGCTCGGCCTGCTCCACTCGGTGCCGCGGCTCGACGAGCCGCGGCGCGCCCGTCTCGATCCGATCGAGGGGCAACCCCCCGATCTGACGCGGCTTCCGACCGGATGCGCGTTCGCGCCCCGCTGCGCCTTCCGCGTCGAGCGGTGCGCGGTCGAGCGGCCGCCGCTGGTGCCGATCGGCGGGCAGGGCCACGTGAGCGCGTGCTGGGAGGCCGAACGCCTGGACCGGACCCCGGCGCTGCGATGACCGACGACACCCCGCTGCTTGAGGTCCGGAACCTCGTCAAGCACTTCCACGTCGGGGGCGGGCTCTTCGGCGGGACGGCGGGCATTGTCCGCGCGGTGGACGGCGTGAGCTTCACGATCCGGCGCGGCGAGACGCTGGGCCTGGTGGGCGAGTCGGGGTGCGGCAAGACGACGACGGGGCGGTGTATCCTCCAGCTCGAGCGGCCGACGAGCGGCCAGATCGTCTTTGAGGGGAGCGACCTCACGACGCTCTCCGAGAAGGAGTTGCGGCCGGTGCGCCGTAAGATGCAGGTGATCTTCCAGGACCCCTACAGCTCACTCAATCCGCGGATGACGGTGGGGCAGATCATCGCGGAGCCGGTCGCCGTCCACGGGATCGTCACCGACCGGGCGAAACGGGCCGAGCGCGTGCGCGAGCTCCTGTCCCACGTGGGCCTCCTGCCTCAGCACGCGCAGCGCTACCCGCATCAGCTCTCGGGCGGCCAGCGCCAGCGGGTGGGGATCGCGCGGGCGCTCGCCGTCGAGCCCGCGCTCATCATCTGCGATGAGCCCGTCTCGGCCCTCGACGTCTCGATCCAGGCGCAGATCGTCAACCTGCTGGAGGACCTCCAGGCCCAGTTCGGCCTGACGTACCTCTTCGTCGCCCACGACCTCTCGGTCGTGCGCCACATCTCGGACCGCGTCGCCGTCATGTACCTCGGCAAGATCGTCGAGATCACCGACCGCAAGTCGCTCTATGACGACCCGCGCCATCCCTACACGAAGGCGCTGCTCTCGGCGGTGCCCATCCCCGACCCGGAGCTGGAGGCGCGGCGCGAGCACATCGTCCTGGGCGGCGAGGTGCCGAGCGCACTCAATCCGCCGTCGGGGTGCGTCTTCCATCCCCGCTGCCCGATCGCCGTCGACCGTTGCCGGGGGGAGGTGCCGGAGCTGCGCGAGATCAGGCCGGGCCACCGGGCGGCCTGCATCCTGGCTTGACTCCCGGTCGGCACGTGCTTAAATGCTGAAACCTTTCGTGGTCTTTCCCGGTTGAATGGCTAAACTCCTGGAGGGATCGATGCGACGTCGCCTAGGCCTCTTGATCGCGATTCTCGCCGCCACGCTGGCGGCCCCCGCGGGGGCGCAGGAGAAGCCCCGGTACGGGGGCGAGTTGGTGTTCGCGGTGCCGTCGGAGCCACCGTCCTACGACGCCCACCGCGAGGAGACATTCGGGGTCATCCACCCCATGGCCCCGCACTACAACACGCTGCTCCGGCCAGACCCCACCGACAAGACGGCGACCAGGATCGTGGGGGATCTCGCCGAGTCGTGGACGGTCTCGAAAGACGGACGGGTCTACACCCTCAAGCTCCGGCGGGGCGTCAAGTTCCACGACGGCAGTGAGATGACCTCGAAGGATGCCAAGGCCAGCTACGACAAGATCATCTTCCCGCCGCCCGGAGTCGCCTCCGACCGCAAGGGCGAATACCTCGACGTGGAGGCGGTGCAAGCGCCCGACCCCTACACGGTCGTCTTCCGACTCAAGTGGCCGTCCGGCTCGTTCCTCATGTCCCTGGCCTCGCCGTGGAATTGGATCTACAAGGCCGACATCCTGGCCAAGGACATGCGGTGGTACGAGAAGAACGTGATGGGCACCGGCCCCTTTGTCTTCGTGGAGCACGTCAAGGGCTCCCACTGGGTCGGCAAGAAGAACCCCAACTACTGGGACAAGGGCAAGCCTTATCTCGACGGGTACCGGGCGCTCTTCATCAGAGACTCGGCGGCCCAAGTCTCGGCGGTCCGCGGCGAGCGCGCCCACATCCAGTTCCGCGGCTTCTCGCCGGCCGAGCGCGACACGCTGGTGCAGGCGCTCGGCCCCAAGATCGCGGTGCAGGAGAGCCCGTGGAACTGCGTGATCCTGGTGGCGCTCAACCACGAGAAGAAGCCTTTCGACGACAAGCGGTTCCGTCGCGCTCTGACGCTGGCCCTCGACCGCTACCAGGGGGCGCAGGCGCTGTCGAAGATCGCCATCGTGAAAGAGCCGGCCGGCGTGCAGGTGCCGGGCCTGCCCTTCGCCACCCGGCCGGCCGAGCTCGAGAAGCTGGCCGGCTACGGACATGACATCAACAAGTCCCGCGCGGAGGCCAAACGCCTGCTCAAGGAGGCCGGCGTCCCTGATGGCTTTTCGTTCACCTACAAGAACCGCGGTGTGCCGATGCCGTACGAGCCGCTCGGCGTCTGGCTCATCGATCAATGGCGGCAGATCGGCCTCAACGTCAAGCAGGAGGTGGTCGAGGCCGCGAAGTATTACGCCGAGCTCCGCGGCGGCAACTTCGAGGCCGCCGCCGACTTCCAGTGCGGCTACATTGTGGAGCCCGACCTCGACCTCTACAAGTTCCAGTCGATGGATCGGAGTCCGGCGAACTACAGCCGCTACGTCGACCGAACGCTCGACGAGCTCTACGAGAAGCAGGGTCGCGCCGTCGACCCGGAGGAGCGGAAGAAGCACATCCGAGAGTTCGAGCGGCGGCTGCTCGACGAGGAGGTTCACTACATCTACACGCTGCAGTGGCACCGGATCATCCCGTACAACGCGAAGGTCCAGGGGTGGACCATCACGCCGAGCCACTACCTGAACCAGCAGCTCGACACGGTGTGGCTGTCCGAGTAGTCTCGGGCTGACGGCGACGCCCGAGCATGGGCAAATACATCCTCAAGCGCGTGCTCCTGATGATCCCGACGCTGCTCGGCGTGGCCGTGCTCATCTTCTTCCTCATGCGCGTCGTGCCGGGCGATATTGTCGAGCTGCGCTTCTCCGGCGAGAGCGCGTTCGCGCAGAAGGAGAACCTCGACAATGAACGCGCGCGCCTCGGCCTCGACCAGCCCCTGTGGAAGCAGTTCGTGGCCTGGATGTCGGGCATCGTGCGGCTCGACTTCGGGACCTCGATGTGGACCGGTGCGCCCATCATCGAGGAAATCCGGCTGCGCTTCGCGCTCTCGCTGCAGCTCGCGATCATGGCGACGATCATCGCGGTGCTGCTGGCGATCCCGCTCGGCGTGATCGCGGCGCTCAAGCAGGATACCTGGGTGGACTATGCCGTCCGGATCATCTCGATCGCCGGGCTGGCCATGCCCTCGTTCTGGCTCGGCATCGTTTTCATCCTCGCGCTGCTCATCGTCTTCAAGTGGCTTCCGCCCATGGTCTACACGCCGTTCTGGCTCAGCCCGTGGCAGAACATGTTGCAGCTCATCTGGCCGGCGCTGGCCGTGGGCTACCGATACTCGGCCGTGGCGACGCGCATGACGCGCTCGGCCATGCTCGAGGTGCTGCGCGAGGACTACATCCGCACCGCCCGCGCCAAGGGCGTGTGGGAGAAGCTCATCCTGTCACGCCACGCGCTGAAGAACGCGATGCTGCCGGTGCTCACCGTGATCGCGCTCGAGTTCGCGTTCCTCATGGGCGGCCTGGTGGTCACCGAGCAGGTCTTCAATCTGAACGGGCTGGGGATGCTGTTTGTGGAGGCCGTGGCCCACCGCGACTACACGCTGACCCAGGCGCTGGTGATGCTGGTCGCGTTCGTCTTCATCTTCGTCAACTTCATGGTCGATCTGATGTACGCCTGGCTCGATCCGCGGATCAGGTTCCGCTGATGCGGCTCCACCTGACTTCGTCTCCCTTCGTTCTCGGACCGGTCGGCTCCACTCCGAGCTCAGGGCTCGCCTCGGAGGGGTGGGACTCCCTAGATTCGCTCGCCTCGGGCGCAGGGGCCCCAGCCCCTGGGCGCCCTGCGGCTCGCCCAGCGGCCCACCGGCGTCCTGCGGCTCGCCCTGCGGGGCCTGGTGATGCTCGTCATGTGGCGCCACATTAGTATGGCCGTCACCCCCGCGACCGTCGCCGACGTCCCCGAAGTCGCCGAGCGCCGCGGCTGGCTCACGGTGGTGGGCGAGTTTTGCCGGCAGCGGCGGCTGGGCGCGATCGGCGCCGCCGTCGTCGTCATCAACATCCTGGTGGGCCTCGGCGCCAACGTGATCGCGCCCTACGACCCGTTGGCGACGGACTACGGCGCGATGCTCGCGCGGCCATCCGCCAGCCACTGGCTCGGCACCGACGCGTTCGGCCGCGACGTGCTCTCGCGCATCGTGTACGGCTCCCGCACCGCGATGCTGGTCGGCTTCGCCTGCGCCTTCTTTGGCGCCACGCTCGGTACCGTGATCGGGGTGACGAGCGCCTACTTCGCCGGGAAGGTGGACCTCTTGATCCAGCGGCTCATGGACATCTTCCTCGCGTTCCCGCTGATCATCCTGGCGCTCGCCGTCGTCGCGATCCTCGGCACGGGCATCGGCAACGTCATCATGGCGATCACCGTCCCGATGATCCCGCGCGCGGCGCTCGTCGCGCGGTCGAGCGCGCTGGCGATCCGTGAAATGCCCTACGTCGATGCGGCCCGAGCGGCGGGGTTTCGCCACCGGCGGATCATCCTCCGCCACATGCTCCCGAACGTGATGGCACCGTACCTCATCATGCTCACGGCGTACCTCGGCCAGGCGATCCTGCTCGAGGCTTCACTCTCGTTCCTCGGCCTGGGCGTGGCGGAGCCGACGCCGGCGTGGGGCCTGATGCTCCGCGGCGCCGCCGTCCAGTTCGCCGAGTCGGCGCCGTGGATGGCGATCTTCCCCGGGCTCGCGATCAGCCTCGCCGTCTTCGCCTTCAATCTGTTCGGCGATTCGTTGCGCGACGCGCTCGACCCCCGGCTGCGGACCCAATGACGCACGGTATCCAGCGGTAAGTATGCGAAATACTTGACACGATGCGTGAAGTCATGTACAAATCATCTGGTCCGACCTCAATGGCCGCGCGTCCGACAGGGGGATTCCGATGCCGTATATCATCGCCGAGCCGTGCATCAACGTTAAAGACAAGGCCTGCGTCGAAGTCTGCCCCGTCGACTGCATTTATGAAGGCCCGGACATGCTGTTCATTCACCCGGATGAGTGCATCGACTGCGGCGCCTGCGAGCCCGTGTGCCCGGTGAAGGCGATCTTCGCGGAGGACGAAACGCCGGAGCAGTGGAAGCGCTTCATCGAGCTGAACCGTCAGTTCTTCAAGGACAACCCCGGGGTGCAGCCCGCGAAGAAGGATTGAGCCGGCCCGCGTTGCCTGCTCCGCGCGAAGGGGCCCGATTCCCGGGCCCTTCGCTTTTGCACAGCGCGCGGGGCACCGCGCCCGGCGTCCTGTGCAGAGGGGCGGGGTCGCTGGCGTCGAAGTCCTGCGAATTCGCCCTCTTCAGACGTGGCACACGCGTTGCGTCTGTCACCGGCCATGAGCGTCCTCAGCCGATCCGCTCCCGTCGGTCCGCCGACGCCGGTCCCGCCGACGCCGGTCCCGCCGGCGCCGGGCTATCACGGCGCCGTCTCCGAGTTCAAGCGTCGCCTGATCGAGGCCACGCTGCACCAGGTTCAGGGCAACCGGACGCACGCGGCTCGCGCGCTCGGTCTGCAGCGCACGTATCTGCTGCGGCTCATCCGCGACCTTGGCGTGGCCGCGCCGCCGCCTCCGCCGCGACGCGGCCGCGGCAACGGAGCGACCCCGCTCCGCTGATCGCGGTCGCGCCACCCGCCCCGGCCGGCGCGTCCGTCGCGCGCCGCCCGCTCGCCACTCACTCCCAGCTCGCCCGGCCCGCGCGCGCGCCCGGGGCGGCCGGGCCCGCTACAATAGTCACGGCACATGCGTGACGTCTGGATCGCGGGCGCGGGAATGACCAGGGTCGGACGCCGGACCGAAGGGCTTCGGGATCTGATGGCCGAGGCGGCCCACGCGGCGCTGGCGACCGCCTCCATCGAGCGGCCCGACGCGATCGTGGTCGCCGCGATGAATCCCGAGGAGTTCCTCGGCGACGGCAATTTCGCCTCCAACGTCGCGACCCACCTGGGCTTCGCCGACGTGCCGACGATCCGGATCGAGACCGCCACCTCGTCGGGTGCGGCCGGCTTCTACGCGGGCTTCGCCCAGGTGGCGGCCGGCCTGGCGCGCCGGGTGCTCGTCGTGGGCGGTGAGAAGATGACGCACCTGCCGACGCCGCGCGTGTCCGAGCTGATCGGGCGCTCGATCGACCCCTATGAGCGCTCGTACGGAGCCACCATGCCGGCCCTGGCCGGGCTCGTCACCCGGGCCCTCATGGCGCGGCAGCCGATCGGCGAGCGCGAGATCTCGCAGGTCTCCGTCAAGAACCACGCCCACGCCGCGCGGAATCCCTACGCGCATTTCCGAGAGCCCGTCTCGCTCGAGCGGGTGATGTCGAGCCGCATGGTGGCCGACCCGCTGCGGTTGCTCCACTGCTGCCCGATCTCGGATGGGGCGGCGGCCGTGGTGCTGACAGCCGAGCGCACACCGGTGCGGGTGGCGGGAATCGGGCAGGGGACCGACACGCTCGCCATTCGCCACCGGTACGACCTGACGAGCTTCAGGGCGACCCAGGCAGCCGCGCGCGCGGCCTTCGCGATGGCCGGGTTCGGTCCTGCGCGCGTCGACTTCGCCGAAGTCCACGACGCCTTCGCGCCCTTCGAGCTGATCTCGCTGGAGGACCTCGGTCTCGTCCCGCCCGGCAAGGCGGTGCGCGCCACCATGCACGGCGAGACGGCGCTCGACGGGCGACTGCCGATCAATCCCTCCGGCGGCCTCAAGGCGCGCGGCCATCCGCTGGCGGCGACCGGGCTGGCGCAGCTCGTCGAGTGCGTGTGGCAGCTCACCGGGCGGGCCGAGGGCCGGCAGGTGGACGGCCGCGTGGCCCTGGCTCATTCCATCGGCGGGCTGGCGACGAACAACTGGGTGACAATCTTGGAATCGGCATGATCGAGACGATCGCGGCCTCGCGCTGTCGGCGGTGTGGCCTGGTGGTGGCTCCCCCCGCCCCTTACTGCCCGTGGCATCCGGTCGCCATGACGCCGACCACCGTCGCCGGGGTGGGCGAGATCGTCTCCTTCACGACCCTGCACTCGCCGCCGGAGGGCTTCCGCTCGCCGCTGCAGCTCGCGCTGGTGGCGCTGGAGGGCGGCGCCCGCTTCCTCTGCCACGGCGCCGAGACCCGCAGTCTCAAGATCGGCTCCCGGGTGGCGATCGAGGCCGTCGACGAGGTCTACTACTTCGCGCACCTCGGCGCCGTCGATCGCGCGCGCCTGTTCTGGCGGCGCGCCGGCCACGCCGGCGACCGGGTCAACGCCATCACCCGGAGCGTCGTGAAGAAGCTCTGGAGAGGAGGCTCCGGTGGCGCGAGCGGCTAAGCCCCTGGCCGGTGTCCGGGTGCTCGACCTCACGCGCGTGCTCGCCGGACCCTTCTGCTCGCAGATCCTGGGCGACCTGGGCGCCGAGGTGATCAAGATCGAGGAGCCCTGCCGCGGCGACGACACGCGCCGCTGGCCGCCGTTCGTCGGCGGCGAGGCGACCTATTTCATGTCGGTGAACCGCAACAAGCGGAGCGTGACGCTCAACCTCAAGGCGGCCGAGGGCATCGCCATCCTTCGAAAGCTCGCCGCCCGGAGCGACGTGCTGATCGAGAACTTCCGCCCGGGGACGATGGAGCGGCTCGGGCTCGGCTACCCGGCCCTGGGCAGGCTCAACCGCCGGCTCGTCTACTGCTCGATCTCCGGCTTCGGCGAGTCGGGTCCCGAGGCGCACCGCGCGGGCTACGACCTGATCGTGCAAGGCGAGTCCGGCATCATGGATCTGACGGGTTTTTCCGACGGCCCGCCGGTGAAGGTCGGCAACTCCATCGCCGACCTCGTGGCGGGTATGTCGGCGGCTCACGGGATCACCCTGGCGCTGCTGGCCCGGACGAGGACGCGGCGGGGCCAGAAGGTCGAGATCGCCATGCTCGACGTGATGGCATCGCTGCTGACGTACCAGGCCGGCATCTACTTCGGGACGGGCCAGCGCCCCACCCGCAAGGGCAACCAGCACCCGTCGATCGTGCCCTACGAGGTCTTCAAGGCCGCCGACGCGTACCTCACCCTGGGCGTCGCCAACAACTCGCTCTGGAAGCAGTGCTGCGCGGCGCTGGAGCGGCCGGAGCTGGCCGGCGACCCGCGCTTCGCCACGGAGGCCCGGCGGGTCGAGAACCGCGGACAGCTCGTCCCGTTGCTGAACGAGATCCTCGGGACGCGGAGCGCCGATGAGTGGCTCAAGCGACTGGAGGCGGCCGGCGTCCCTGCCGGGCGCATCAAGACCGTGGCCGAGGTCTGCGAGAGCGAGCACCTCAAGGCGCGCGGCATGATCGTGCGCCTGCCCCATGCCCGGGCGGGCCACGTCACGGTGATGGGCGTGCCGGTGCGCCTGGGCGCCACCCCGGGCGCCGTCACCACGCCGCCCCCCCTGCTGGGCGAGCACACCGACCTGGTGCTCAAGCGCGTGCTCGGGATGAAGGCGGCCGAGATCGCGCGGCTGCGCCGGGCCGGGGTCGTGTAGAGCGGCGCCGACGCGGCGGGGGGAACGCCCGGTCGATGCGGGCGACGTCCTCCGCGCTCAGGGTGAACTCGAGCGCCGCGGCGTTCTCGCGGAGGTGCTCGGGCCGGCTGGCCTTGGGGATCGTGAAGAGCGCCGGCCGCCGCGTGAGGAAGTTCAGCACGACCTGGCGGGGGGTACGGCCGTACTTCTTGGCGATCTGCGCGACGACACCCCGGGCGTAACCGCCCCGGGCCAGCGGCGTGTAGCCGACCACCGCGAACCCCTCGCGCTCACAGTAGGGCAGGAGCTCTCCCTCGATGCCGCGCGCGCCGAGGTGGTAGAGGACCTGGTTGCACACGAGCGGCTCGCCGGTGAGCGCGGCCTGGGCCGCCTTCAGCTGGGCGACGTCGAAGTTGCTCACGCCGAGGAAGCGGACGAGCCCCCTCCCGACCAGGGTCTCCATCGCGCGCATCGTGTCGGCGACGGGATGGCGCTCGCTCCACCAGTGGATCAGGTAGAGATCGAGGTAGTTGGTCTTGAGACGCCGGAGTGAGGCCTCGCAGGCGCGGAGCGTGCCGTCGTAGGACGCGTGGGACGGCAGCACCTTGGTGGTGACGAAGACCTCGGCGCGCCGCCCCGCGATGGCCTCGCCCACGATCTCCTCGGCCTCGCCGTTGCCGTACATCTCGGCCGTATCGATGTGGGTCAGGCCGAGATCGAGCCCCAGACGGAGTGCGGCGACCTCGTCCTTCCGGGCGCTCCGCCGCTCGCCCATGCCCGAGGTGCCCTGGCCGATGACGGCGACGGGGTAGCCGGAGGCGCCGAAGGGGCGGGTGATCACCGGCGACCGAGGAAAACCAGGACGAGGCCCGCCACGACGGCAGCGCCGCCGACCAGGGGCGGCAGGGGGATCGTCTTTTCCTCCTTGGCTTCGATCTTGAGCGGTCCCATGTCGACCACGTTCTTTTGCGTGGTGTACGAGACTCCCTGAATCGCCAGCGCAATGATCCCGAGGATGATGAGGGCGATGCCTACGAGCGTGACCGGCTTCATCAGGGAACCTCCTCCTGAACTGGCAGGGCCGTTCCCATCGTACCTTGACACCCCGTCGGGGGCTATCGCATCATGACTGGACCCCCGCCGGGGCCGGGAGGGACGCCACGCGCCGCCTGATCAAGATCTACGACACCACTCTTCGTGACGGCACCCAGGGCGAAGGCGTGTCGTTCTCGATGGAGGACAAAGTCCGCCTGGCCACGCGCTTCGACGCCTTCGGTATCCACTACATCGAGGGCGGCTGGCCCGGCTCGAACCCCAAGGATCTGCGCTTCTTCCGCCGGATGCAGGACGTCGCCCTCAAGCACGCCAAGCTGGCCGCCTTCAGCATGACGCGACGGGCGGGCGCCAGCGCGGACTCGGACGCCAACATGCGGGCGCTCATCGAGGGGGGCGCTCCGGTGGCGACCATCGTGGGCAAGTCGTGGGACTTTCACGTGACCCACGTGCTGGAGACCACGCTGCCGGAAAACCTGGCCATGATCGCCGACACGATCGCGTTCCTCCGCTCGCGCGTGGAGGAAGTCATCTACGACGCCGAGCACTTCTTCGACGGATTCCGCGCCAACCGCGACTACGCGCTGGCCACGCTCCGGGCGGCGGCGGACGGGGGGGCCCACTGGATCGTCTTGTGCGACACCAACGGCGGGACGCTCCCCGTCGAGCTGGTGGAGATGATCCGCGAGGTGAAGCGGCACATCCGGACGCCGCTGGGCATTCACGCCCACAACGACGCCGAGTGTGCCGTCGCCAACTCGCTGGCCGCCGTCATGGAGGGCGTCGGCCAGGTGCAGGGCACGATGAACGGCTTCGGCGAGCGGTGCGGCAACGCCAACCTCGTCTCCATCGTCCCCAGCCTCGTGCTCAAGCTGGGCTTCGACTGCATCCCCGCGCCCAACCTGGGCGAGCTGCGTGATCTCTCGCGCTTCGCCGCCGAGCTGGCCAACCGCAAGCCCTGGCCGTCCCAGCCCTACGTCGGCGACTCGGCGTTCGCCCACAAGGGGGGCATGCACGTCTCGGCGGTGCTCAAGCACCCGGAGACGTACGAGCACGTGAACCCGGAGGCGGTGGGCAACCACCGCCGCGTCCTCGTCTCCGAGCTGGCCGGGAAGTCCAATATCCTCTGGAAGGCGCGCGAATACGGCATCGACATCGACCGGGAGACGCCGGACTCGCGCCGCATCCTCGACCGGCTCAAGGCCCTCGAGGACCAGGGGTTCCAGTTCGAGGGCGCCGAGGCCTCGTTCGAGCTGCTGATGGAACGGGCCCTCGGCCGCCACACGCCCTACTTCGAGCTCGAAGCCTACCGCGTCATCGTGGAGGAGCAGAACGCCTCGGCGGAGCCCGTGGCCGAGGCCACGGTGCGGCTGCGGGTCAAGGGCATCCCCGAGCACACGGCGGCATCGGGCAACGGGCCGGTCGACGCGCTGGACCACGCCCTCCGCAAGGCTCTGGAGGAGTTCTACCCCAAGCTCAAGGAGATGCGCCTGCTCGACTACAAGGTGCGCATCCTCGACGAGTCCAAGGGCACGGCGGCGAAGACCCGGGTGCTGATCACCTCGGGGGACGGGCGGGAGACGTGGGGCACCGTCGGTGTCGCCGACAACATCATCGAGGCTTCGTGGCAGGCGCTCGTCGACTCGATCGAGTACAAGCTGCGGGCCGACGAGAGGCGAAGCGGCGCTCGCTGATTCGGGTGGGATGAGGATCTTCGTCGTCGACGACGAGCCGCCCATTCTGCAGCTCTGCCGGAAGGTGCTCGCGAGCCGGGGCCACGTGGTGGAGGGCTTCGCGCGCGGCGAGGAGGTGTTGTCGCGGCTGGGGGTGGAGTCGGCCGACCTGCTGGTGGCCGACTACAAGATGCCCGGCCTCGACGGCCTCGAGCTCGTGCGCCGGGCCCGCGCCCTCCGACCCGAGCTGCGCGTCCTGATGATCACCGGCCACGGCACGCGCGTGGTGATTGAGGCGGCCCAGGCGGCCGGCGTCGACGGCATCCTCGTCAAGCCGTTCACCTCCAACGAGCTGGCCGAAGCCGTCTCGACCGCGACGACGCCCCGGCCGGCCTGAGCCGGTCGGCCTCTCGCCGTTCACGGATTCCAAGCCCCGGCGGCGCGCCGTCCCGGCGGCGATTCAGATCCCGCGGGTGGTCCGCCAGGCGCGGATCTGGTCGCCGTGCTCCTTGTAGTGGTGCGCCGAGTTGAGGTCGACGATCTTGTACGCGGTCTTGCCGGGCTGATAGCGCTCGGCCGAAACCGTGGCCGCCACGTGCATGAAGGACGCGTGCGACTTGTCGAACTCGAGCAGGACGTCGGCCACCTTCGCGTCGCGGGCGGCGGCCGCGAACCCGGCGTTCCAGGCGTCCACGTCGTCGTACCTCACGCCCTCGGGGATGGGCCGCTCGCCCCGCGCTATGCGCTCGAGCGCCGCGCCCATCTCGCGATGCCAGCCCGACATGTGGGCGACGATGTCCTTCACGCTCCACGTCCCCAGCCACACTTCGGTCATCTGCTCTTCATTCAGTCCGCGCAGGGCCTCGTGAAATGCCTTGTGCTCCCGCGCCCCCGCGTTCAGCAGCTCGTCTTTCGCAGTCACGGTGCGTCTCCTTCCGCGAATCGTGCGCGCTAGGGCGCGAGCCGCTTGTAGAAGAGCAGCTCGCGATAGCCCTGCGGCAGGTTGTCGATGTAGCCCGAGGGAGAGAAGCCCAGCGCCGTGTGCATCTGGATCGAGACCGCGTTGGTTTCTTCCGTCGACGAGAAGAGGCGGGGGCTGGGCGACATCTGCTCGACGGCCTTGAAGAGCGCGCGGGCCACGCCCCGCCGGCGAGAGTCCTCGCGGACGCAGACCAGCGACACCAGCGTGCACTGAAACCAGTCCGTCCGGTAGGCGAGGACACCGGCCACCGCCTCGTCGGCGTCGGCGATGAGCAGGTGGTGCCGCTCGAGGTGCGAGCGGACGAACGGTCCGGCGCGCTCGGGACCCAGGACCTCGGCGGCCAGCGTCATGACTGCGGCGAGGTCGGACGGTTGGACGTGCCGGATCACCATGACGCCAGTGTACCGCCCGGCGCTCAGCCGCGCAGGAAGGCCAGGACTTCGCGCTTCACGAGGGCGTGGTCGCCGAGCAGGATGGTGTAGTGGTTCGTATCGGGCACGACCACCAGGCGGCAGCGCGGGATGGCCCGGGCCAGGGCCTCGGCTTCCTCGGGGGTCATCAGACAGTCGTCGGCGCCGAGCAGCGCGTCGGGCGCGCGCAGGAGCAGCGTCGGCGCCGCGATCGTGTGGTGGAGCGCCCGCAGCGGCGTGCGGGCGAGGCTGGCCACCTCTTCCTCGATCGCGTGGCGGGGCACCTTGGAGCGGACGCCTCCGCCCGGCCCCGGCTCGACGTCGTAGGTGAAGTAGCGTGTGAGGTGCTCGTTCCAGCGCCCGCCGAACATCGGGAGGTCCCGGAGCATGCCCAGATAGATCTCCAGCGACGGGAACTCCACGCCGAGCCGGTTGACGGCCGGCGCGATCGAGTCGAACACCTCGGCCCGCACGTCGAGGCCACCGTCGATCAGGATCAGCTTCTCGACACGCGTCGGATGATGGGCGGCGAACCATACGCCGATGGCGGCGCCGAGGGAGTGGCCCATGACGATCGCGCGCCCGAGCCCGAAGTGGTCGAGCAGCCCCACCAGGTCGCGCGCGTGCTCGGCCAGGCTGTAGCCCCGGTCGGGCTTGTCGCTGTCGCCGCGACCGCGGAGGTCGTAGGCGACGAGCCGGAACTCGGGCGTCACCATGTCCGCCAGCGGGTACCAGCACGTGTGATTGGCCGTGAGCCCGTGTACGGCGACGATGGTAGGGCCGGAGCCGGGCCAGAGCTTGGCGGCCAGGCCGATGCCGTTGGTGGTGGCGCGATCCATCAATAGGTGCCCGGCCTCACCCGTTTGTAAAGCTCCTTGAGCTTCTCGGCCGAGAACTCCTTCGACTGGCAGAGCCCGATGATCTGGCGCTCGTCGGCGTCCACCCTGGCCACCGCCTCGGGGATCTTCTCGGCGATCTCGGGGGGAATCGTGACCACGCCGTGCTGATCGGCGTGGACGAGGTCGCCCGGCTTCACCCAGAGCCCGCCCACCTTCACGGGCAGGCCGAAGTCCACCATGTGGACGTAGGCGTGGGAGACGGAGACATGGGCGGCGGCGAACTGGAAGCCGAGCGCACGCACCTCGTCGAGGTCGCGCACCGAGCCGTCGGTGACGGCTCCGGCGCATCCCAGCGCCCTGTGGATGTTCGCCTGCACCTCGCCCCACTGGGCACCCTGGCCGCGCGGGTCGTCGAGGTCGTGGACGACGATGACCCGCGGCGCCGGGATCGAGAGCACGTAGTCCCACCAGGCGAAGGTGCTGGCGCGGTGGCCCTGCAGGGGCTGGGGCTCGGCGCGGATCAGCGCGGTGACGGCGTAGCCCACCAGCGGGCCCAGCTCGGGAAAGAGGCAGCGGACCTCCGAGGATATGAAGCCCTGGTGGCGGGGGCGGACGTTGAACGTCTCGATGGCGTTGGCGACGCTGGGGCTGGTGACCTTCCGAAGCGCGTCGATCACGTCGACCTCCTGTGGTGCGGTTCGAGGGCGGTGAGGCCGGCCGTCAGATGGTGTCCTTTCGGCGCTGGATCAAGAGCCGCCGGAGCGTCTGGGCGGTCTCCTCGACCTGGTGCAGGTTGGGGTTGACCGCCAGCGCGCGGTCCATGTAGAGGAGCGCTTTCTCCGGCTCCCCGAGCTGGAGATAGATCATGCCGTAGCCGCTGAGCGCGCCGAAGTGGTAGGGATTGCGCTTCATCACCTCGTCGCAGTCGGCCAGCGACCTGGCGTACTCGCCCAGCAGGTAGTAAACGGTCGCGCGCTTGTTCCAGCCCTCGGCGAAGTCCGGGCGGAGCTCGATGACGCGGGTGAACGTGTCGACGGCCGCCTCGCCCTGACGCGTCTGCATCTGCTCGATGCCGAGGGCGAGCAGCCGGTCCACCTGCTCGTCGCCGGAGCGGCTCCAGACCTGCCACATCGCGTTCTCCGCGAAGGCGCGCACGACCGAATCGGCGTCGCGGAGCGCCTCGACGAGACGGGGCAGATCGCTCATGGTGCCGGTCTCCCCGAGCATCTGGGCGCCGCGCCGCCGGGCCTCGACGTTGCCCTGATCACCGAGGTCGGCGAGCCCCTGCGCCCGAGGCGAGCCGAAGACAGGCCGTGCGAGCCGCAGGACGCCGACGGGCTGAGCCCCGCTCGCCCGAGGCGCGCCCAAGAACGCCTGGGCGAGCGCGGCCGCCGCGGCGACGAGGACCAAGCCCGTCACGACGGCCGCGCGCGCCTCACGGCGTGTACGCCTCGTTGATGCGGGTCGCGGCGAACCCGGGCTGGCGTCCCCCGCCGGGCAGGTAGACGGTGCCGCCGACCACAGCGGCGCCGATGCCGTGGCGCGCCGTCGGCATCGGGGCCTTCGCGATCCACCGGTTGGCGGCGGCCTCGTACATCTCGGTCGCGTTGAAGATCCTGAACGGCGCCTCGCCGCCGAAGACGAGGATGCGGTCGCCCAGCGCGGCGGCGGCGAGCCCGCCCCGGCCGGTGGGCAGCGGCGGGCCAGTCCGCCAGCTGTCGGTCGCCGGGTCGTAGACCTCGACGTTCGCGTACTGCGTGCCCGTGAACGCCCTGCGCCCGCCCAGCGCCCAGACGCGGCCCTGCCAGGCCACCGCGGCCAGGTGGTCGCGCGCCGTCGGCATCGGATTGGCGATGCTCCACCGATCGGCCGCCGGGTCGTAGACCTCGTGAGCGTTGGTCACCTCCTCGGCGCCGCCCCCCAGCGCGTAGAGGCGCCCGCCCACCGCGGCGACGGCCAGCGCGCCGCGCGGGGTCGGCATCGGCACGCGCGTGATCCACGCGTTGCGCCGAGAGTCGTATTCGTACACGGTCGGGGACGCGCTCCAGCCGACGCGGCCTCCGGTAAAGCCACCGACCACGAAGAGCCGCCCGTCGGCGACGGCCGCCGCGGCGTGATGCGTCGGCTCGGGCAGCGGTGCGCGCGACTCCCACTCGTTCGTCGCCGGGTCGTAGGCCTCGACAGTGGCCACGGGGCTCATACGCGGACCGAAGCCGCCGATCACATACACGCGGCCATCGAGCGCGGCCACGGCCACCTCCTGACGCGCGGTCAGCATCGGCGCGTGCATCCGCCAGGATCCGGGCGCGCTCAGATCGATCGGCGCCGAGGACTCGGTGGTGGCGCCGAGACAGCCGGCCGTGAGCGCGACGAGGCCGGCCAGCCCCAGACGCGTCCACCCGGTCATCGCCGCCCCACCAGGGCGAGGAATGCGGCCTCGTCGAGCACGGTCACTCCCAGCCGCCTGGCGTCGTCGACCTTGCTGCCGGGCGCCTCGCCCGCCACCACGTAGTCCGTCTTCTTGGAGACCACACTGGTGACCCGGCCGCCGAGCCGCTCGGTCAATTCGCGGGCGGCCTCACGGGTGATGGAGGCGAGGGTTCCGGTGAGCACGAACGTCTTGCCGGCCAGCGGCCGCGGCCCTTCGGCCACGAAGTCCGGCTGGGTCATGTCCACGCCCGCCTCGCTCAGCCGCCGGATCACGTCCGTGTTCGTGTCGTCGTCGAAGAACTTCCGGACGGCCTGCGCGATCTGCGGGCCGATGCCGCGGATGTCGCTGAGCTCGTCCAGCGACGCCTGCTGCAGGCGCTCCATGCTCCCGAACTGGTGGGCCAGGAGCGCGGCCACGCGCTCGCCCACCATCCGGATGCCGAGCGCGTTGAGCAACCGCGCCAGGCCCCGCGTCTTGGAGGCCTGGATGGCCGTGACGAGGTTCTCGGCGGACTTCTCGGCGAAGCGCTCGAGCTCGGCGACCTCGGCCACCGTCAGGGTGTAGAGGTCGGCGAAATCCTTCACGCGCTTGCGGTCGACAAGCTGCTCGATGACGGCTTCACCCAGGTGCTCGATGTCCATGGCCCGCCGCGAGCCGAAGTGGCGGAGCCGCTCCTTGAGCTGGGCGGGGCAGGCGGTGTTCAGGCAGCGCCAGTAGGCCTCGCCGGGCAGCCGCGCGGCGGGGTGACCGCAGGCCGGGCAGCGGTCAGGGAAGACGAACGGCCGGCTGTCGGGCGGCCGCTTGGCCGCCACCACCTGCACGACGTACGGGATGACGTCGCCCGCGCGCTCGATGAGGACCGTGTCGCCGACACGGACATCCTTGCGGCGGATCTCGTCCTCGTTGTGCAGGCTCACGTTGCTGATGACCACGCCGGCCAGGGGCACCGGGACGAGCTTGGCCACCGGCGTGAGGGTTCCGGTCTTGCCCACGTTCACCTCCATGGCCTGCACGACCGTGGTGGCCTGGCGCGCCGCGAACTTGAAGGCGATGGCCCAGCGCGGGTGGTGGGTCGTGGAGCCCAGGCGCCACTGCTGCTCGAGCGAATCCACCTTGATCACGGCCCCATCGGCATCGTAGCCGAGGGCGTCGCGTTCGGCTTCCAGCCGGACGCAGTAGTCGATCACCGCGTCCATGGTCGGGCAGCGCTCGGTCTTGGGATTCGTCTTGAAGCCCGACTCCCGGAGCGCGTGCAGCGTCTCCCAGTACGTGGTGAAGCCCAGCTCGCGCGCCGCGCTGACGTGGTAGAGGAAGATGTCGAGCGGCCGGCGCGCGGTGACCGCGGGGTCTTTTTGTCGCACGGCGCCCGCCGCCGCGTTGCGCGGATTCGCGAACGTACCCTCTCCCGCCTCCCCCAGGGCGCGGTTCAGCTGCTCGAAGTCCGCCCGCGGCATGAACACCTCGCCGCGGACCTCCAGCTCCCGCGCCCGGGCCAGCGGGTCCCGCAGCGTGATCGGGATACTGCGGATGGTTTTCAGATTCGGGGTGATCTCCTCGCCCACGCGGCCGTCGCCCCGCGTGGCCCCGCGCACGAAGCGGCCCTGCTCGTAGAGCAGGGCCACGCCGAGGCCGTCGATCTTGGGCTCGCAGACGTAGGTGAAGCGAGCGCCGGGCAGGGCCCGGCCGATGCGCGCCTCGAACTCGCGTAGCTGGTCGGGCGTGGTGGCGTTGTCGAGCGAGAGCATGGCCACGCGGTGCTCGACGGGGCGGAACGTCTCCACCGGCTGGCCGGCCACCCGCTGGGTGGGGCTGTCGGGGCTCACCAGCTCGGGAAACTGCGCTTCCAGCTCCCGCAGCTCGCGCATGAGGGCGTCGTACTCGGCGTCTGAGATCTCGGGCCGCGCCTCGACGTAGTAGAGGTAATCGTGGTGGCGGATCTGCTCCCGCAGCTCGCTGAGGCGCTGGGCCGCGTCGGCCTGATTCATTGGTGTGGATGGTACCATGCGCACGACCCGCGTTCCCCCCGCGGGGGCGCGGGGCGGGCCGGCCAGTCAGGCGCGCGGCGTCGCGCTCAGGCGGATGGCCAGGAACACCGGGAGCAGGCCGGCGGCCACGATGGCCAGCGCCGGGACCGCCGCCTCGGCCCAGAGCGACTCCGAGGTGCGCTCCCACACGCCGACGGCCAGCGTGTTGAGGCCGAGGGGTCTCAGCAGCAGCGTGGCCGGCATCTCCTTCATCGTCTCGACGAAGACCAGGATCAGCGCCGTCAAGAGCCCGCCGCGCATGAGGGGAAGGTGGATACGCCGGAGCGTGCCGCCCACGCCCACGCCGAGCGACCGCGCGGCGTCGTCCAGGCTGGGCGGGATCTTGCCGAGGCTCGCGTCGAGCGTCTGGAAGCTCACCGCCAGGAAGCGCACGACGTAGGCGAAGAGAAGCGCGGCGGCGGAGCCGGTGAGCACCAGGCCGACGGTCCACCCCAGCGCCCATTCCAGCCCCCACCCGAGCGCGTGGTCCACGACGGCGACCGGCGTCAGGACGCCCACCGCGATGACCGAGCCCGGCAGCGCGTAACCCATCGACGCGAACTGCGTCGCCGCGCGGACGCCCGGCGAGGGGTGCAGCCGGGCGGCATAGCCGAGCGCGATGGCCAGCGCACACGTCGTTACTGCGGCGATGCCGGCGAGAAACAGCGTGGTGGCCAGCAACGACGGGAACTCCAGCCGGCCGGTATCGAGGGAGCCGCGCGCCCAGACGAGCAGCTGGCCGACCGGCAGGACGAACGCCAGGCCGAGCACCACGCCGCAAACGGCGGTGGCGCCGAGCGCGCGCCAGCCGCTCAGCGCCGCCGGCGTCACCCCCGGCCCCCGCCGGTGGCTCTGAACGAAGCGCGCCCGTCCGCGCAGGGCCCGCTCGAGCCCCAGCAGCAGGAAGGCGAAGAGCAAGAGCAGGCTGGCGAGCTGGGTGGCCGCGGTGCGGTCGAACATGCCGAGCCAGACGCGGTAGATCGCCTCCGTCAGCGTCCGGTAGCCGAAGGTGGCGACGGTACCGAAGTCCGCGAGGGCTTCCATCATCGCCAGGGATACCCCCGCCACCAGGGACGGGCGGGCCATCGGCAGCGCGACCTCGAGGAAGGCCCGGAGCCGCGTGCGGCCCAGGCTGCGAGCGGTCTCCAGCGTGGCGGCGCCTTGCTCCCGAAACGCGGCGCGCGCGAGCAGGTACACGTACGGGTAGAAGACGAGCGTCATCATCAGCACGACGCCCCCGTACGACCGCAGCTCGGGGAGCCGCACGTGCCCGCCGAGCCAGTGGCGCAGCGCCGTCTGCACCGGACCTGCGTAGTCGAAGAGCCCGAGAAAGGCGAAGCCGATCACGTAGGCGGGCACGGCCAGGGGCAGCATCAGCGCCCACTCGAACACGGCGCGGCCCGGAAACCGGTAGCCGACCACCAGCCAGGCGAGCCCCGTTCCCACGATCATGGTGCCGGCGCCGACGCCAACGAGGAGGAGCAGCGTGTTGCCGATCAGCTCGCCGAGCTGGGTGCGCCAGAGGTGCGCCCACACCTCGAGGCGGGGAGTGGCCAGCGAGGAGAGCACGGCGACGATCGGCACCGCCACGATGGCGGCGATCAGCGTCGCCAGCAGCGTCCAGGGCGACGGCAGCCCGCGCTCCGCCGTCGTCAGGCGCGCCGCCGGGACGCGCCCAACGGCGGCATCGGGAGCTGGCACGAGCGGTTACTTGTAACCGACGCGGTCCGCGAGCTTGGTGGCGGCGGCCTGGAACTCGCCCGCCGAGGCCACGTTCACATCGTCCTGCTTGAAGCGGCCCCAGCGCTCGACCAGGGAACTCACCGTGGCCTGGAGGTTAGCAGGGTACTCGTAGGAGAGGTCGGCGAACATCTGCTGCGCCTCGGCGCTCGACAGGGATTCCAGAAATTTGATCGCCTGGGCGCGGTGCCTGGCGTGGGCCGTCACCCCGGCGCCGGAGACGTTGACGTGGGTACCAGTCGTGTGCTGGTTGGCCCAGAAGATCGCCACCGGAAAGGTCGGATCCTTGGCCAGCAGGCGCGCCAGGTAGTAGTGATTGACCAGGCCCACGTCGCACTGTCCCGCGGCGATCGCCTCGAGGATCTTGGCGTCGCCGTTGATGAGGCTGGGCTGGTTGGCGACCCACCCGCGGACGATCTCCTCGGTCTTCGCCTCGCCGTGGCGCTTGATCATCGTGGCCAGCAGCGACTGGTTGTAGATGTAGCTGGAGGTCCGCAGACACAGGCGGCCCTTCCATCTGGGGTCACCCAGCGCCTCGTAGGTGGAGAGCTCCGCCGGCCTCACCTTCCTGGTGTTGTAGACGATCGTGCGGGCCCGCACGGTGAGGCCGAACCAGCGGCCCTCGGGGTCCCGCAGGCGGGCGGGAATGTTCGCCTGGAGCTCCGGCGAGTCGACCCGCGAGAGCAGCCCCGCCCGCGCGGCGTTCCAGAGGTTGCCGGCGTCGACCGTGAGCAGTATGTCCGCCGGCGTCTTGTCGCCCTCGGCCTTGAGCCGCTCGAACAGCTCCCCGGTGTTGCCGTTGAAGATCTTCACCTGGACCCCGGTCTTCTTGGTGAAGGCGTCGTAGGCGGCCTCCTGGCCGTAATGGCGCGCCGAGTACACCACCACCTCCGGCCCCTCGGCGCCGCCGGGGAGCGGGGGCATCAGCCAGAGCCCCGCCAGAGCCAAGACCACCGTACGGGTGCCTCGCATCGGGTCGTCCTTTTGCCTCGGGGGCGGTCGCCGCCCGGGGGCGGCGTTGCGCGGCTCCGAGCCGTCACGCTATACTCCACCCGGTCGCCGAACGCAAAGTATTAGGTACTCCTAATATGAAGAAAAGGTCAAGCCTCAACGTGGCCGCGGCCGCCACGGCGACCACGGCCTCCGTCCAGGACTACCTGGCCGCGATCTACGACCTGGCCGCGAGCGGCAAGGCCGTGATCGGCGCGCGCCTGGCCAAGCACATGGGGGTGTCCGCGCCCGCCGTCACCGAGTCGATCCAGCGCCTGTCACGCGGGGGCTACGTGAAGGTCGGCCGGGGCAAGACGCTGACGCTGACGGCCAAGGGGGGCCAGATCGCCGAGGTCATGGCGCGGCGTCACCGCCTGCTCGAGCGCTGGCTGACGGACACGCTCGGCCTCAACTGGACGGACGCGCACGAAGAGGCGCACCGGCTCGAGCACGCCGTCTCGCCGCGGGTCGAGGAGCGGCTGGCCGAATTGCTGGGCATGCCGAGCACCTGCCCCCACGGCAACCCCATTCCCGGCATGGCCAAGCCCCGACGGGTCGAGCCCTTCCCGCTCGCCCAGGCCATGGAGGGCGCGACGGTCGTGGTCGAGCGCATCACGGAGGAGGCCGAGGCCGACAAGAGGCTGCTCGAATATCTGTGGCGGAACGACATCCGGCCTGGCCGGCGGCTGAAGATCGTCGAGGTCGCGCCCTGGGCGGGAACGATCACCGCCGCCTGCGACGGGCAGACGATCGCCCTCGGGCTGCCCGCGGCGGCGAAGATCTGGGTCTACGCGCCGAACGAGTCCTCGCGGGGGGGCGGCGGCTGAAGATCCTCGTGCTGGCCCTGCTGGTCCTCGGTCTCTCCTACGCCTCCTACGCCGGGGTGCTGGCGGCCTGGTCCTACCTCGAGCTGTCCGGCGTGGTGGACCAGGCCCTGGCGGACCAGGCCAGGAGCGGCGCGGGGCTGGTCCGGGCGGCGATCATCAAGGGCGCTCAGGAGGCGGGCGTGCGCATCGACGGCCGCAACGTCGTGGTGGGCGAGACCGAGCGCGCCCTGGCGGTCCGGCTCGAGTGGTCCTGGCCGGTGATCGCCTACCAGGGACGGGAGATCCTCGAGGTCCCGCTCTCGCTCGAGCGCTCCCTCGCGCGGCCCTGAGCGCGCGACCTACCGGCTCGCGCGGGTCTCGGCGATGAGCCGCTTGACGCGCTCGTGGTCCTCGCCGGCGGGGACGACCTTCAGGAACTTCTCCCACGAGCGGATGGCGCCGTCAGCGTCGCGCTTGGTCTCGTAGAGCACCTGGCCGCGATAGAGCAGCGCCGGCGGGTACGCGGGATCGATCGCCAGCGCGCGCTCGAACGTCTCCAGCGCCGTGTCCGCGTGCCCGCCGATGGCGACGATCAGCCCCAGGTGCGTGAGCGCGTCGACGTTTTTCGGATCGCGCTTGAGTACCGCCTGGTAGGCGGCGATCGCCTCCCCGTACCGGCCTTCGAGAAGGCTGGCCCGCGCCGCCTGCAGCATGCCACGCAGCATCTCCGGACTGATGGCCCGCGGCCCGGATTCCCCCGGTGTCGCCGCGGGGGCCTCGAGCGCCGCCAGGGGGCGCGAGCCCGGCATGGCGACGCCGGCGGCGGGGTCGGGGCCGCTGTGGCGCATGATGCCGGCGCCGAGGAGGATGCCGAACGCCACCAGCGCCGCCGCGCAGGCCGCCAGCGCCAGCGGGTGACGCCACCCGGCGCGCGCCGGCGCCTCGGCGCGGCCCGGCGCCGCGGCCGGTGGCTGGCGCTCGCCACCGAGACGGTCGAGCTCCGTCAGGACCTGAGCGGCCTCGGCCTCGTACCGCGCGCGCAGGTCCGCGTAGTCGTCGTTGGAGACGTGTCCCGCCTCGTGCTCGAAGGTGATCTCGCGAAGCGCCCGGAGAACCTGGCGCTTCCGCTCGACGAGCTGCTCGCGCCCATCGGGCGGCACCGCCAGGAACGTGGTCGGCCCCGCGTTCCGCCTGAGCAGTGGCCAGAGGGTGAACGTGGCGACGGGCACGCCGATCACCAGCGCCACCAGAGCCACGCCCGTGACGCTCGTCACCCCTCGCCCTCCATCTCGCGCCTGATCCGCTCGCTCATGCCCGGGTCGACGCGCGGGGGCGCCGGCGCCCCCGCGCGGCGGCGTGTCCACCGCCTCACGAGCACGGCGACGATCGCCAACCCCACCACGACGGCGAGCGGAGGCAGGAGCCAGACGATGAGCGTGAAGCCCTGGCGCCGTGGCTCGAGGAGGATCCAGTCGCCGTACTTGTCCACGAAGTACTGGACCACCTGCGCGGGCGGCTCGCCGGCGGCCAGCCGCTCGCGGATCAGGTTGCGCATCTGGTTGGCCATCTCGGACGGCGAGTCGGCGACCGAGAGGTTCTGGCAGACCACGCAGCGGAGCTGCGAGGCGACCTCGTAGACCTTCTGCTCGTCGACGCCCCTTGCCGCCGGCTCGGCGCCGACGGCGCGCGAGTCGGGCGCGACGCCGAGCACCGCGAGCGTGATCAGCGCGAGCAGGAGGAGCGGACCGAGTCTCCCGAACATCGCCCTAGCGTACACCGGCCGGCCCCGCGCCGCACCGTCCCCTGCCGGCGGCTCGCTGCAAATTCGTGCAGAGCCCGCCCCCGGTACGGTTGTTGCTTTCCGGCGGAGAAGGAGATATCCGTGGCCGATCCCGCCCGAGCTCCAAAGCTGACCCGCCGGGAGATCGACGAGGGCACGCCCCGCGCCACCCGCGCATGGGTCGCCGCCGCCTTCACGCGGACCGAGGACGTCGTCTACATCGGGCTCGGCGTGCTGCTGGCCCTCAGCGCGCTGACTCTGCTGGTGGCGGGCACGGTCACCCTCGTCCAGCATCTGTTGGCGGGAACGCTGCCCGAACGCGTGGTCGAGCTGCTGGATCGAATCCTGTTGATCCTCATGATCGTGGAGATCCTCTACACGGTGCAGGTCTCCTTCCGTGAGCACACGCTGGTGCCCGAGCCCTTCCTCATCGTCGGTCTGATCGCCGCGACGCGCCGGATCCTCGTGCTCACCGCGGAGTTCGCCAGGCTCCTGGAGAAGGGCGAGGCCGCCTTCCGCAACGCCATGATCGAGCTGGCGCTGCTGACGCTGATGGTGCTGGCGCTGGTGGCGTCGCTGATGATGCTCCGTCGGCGGGGCACCGCCGTCGCCGACCGGGCCTAGCCGCGGGGGTTCGCGCCGCTCGCCGGGGTCGTGTCCCGAATGATGTGGAAAATCGAATTGGCGATCTCCCGGTGTGCCGCGACGACGATAGCATGAACGTCGGCGCCGCGAGATTTCGGGGTAGCTGGGTAGTGCATGAGTCTGAAATCCACCAAGCGGTCTGGGCGGATGGCACGCGGCATCTGCTCTTCGAGCCGCTGGAACTCCTCTAGAAGCTGGCCGCCCTGACGCCGCGCCCCCGGATCAATCTCGTGCCCTACCACGGGGTGCTGGCTCCCCATGCGCGCTGGCGGGCGACCGCGGCGTGTCGGAGTGGGTCTTCACGGCGACGACGTCGGACGGCAAGAAGATCGAGGTGAAGGGCTGCGACGTCTTCACGTTCAAGAACGGGAAGATCGCCGTGAAGGAGTCCTACTTCAAGAACCGCACCGCCTGAGCTACGAGGTCCGGAGCGCGACGGTGGCGGCGGCGACGTAGCCGTCCCCGTCGCGCGCCATCGTCCACATCACGAGGGACTTCTCGGCGATCGGCCCCAGGAAGCGATCCGTGGCGTTCGTCGTGTCGCGGTTCGGGTG
>MNEF01000088.1 GCA_001917535.1 Candidatus Rokubacteria bacterium 13_1_40CM_69_27
CCGCTACGACTCGATGGTCCCGGCCGCCAACGTCATCGGCGAGCCCGGCGCGCTCTTCAACATCGACCTCTCGGGCTTCGCCGTCGGCTACGCCGCGGTCTATCTGGGCATCGGGGAGGCGGCCTTCGAGTTCATGGTGGAGTACGCCCGGACCAAGACGCTCAAGCCCGCGACCGAGCCCATGAGCCACCACCCGCTCGTCCAGCGGACCATCGCCGAGGTCGGCACCGCCATCCGCGCGGCCCGCCTCCTCCTGCACGAGGCCGCGCGCGTCCGCATGACCGGCGACAAGGAAGCGACGATGCTGGTGGTGAATCAGGCCAAGACGTACTCGGCGGATGTGGGGCTGATGGCGACCGAGCGGGCGCTCCGCCTGGCCGGTGGCCGCGGCATCCTCAAGGACCTGCCGCTCGAGCGGTGGCACCGCGACGCCCTGGCCGGTCCGGTGATGCCTCCGGCCAACGACCGCCGCCTGGAGACCATCGGCAAGCTACTCTGCGGCCTCCGGGCCGCCACCCTCGAATTCCAGTAGCCGCGCCCCCTAGCGGTCTATCGGTGAAAGGCATCCGCCCATGGCGGCCAGTGCTCGCCGTTTCGAGCGCCGGCTCCGCCGGCGCAATCCTGTCCTGGGGGAGGTTTCGGAGGGGGCCGTAACGTCCGCCCCCTCCGACTGACCTAGCAGTACCGGCAGGGCGGGAACTCCCGCGAGTAGACGGGCTGGGCCAGGAACTGCTGGGGGTCGTATTTCCAGAACTGGCTGACCTCCGGATAGGTGTGGATGACGGTGTTCTGGAGCTTGCCGCCGATGCGCTCGACCTTGCGGATGTAGATGTTCTGGGTCGGGTTGCCGTAGGCGTCGAATTTCACGGGCCCGCGGGGCGCGTCGGTGATGTCGACCTTGCGGAGCGCGGTCATGAGCGCCGACCGGTCCTCCACCTTGCCCCCGATGGCCTTGACCGCCTCGGCGATGACGCGGGCGCCCGTGTAGCAGTTCTCCGAGTAGAAGGACGGCGTGCGATTGTAGGCCTTCTCGAACGCCGCCCGGAAGCGCCGGTTGGCGGGCGTCTCCAGCGCGGCCGAGTAGTGGTGCGCGCTGATGACCCCGATCGATTCATCGCCGAGCTGGGGCAGCACGTGCTCGTCGGTGTACGTTCCCCCCGCGATCAGGGGCAGACGGTCCCGCAGGCCGCTCTCGGCGTACTGCTTGGCGAAGAGCACCGTCCACCGTCCGAGCGCCAGGACGAAGACCGCGTCGGCGTCCTTCTTCACCTGGGCCAGGTAGGGCGCGTAGTCCTGGACGTTCAGCGGCACCCAGATCTTCTGGATGATGCGTCCGCCGTTGTCCTCGAAGGCCTTGTGGAAGCCTCCCACGATCTCCCAGCCGAACGCGTAGTCGAGCCCGATGCTGACGATCTTCCGGTAGCCCAGGACCTTGGCGGCGTACTCGCCGAACGGGTGCATGTTGCCGCCGGCGGAGAAGCCGGTCCGGATGAGCCACTTGGGCCGCTTGCGCTGCGTCAGGTCGTCGGCCGAGTTGATCGGGTAGATCGTGGGAATGCCCTGGCCGTCGATGTAGGGGACGAGCGCGTAGGCGACGTTGGAGAGGATCACGCCCGCCAGCATGTGCACGCGATCGTTCTCGACGAGCTTTCGCGCCTTGCTGAGCGCCGTGGCCGGCAGCCCTTCGTTGTCTTCCAGGATGACCTCCACCTTGCGGCCCGCCATCTGCCAGCCCGTCTCCTGCCAGTACATCTCGCAGCCGCTGTACATGTCCTTGCCGGCCTGGGCGATGGCACCGGACAGCGGCGAGAGGAACCCGATCTTGATCGGCCCCTGGGCGGCGGCCTCACCCACGCCGAGGGCCAGGACCGCCGCGCCCAGGCCCAGGACGGCGCCCCCCAGCAGGCCCAGCGCTCGGGTCGTTCGCATGTCCGCGCTCTTAGAACTTCGGCTCGAAGATGTAGAGGCCGCCGATCATGCGGTCCACCGTAAAGAGCACGCCCCGCTCGTCGATCAGGACGTCGTTGAGCTGGATGGCCCTGGAGGGCGACTTGCGCGGTGGGGGCGGCACCGCCCAGGCCACCTCCTGGGGACGGAACGGATCGGAGATGTCGAAGGCGCGCACACCGCCGTTGAAGAAGGTGCCGACGACGATCGTCTCGGAGATCCAGCCCCCCGGCCGGTTCTCGTGCAGGTTATGGGCGCCGAAGCGTCCGCCCCGCTTGGCGAAGGTCTTCACCGGCGGCAGCGGGCAGGTGCTGATGGGGACGGGCTTCGTCTCCTCGCTGGCGTCGAGGATCCAGACCAGCTTGGGCCAGTCCTTGCCGGCGTCCTTGGTCGACTCGTCGCTGACGACGAGCAAGCGGCGCTCGAAGAACGGCACCACCGTGTGGCAGAAGCCGGGGAAGGGCGGCTGGTAGTCCCAGCGCGCCACCAGGCGCGGGCGCCCCATGTCGGAGATGTCGAGCACGACGGCGCCGCCGTCGATGTAACCGAGGTAGGCGCGGTCGGGCCGTCGGGGGTACACGTTGGTGTTGTGGGGCCGGAAGCCGGTATCGAACTGGGGATGCCGCGGCGGCGGCGGCTCGGGATCGCCCTCGCGAGTGCCGGGCAGCCACCAGCGTCCCACCTCCCGGGGACGTGAGGGCTCGCGCACGTCCACGATGCGGTAGATCTGATCGTCGCGGCGGTTGCGCGGCGTGAAGTCGGGCGCGCCCGAGCTCACGTGGACGTAGGCGCCGTCCACGAACCAGAGATGGTGCACGCCCCGCGAGACGGGTCCGGACGCGTCGAAGAAGGCCACGGTCTTGGGCTTGGTTGGATCGCTCACGTCGAAGATCTCGAAGCCCGCGGGCTTGAGGCCGTGGCCGGCCGTCTGGTAGGCGACGACCAGCAGGTCGCCCACCAGGTCCAGCGAGTTCGAGCGCATCCGGTCGTGAGGCAGGTCCGTCTGCGTGATCAGCACGGGCTGGCGGGGGTCGGTGACGTCCACTGCGGTCACGTTCTTGGGCGCCGACTCGTGGGCGATCCAGAGCACGCGGCGGCGGTCGCGCGTGCGCTGGACGGCCAGACCTTCGCCGCAGGTGCCGAAGCCATCGAGCGGGTGGTGGGCCAGCAGGCGCATGTTGCGGGCGTCGGTTTTCATGGCGAAGCATCCTAATGCAGAAGAGCTGGTAGGGAAAGGAGGAGTTCGAGGCGAGGCTATGCCGCGCGGGCGAAGAGCAGCGCGTTGGCACTCTCCGTCGCTGCGAGTCACACGGCCGGGCGCTCCGCGAGCACCGCCGCGGCCGCCTTCTCGACGACCGTCCCCTCGAAGAACCGCGGATTGCCCGCGCCCCACAACCGCACGGCGTTGGCAAAGGTGAAATCACGGAAGTCCCCGGCCGTGATGAGTCCGTCCTCGAGCAGTTCGTGGGCCTCCGGCAGCACCTCCCCCATGTCCGGCACGTCGAAGTGGCCGATGTCGGAGCCGAAGAGGGCGTTGAGCCGGGCGCCGAGGGGGTTGGCGCGGCGGTTGAACGCCCAGGCGTTGATCCGGTCGTCGGCCTCGCAGCCGAAGTAGAACGGCGCGACGAAGAGCTCGCGCAGGTCCTCCTTGCGCTCGATCCGGCAGGCCGAGTAGTCGTCGAGGTCGTCGAGGCCGCCGATGAGGGTGACGGCGTCAGGGTCGGGCCAGCCGTCGCGCTGGCGCAGCGCGGCTGTGACCTCCTCGCTGCCATACTTGCGCACGAGGTCCATGAGCAGCGCCCGGTCGAGGGCCCGGGGGTCGGTGTGCTCGAGCGCCTTGCGGTTGCGCTTCTCCCAGTGGCCGATGAGGTCGGCGTAGAGCACGCACGCCCACCCGACGCCGCCCTCCAGGAACGCGAATCTCAGATTCGGGAAGCGCCGGGTCACCCCGCCCAGGAACAGCGCCTTGCAGACGGCCTCGCTGGCCGTGGCGAAGTGGCCAATGTGGTTGTAGGTGAAATTCGTCGGCGACAGGCGGAGCCCCTGGCGGCGCGAGCCGGTGTGGAAGGTCGGCGCGACGCCCAGCTCCGCGCACTTGGCCCACAAAGGGTCGTAGTCGTGCTCGCTGTCGAGGCCGAGCGTGTCATACCATGCGATGAAGCGGGCGGCCTCGGCGTGCTCGGTAGCGATCGCCGGCACCGGGCGTGGCACCAGGCTGCCGAACATCGCCACCTTGAAGCCCAACTGACGGGTGCAGTACTCCAGCTCCTCGATGGCCTCGTCAGGCGTGTGCACGGGGATGACGGCGGCCGGCGTGATCCGGTCGGCGAAGTCGCGGAAGTAGTCGGCGGTGAGGACGTTGAACGAACGGCAGGTGGCCCGGCGCCTCTCGTCGTCGGCGATGCGGGGCACGCGGAGCCCCACCGTGGGGTAGAGGACCGCGAAGTCGAGGCCCAGCTCGCCGAGCCGCTCGTAGAGGAGCCGCGGTAGCATCGCCGTCGCCCGGTCTCGCGTGTTCTTCGCAGGCGACGACCAGAACGCCTCCTGGGGAATCCGGCGCCGTCGTCGCTCCGCCACGGACATCGACAGCGACTCGCGGTCGTGGCGCCTGATCGAGAGGAAGCCCTCCGCGGCCCGGTCGCCGCCGATGCGCCGGAGCTGCTCGCTGACAACCGGCCCGTACTCCAGCCAGTGTCCGTCAGCGTCGATCACGGGATGGCTCAACTGGGCTCGGATCCGCGCTGCACTGAGATGACCGCTCCCGTCCACGGGGCACCTCCTGGGGAATGAGAGCCGCGATGTCTTGCTTCTGCCGTCTGAACGCTAGTTCGCCTGGGGAGAGGAGTCAAGGCTGGGGAGCGATCCGGAGAGCCCCCCTCCCCGCTACCCGCGGCAGGCCTGCCAGAGCGCGACGTTGGCGCGAAGCTCCTCGGCAGTCGTCATCCCGACACAGACAGAGTGGACGTAAGGCAAGCGGAACGCCCAGCGGAGGGCTGGGCCGATCTCGGCGCCCGTGACCTGACCGGATCCCAATGCCTTCATCCCGTATACCCCACGACCGCTGCGGTAGAGCTGCCGGATGACCGCCAGCATGTCCCGGGGCCGGGCGTCCTTCATCCAGGCGCCCGTCTTGTTGACCACGACCAGCGCCACGTCCACGTGCGGAAGGTCGAGCAGCCGGCGCAAGACCTCACGGCTGTGCGAGGACACTCCCACCGCCCTCACCCTCCCGGCCTCCCGGGCCTGAACGAGCGCGGCCAGCGCGGGCTGCTTGGCTTCCAGCTCGTCGACCGAGTCGACGGCATGGAGCAAGAACAGGTCCACCGCCCCCACGCCGAGCTCCTTGAGCGCTTTGGTGACCGAGCGGCGGGCCCCCGTGGCCGTGGCCGCGTAGGTCTTGGTGGCCACCACCACGTCGTCCCGTCCGATCTCCTTCAGGGCCCGGCGCACGTGAGCGTGAGTGCCGTAGTCGTCCGAGGTGTCCCAGAAGTTGACGCCGGCGTCGTACGCCTCCGTGAGGAGACGCGCGCCGGCCCCGACCCGATCCGCCAGGTAGCCGGTGCCAAAGGCGAGGCGTGAGACCTTGAGACCCGTACGGCCCAACTCGAGCCGCTCGATCGGCGGCCTTTTCATGCTGACCCTCCTGCCGAGTCTCGGTACGGGAGATTATCACGCCGATGATCCCTTGCCCGCTTGGGGATCTGGCCGGCAACATCCGCCTTCGCCGCCTTGACAAAGCGCGGCACGCACGTCTAGAGTCCGTCAGTCCCGCGGCCATTCCACTCGGAGGACGACGATGAAGACTCCCACGCGCCTCGCGCTGCTCGGCATGCTCGCCCTCGTTGTGGTTCCGGCGAGCCCGGCCATCCCGCAGGCCCCCCTCAAGATCCGCCTCGGGATCCACACGGCCCTGATGGGCGTCCCCGACCTGATCGCCGTGCGGCAGGGGTTCTTCAAGCAGGAGGGGCTGGACGTGGACTGGCGGCGCTTCGCGCTGGGCAAGGAGGGGCGCGACGCGATGATCGCCGGGGCCATCGACGTCAACTCCACGGCCACCACGCCCTTCATGATCGGCCTCGACAAGGGGATTCCCTACACCGCGGTGGCGGTGAACTCGCTCTTCTGCGGCACCAACCACATCGTCGTGCTGAAGAACTCCGACATCAACAGCGTCGCCCAGCTCAAGGGCAAGAAGATCGGCCTGCCCAAGGGCACCATCACCGAATACATCTTCGTGGCGCGGGTCGCCCCCAGCCACGGGCTCAAGACGGGGGACTACGACGCCCCCAACATCCCCGACGCCAAGGACCGGATCCCGAGCCTGGTGGCCAAGGCCATCGACGCGACCGCGGTCACCGATCCCTTCGTCGCCGTCGCCGAGCACGAGGGGATCGTCCGGTCCCTCGAGAACTTCTGCAAGTACGACCCGCTGCCGTTCATGCTCACGGTGACCAACAAGATCCTCAAGGAGAACCCCGACGCCGTGGTCGCCTACCTGCGCGGCTGGCTCCGCGCCGTCAAGCTCCTCAAGGAGGAGCCCGAGAAGGCCGCGGCCGTCTACGCCGAGGAGCAGAAGGCGCTCGGGCGCGACGTGCCGGTGGCGGTGCTGGACCGGGCGCTGCGCCGGATGCGCTGGGAGCCCGAGATCACCCCGTCGATCGAGCAGTACCTCACCGACCAGGCCCAAGACCTGGTGGCGGGCACGATCGAGGGCCGGATCAAGGCCGTCCCGGACCTCGCCAAAGGGCTCAACAAGGAGCTGCTGCGGAAGGCGATGGCCCGCCGCTGAGGGCGGCCCCCCTGCGGCGCACGCTCGCCTCGCTGGCCCAGCTGGTCCTGCCGTTTGTCGTCGTCGCCGTCCTCTGGCAGGGCTTCGCGCTGTACGGCCCGTTCCCGTCCAAGCTCTTCCCCGCGGTGGACACGATCGTCGTCACCTTCGCGCGCCTGGTGGCGAGGGGCATCCTGCCCCTGCACGCGCTGAGCACGATCTTGAGATTGATCGTGGGCTTCCTGCTCGGCGCCACCCTCGGCGTCGCGCTGGGCCTGGTGATGGGACGCTTCCGCTGGGCGGAAGATCTCTTGGTGCCCATGGTCAGCGTGGGCAACCCGATCCCCGGCCTGGCCTACGCGCCGCTCTTCGTCATTTGGTTCGGACTCGGCAACCTGCCGGCGGTGCTCCTGGTCGGTTTCGCCGCCGCCTTCCCGGTGGCCGTCAACACCTGGACCGGCGTGAAGGCCGTGAAGGAGATCTGGATCCGCGCCGCGCAGTCGATGGGCGCTCGCGAGCGCCAGCTCTTCCGCATGGTGGTCCTGCCCGGCGCCCTCCCCTGGGTCCTCACCGGCCTGCGCCTGGGCCTCGCGCGCGCCTGGCGAGTGCTGGTCGCGGTCGAGATGCTCACGTCGGTGTCGGTCGGCCTGGGCTGGCTCATCTTCGGCGCCCGGGAGTTTTTGGCGACCGACGTGATGCTGGCGGGGATCGCCGTCATCGGTCTGGTGGGGCTCGCCCTGGAGAAGCTCGTCTTCGAGCCCCTCGAGCGCTTCACGGTCGTGCGCTGGGGGATGCTGACCGGATGAGACGCCCTGGGGGCAACCCAGACGTGGTATCGCCTGCCGAGCGTGCTCCTTCGAGCGCCGGCTTTGCCGGCGCAGTCGGTGCTGGGGGAGGCCTCGGAGGGGGCCGTCGAGGCCCCCTCCGATCTATGAGACGCCCTGGGGCCGCCGTGCTGTCCTTCGTCGTGGCGGGCGCCGTCTGGGAGGCCTTCGCCCGCAGCGGCGTCTTCTCCTCCGCGCTCACGCCCTCGCTGGTGGACATTGCCGCCACGCTGGGCCGGCTGGTGCTGAGCGGCCGGATCTTCCTCCACATCGGCTACACGCTCTGGCGCATCCTCATCGGGCTCGGCCTCGCCTGCCTCGTCGGCATCCCCATCGGCATGCTCATGGGCCGCTTTCGCTTCGTGGAGCGCTTCGTGCTTCCACTCGTCAGCGTGCTCAGCCCCATCCCCTCGCTGGCCTGGGTGCCCGTCTTCATCCTGTGGTTCGGCCTCGGCGACGCCGCCGCCATGGCCCTGGTCTTCTACGCGGCGACGTTCCCCGTGATCCTCAACACGTGGACGGGCGTGCGGTCCGTCAACCGCCTGTGGCTCCGCGCCGCCCGGGCGATGGGCGCCGACGGCCGCGTGCTCTTCGTCAAGGTGGTGCTGCCCGGCGCGCTGCCGCTCGTCATCGCCGGCTTCCGCCAGGCGTTCGCGCGCTCGTGGATCGCGGTGGTGGGCGGCGAGATGATCGCCGCCACCACCTGGGGGCTGGGGTTCGTGATCTTCGACGCCAAGGAGTTCCTCAACACCGACGTCATGCTGGGGACGCTCTTCGTCATCGGCGTGCTGGGGCTCGGCTTCGAGCGGCTCATCTTCCAGACCCTCGAGCGCCGCTCGGTGGGGCGTTGGGGCATGGTGCGGACGGCCGGGAGCTGACGCCGATGCACCACATCGAGCTGCGCCACATCGGCTTCGAGTACGCGGGGGCGGAGCGCGCTGTCGTCGCCCTGCGCGACATCTCCTTCGGCGTCGGCGAGTCGGAGTTCGTCTGCGTCGTGGGCCGGAGCGGCTGCGGCAAGACGACGCTCCTGAACATCGTCGCCGGCTTTCTCCAGCCGACGAAGGGCGAGGTGCTCATCGGCGGGAAGGCGGTCACCGGCAAGGGGCTCGACCGCGGCATCGTCTTCCAGGACTTCGCCCAGCTCTTCCCCTGGCGCACGGCGCAACGCAACGTCGAGTTCGGCCTGGAGATGAAGGGTGTGACGCGCCAGGAGCGCGCGGAGGTCGCCCGCCGCTTCCTCCGCCTGGTCGATCTCGAGCCGTTCGCGGGCGCCTACCCGCACGAGCTGTCCGGGGGGATGCAGCAGCGCGTGGCCATCGCCCGGGCGCTCGCCTACAACCCTTCGGTCCTCCTCATGGACGAGCCCTTCGCCGCGCTCGACGCCCTCACGCGCGACGAGATGCAGCGACTCCTGGTGGACGTGTGGGGGGAGACGCGCAAGACCGTGATCTATGTTACCCACAACGTCGCCGAGGCGGTCTACCTGGCCGATCGCATCGTGATCCTCACGCCGCACCCGGGCACGGTCAGGGCGGAGATCCGCATCCCGCTGGCGCGCCCGCGCGACGTCCTCAGCGTCGAGTTCCTCGAGTACCAGCGGCAGCTGGTGGGCCACCTGCGCTAGTCAGTCGGAGGGGGCCTCGACGGCCCCCTCCGACATCCATAGTCAGCGGGGGCCGCGCGGTCCCCTCTGAAACTCCCCAATGGGATTGCGCGGCGAAGCCCGCGCTCGAACCGACCCCGCGGGAATCAGGCGAGCGAGAAGGCGAGCTCGCCGAGCTTCTCGATCGTCGAGGTCAGCCGATCCCCCGCCTTCAGCCACACCTGCCGCTCCTTGGGATAGCCGGCGATGACGCCCTCGGGCGTGCCGGTGAAGATGATGTCGCCCGGCTTGAGCGTGAAGTGGCGTGAGATGTAGCTGACCAGCCCCGCGCAGTTCACGACCATGTCGCTGGTGTTGGAGGACTGGCGCACTTCGCCGTTCACGCGGCACTCGAGCTTGAGGTTGTTGGGATCGGGCACCTGGTCGGCGGTGACCAGATCAGCGCTGGCTCCAGGACGGCGTGGGGAAGCGCGGCTTGCCCGTGGCCAGGTCTTCCGGCCACACGATCACCTTGCGGCCGTCCTGCCACTGCGACATGACCATCTTGTGGCCGATCTGGAACCCATCGGCATCGACCTTGTAGTCGCCGAAGGGCGTGCGCATCTCGAGCTTGAGCAGCACGTCGCGGAGCCGGTCGGTATCGAGCGTGCCCGCCCGGCGCACGGCCTCGGCGAAGACCAGGCAGCCTCCGTACACCGAGGCCGCGTGATAGACGGGCTCGCGCCCGAACTCCTTCTTATAGGCCTCCACGAACTCGCCCAGGCCGGGATAGGGCAGGTGCGGCTCCCACTGGCTGGCGCCGTAGACGTACTCCGCGTTCTGCTTCAGCAGATCGTAGAACTCCGGCAGATCGCCGCCGACGGTAAGACCCAACATCTTCGGGTTGACGTCCAGCTCCTTCATCTGCCGCGTGACGGCCACGGCGTCGTCGAAGTAGGTGGCCGCGGCGAACACGTCGGGGTCGAGCGCCTTGATCTTCGTCAGCAGCGCGGCGAAGTCGGTGGTGCCCTTGGGGTAGGGCTCCTGGAAGACGACTCGCATGCCCTTGCTGCGGGCGAGCTCGGCCGCCCCCACGGCCGCCGCTTTCGCGAACAGCGTGTCCTCATACGTGAGGGCGATGGTCTTGAGGCCGCGCTTGGCGGCGAGATCGATCAGCCCTTCCAGGTACACCTCCGCCGGTGAGACGATCATGAAGATGTACTTGCGCCCCTTCTTGAAGATCGACGTCGTCGCCGCCAGCGGCGTCACCATGAGCTTACGGTACTTCTCGGTGACGTTGACGGCGGCCTCGGTGATCGGCGAGGAGTAGGGCCCCATCACCACGTCGACCTTGTCCTCGGTGATCAGCTTCTCGTAGAGCCGCACGGCCGTCTGCGGGTCCGAGCGGTCGTCGTAGGTGACCAGCTCGACCCTCCGCCCCAGCAGCCCGCCCCGGGCATTCAGCTCCTTGGCGCAGAGCTGGTAGCCCTCGTGGCCGTACTTGCCGGGCTTGGCGTAGGTCCCGGTGAGCGACAGCGAGGCGCCGATCTTGAGCGTCGGCCCCTGGGCGTCAGCGGGAGGCAGGGCGACGAGCAGGGCGAGGATGAGGACGAGCGCAGCGACCGATGTCATATGGGCCTCCGCTGGTGAACGCGTGGGACGGTGACGCGACTCTACGTCAGAGGGCGGCGGGCGGTCAAGGCAGGCGGGCATCCTCGAGAGGGCTAGATCTGCTTGCGCACCCTCGGGTCCAGCAGGTCCCGCAGCCCGTCGCCAAGCATATTGACGGCCAGAACCGTCGCGGCCAGGAAGATGGACGGGAAGAGGATGTTGTGCGGGAAGATCCGGAACAGGGCGCGGCCTTCGGCCATGATGTTGCCCCACGTCGGGGTTTCCGGCGGGATGCCGACGCCGAGGAACGAGAGGATCGCCTCCAGCAGGATCGCCGAGGCGCAGACGAACGTGCCCTGCACCACGAGGGGGGCGATGGTGTTGGGAAGCACGTGACGGGTGAGGACCGCGGCCGTGGGCGCGCCGAGGGCGCGGGCGGCCTCCACGTAGGGCTCCTCGCGCACCGACAGCACCACCGAGCGCACCAGGCGGACGACGCGCGGGACTTCGGGGATGAGGATGGCGAAGATGACCGTACGCAGGCCGGCGCCGCGTGAGAGCGAGACGAGCGCGATGGCCAGCAGGATGGCGGGGATGGACATGAGGCCGTCCATGACCCGCATGACGATGGCGTCGAGCCACCTGATGTAGCCGCTCACCAGGCCGATCACCAGGCCGATGACCACGCTGACCAGCGCCACCGAGACGCCGACGACCAGCGAGACGCGCGAGCCGTAGATGACGCGGCTGTAGACGTCGCGGCCCAGGCTGTCGGTGCCCATCCGGTAGGTCGTGACCGTCTTGCTGCCGTCGTCGTGGCGAATGACGCGCTGGGCGCCGGGGCGACGGTTGCGCGCGGTCGGTTCGATCTCCGCGGGGTTGCTGGTCCCCAACGCGGGCGCCAAGACGGCGATCGCCACGATGACCAGGAGCACCGCGGCGCCGATCCAGACGCTACGGTTGCGCGGCAGGCGCCCCGCGCGCGCCGCCGGGTGCTCGGCCGGCGCCGCGACCGTGACGACCTCCAGGCCCGCCCCCAGGGAGCCGTTCAATACCTGATCCTCGGGTCCAGGAACGTGTAGGTCAGGTCCACGATCAGGTTGATCAGCACATAGACGACCGAGAACAGGAGCACCACCGCCTGCACCGTCGGGTAGTCGCGCGCGAGCACGGCGTCGACGGTGAGCCGGCCGAGGCCGGGGATGCTGAAGACGGATTCCGTCACCACCACGCCGCCGATCAGCAGCGCTACGCCGAAGCCGATGACGGTGACGATGGGCACCGCGGCGTTGCGCAGCACGTGGCGCCGCAGCACGGGCAGCTCCCCCAATCCCTTAGCGCGCGCCGTGCGCACGTGGTCGGCGCCCAGCACCTCGAGCACGCCGGCCCGCGTGATGCGCGCGATCAGCGCCACGTAGATGATCGCCAGCGTGAACGACGGCAAGATCAGGCGCTGGATGAAGCCGCCGAAGCCGTCGGCCAGGCGCTGGTAGCCCTGCACCGGCAGCCAGCCCAGCTCGATGGCGAACAGGTACATCAGCGCGTAACCGATGACGAACGCGGGGAGCGAGAAGCCGAGCACCGACAGGCCCATCACGAAGCGGTCGATCCACGAGCCGCGCTTCCAGGCGGCGACGACGCCGAGCGGTACCGCCATCAGCACGGCCAGGATCATCGTGCACACCGAGAGCGCGAGCGTGGGCTCGAGCCTGCTCACGATCAACTCGGCGACGGTCTTCTTGAAGAAGAATGACTCGCCGAAGTCCCCGCGCAGAATGCGGCCGATCCAGATCACGAACTGCGTGACGACCGGCTGGTTGAGGCCGAGCTTCTCGCGGATCTCGGCGACGTCGCGGGCCGTGGCGTTGTCGCCGGCGATGATGGCGGCTGGGTCACCGGCCGTGAGACGAAGCAGCAGGAAGACGAAGACGGCCACGACCGCCATCACGGGGACCGTGGCCAGGAGGCGGCGACCGATATAAGGAAGCATGCTGGGGGCCCCTGGCGGCGCCTGCCGCCAGGAGCGGGTCAGCGCGCCGCCGGACCTCAAACGCGAGCGTTCACTTCTTGAGCGCGATGTTCCAGAACACGGTGACTGGCGCCGCCATCGCGCCCTCGACGTTCTTCCGCACCGCGATCGGCTGGTACCACTGGCCGAGCGGGACGTGGGTCGGGTACTGCGTGAGCCGCACCTGCACTGCCTCGGCGATGGCCTTCTGCTTCGCCGGATCGGTCTCACGCGCGAACTGGTCGCGCAGCTTCTCCATCTCGGCGTCGCACGGCCAGCCGAACATCGCCTTGTCGCAGGCGCTGTTGAGGAAGCCGGCCATGACCGGATTCAGGATGTCGGCCGCCACCCACGAGGTGAGGAACGCGTGCCAGCCGCCCGCCCCCGGCGGGTCCTTCTTGGCGCGGCGCGAGACGAGGGTCTGCCAGTCCATCGATTGCATCTCGACCTTGAAGCCGGCCTTCTCCATGAGCGACTTGGCGACCGGCGCGAGGTTGGCGAGCACGGCGAGATCGGTGGAGTGCATGAGGACGATCGGCGTGCCGTCGTAGCCGGCCTCCTGCAGGAGCTGGCGCGCCTTGGCGAAGTTCGACTCGACCAGCAGCCCGCCGTCCAGACCCTTGCGCGACTCCAGTGGCGTGCCGCACGGGAACAGCGACGGGCAGACCTTGTAGTAGGTCCGGTCGCCGATCACGGCCTTCAGGAAGTCCTCCTGGTTGAAAGCCCACATGACGGCCTGCCGCGCCTTCACGTTGTCGAACGGCTTGTGGAGCGTGTTGAACCGGAACGTGTACTGGTTGCCGAGCGGGTTGGTGTCGACGAGCTTGATGTTCGCGTCGGCCTTCAGGACCGGCAGCAGGTCGTGGGGCGGTGTCTCGATGTAGTCCAGCTCGCCGGCCAGCAGCGCGTTGATGGCCGTCTGGTGATCGGGGATCCAGCGCCACTCGACGCGGTCGACCTTGGCCACCTTGCCCCCGGCCAGCCCCGACGGCGGCTCGCTGCGCGGCGTGTACTTGTCGAACCTCACGTAGACGGCCTTGTCGCCCGGCTTCCATTCCTCACGCTTGAACACGAAGGGGCCGGAGCCGGTGAAGTCGGAGATCTGCGTGTTCGGGTCGGTCTCGGCCACGCGCTTGGGCATCATGAACGGCACGTTCGACGAGGGCTTGCCGAGCGCCTGCAGCACCAGCCCGGTGGGCTCCTTGAGCACGATCTTGAAGGTCTTCGGGTTGACGACGGTCATCTCCTTGACGAAGCTCATCGTCTTCTGGCCCATCGAGTCCTTGGCGGCCCACCGCTTGATGGAGGCCACGCAGTCGTCGGCCGTGACGGGCTGGCCATCGTGCCAGAGCAGACCGTCGCGCAGGGTCATCGTGTACGTCAGCTTGTCGGCGCTGATTTCGTACCGGTCGACCATCTGGGGCCGGATCTCGCCCCTGGCGTCCATGGCGAAGAGCGTGTCGTAGATCAGGTAGCCGTGATTGCGCGAGATGTACGCCGTCGTCCAGATCGGATCGACGATCTTGAGGTCGGAGTGCATCACGACGCGCAGGACGCTCTGCGCCAGGGCCGGTCGGGCGGATCCCGGCACGACGGCGACGAGGGCGGCGAGCGCGAGGATGGCGAAGGGGCGGCGTGAGAGGGTCATGGGCTCCTCCGGAAGCGGGCCGGGCTCCCGCAGGCAAGACATAACCACACGCGGAGCGAGCTTGTCAACGCGCCGCCCGGGCCGCGGCGTTACTTGCCGCGCTTGGCGAGATACTCCGGGCCCACCAGCACCTCGCGGGGCTTGGCGCCGTCGCCGGGGCCGCCATGTTGATCAATTCGGTCCTGCTCCATCATGTCGATGAAGCGGCCTGGGGACCCGCATCCATCGGCCCGACCTATCCGCTTTCGGCGACCATTGGATCCACTGCATGAAGAGGAGAGCACGCTCCTCACTTCCCCCGCCTCGCCAGATACTCCGGGCCCACCAGCACCTCGCGGGGCTTGGCGCCGTCGCCGGGGCCGATGACCCGGTCCTGCTCCATCATGTCGATGAAGCGCGCGGCCTTGGGATACCCCAGGCGCATGCGGCGCTGAAGGAACGAGATCGAGGCCTGGCGCTGGCCGATGACGAGGTGCACGGCGTCCCAGTAGAGGTCGTCGCGCTCGGCGACGGCGCCCTCGGCCTCCTCCTCCGTCGGCAGCACGATCTCCTCGTAGACCGCCGTACCCTGCGTGCGGAGGAACTCGCAGATCGTCTTGACCTCCTCGTCCGACACCCAGGCACCGTGCACGCGCATGTGCTTGTTGGCGCCCGGCGGGACGAAGATCATGTCGCCCCGTCCCAGGAGCTGCTCGGCGCCGTTGGCGTCGAGCACCGTGCGCGAGTCCACCTTGGAGGCCATCTGGAAGGCGATGCGCGTGGGGAAGTTCGCCTTGATCAGCCCCGTCACCACGTCGACGGACGGGCGCTGGGTGGCAATGATGAGATGGATGCCCACCGCCCGCGCGATCTGGGCCAGCCGTACCAGAGCCATTTGCACTTCGCCGGCCGAGGCCATCATCAGGTCGGCGAGCTCGTCGATGACCACGATCCAGTACGGCAGCTGCTCCTCCGGCCCCACGACCTTGTTGTAGCCCTCGATGCTGCGGACCTGGCGGGCCTGCAGGAGCTTGTAGCGCTCGTCCATCTTGCCCACGATCCAGCGCAGGCGCGCGGCCGCCTCCTTGGCATCCGTCACGACGGGCGCCAGCAGGTGCGGGATCCCCTCGTACACGGTCAGCTCGAGGCGCTTGGGATCGATCATGAGGAACCGCACCTCGGCCGGCGTCATCTTGTAGAGGATCGAGCAGATCATCGCGTTGAGGCCGACGGACTTGCCGGTGCCAGTAGCGCCGGCCACCAGCAGGTGCGGCATGGCCGTGAGGTCGGAGACGACGGCGCCGCCGGTCACGTCCTTGCCGAGCGCCAGCGGCAGCCGCCTCTTCCCCTCGGCGAAGTCCGGCGAGGCGAAGATCTCGCGCAGATAGACCATGGCCGGCTCGGGGTTCGGCACCTCGATGGCCACGGTGCCGCGCCCGGGAATCGGTCCCACGATCCGCACCGACGCCGACTTGAGCGCCAGGGCCAGGTCGTCGGCCAAGTTCACGACGCGGCTGATCTTGATGCCGGGGGCGGGCTCGAACTCGTACGACGTGATGACCGGGCCCGGGCTCACCTGGACGATGCGGCCCTCCACCTCGAAGTCCTGGAGCTTGCGGCGCAGCGTCTCGGCGTTGTCCTGAAGCTCCTCGCGCGTCATCCGGTGGTCGGCGGCCTCGGGAGCGCGGAGCAAGCCGATGGGTGGGAGCTGGAACGCCTCGGCGCCGCCCCGGCCGAAGTCGAACGTCTCCTGCCAGGCGAGCCCCGCGCCCGGCCCCCGCCGTTTCAGCTCGACCACGACAGGGGGCGGCGGCGCGGCGGCCGCGTCCACCGCGACGGTGACGGACGCGTCATCGCTGGTGAACGCGTCGATGGCGACCGGGCGCGTCGGCCGGGCCTCTCGGCGCCGGCGCCACCCGGCGAGGCGAGCCCTGACCATGCGAGAGATCGCGCCGTAGGAGACCTGCGTCACGAAGAGGACGCCGACAGGCACACCGGCCAGCAGCACCAGCCACGCGCCGGCCTCACCCAGCGCTGCCCGCAACGTCTCGTCAACCGCCCAGCCGACGCGGCCGCCGGTCAAAATGCGCGTGCGTCCATCGGCGAGCACGCTCACCGCCCGCGTCAGCAGGCCGGTCGCGCTCAGCATCAACAGCACGAGCCCGATCACCGGCGGCCATCCGCGGGCGGTCAGCGGACGCATGAAGACACTGAGCCCGATGACGGCGAGCAGCAGCGGGAGCAGAAAGCCGGCGTAGCCGAAGGCGGTGAAGAGGAACCAGCCGAGCCGAATGCCAACCGGACCGACGGGGCCGTGCTGCGGGGCCGGCGCCAGCGCCGGCTCGAACGTGGCCAGCGCCACCAGCACGAAGATCGCCATCGCCACCAGCCCGATACCCTCCGCCTCCCGGAGCCACCGGCGGGGTTCCTTTCGCCTGCGCGCGAGCGTGGCCATCACACCTCCAGGACGACCGGCAGGACCACCGGCTTGCGCTGGAAGCGCTGGTTGATGAAGTGGCGGACCGTCGTGCGCACCAGCGCTCCGATCGCCTCGCGGTCGACGGGCGTCGTCGCAATCCGCGCCGCCAGCGCGGCCCGAATGGACGCGCGCAGCTCCTCCAGCAGCGGCTCGTTCTCCTTGACGTGGACGAAGCCGCGCGTGGCGATCTCCGGCCCGGCCACGACCTTGCCCTCGCGGTTCACCACGAGCGAGACCGCCACCAGCCCGTCCTGGGCCAGGAGCTGGCGATCCCGCAGCACCACCGCCCCGATGTCGCCGATGCCCTTGCCGTCCACGAGCACGCGCCCGACTGGGTAGCGGCCCACCACCCGGGCCGCCGTCTTCGTCACCTCCAGGCCCAGGCCGTCCTCGAGGAGGAAGATGCGGTCGGGCGTGAGCCCCACGCTGGCCGCCAAGCGCGCGTGGCCCAGGAGGTGCCGGTACTCGCCGTGCACGGGGATGAAGTACCGCGGGCGCGTCAGCGTCAGCATGAGCTTCAGGTCTTCCTGGCTCGCGTGCCCCGACACGTGCACGAACGCGTTGTCCTCGTAGAGCACCTCGGCGCCCAGGCGCAGCAGCGCGTTGATCACGCGGCCCACCGTTCGCTCGTGGCCGGGGATCACGCGCGCGGAGACGATAACGAGGTCGCCGCGCTCGATCTGCACCGCCCTGTGCTCGCCGGCCGCCATCAGGGCCAGGGCCGAGTTCGGCTCGCCCTGGCTGCCCGTCGACAGGATCACCTGCCGCTCGAGCGGCAGCAGGGCCAGCTCTTCCAGCGGCAGCAGCACCTGGGAGGGAATCCGCAGATAGCCGAGCTCGGCGGCCAGCGCCACGTTCCTCTGCATGCTCATGCCCACCAGCGCCACCCGGCGGCCGTGCTCGGCGGCCAGGGTGAGCACCTGCTGGATGCGATGGATGTGGGAGGCGAACGTGGCCAGGATGATCCGCCCCGTGGCCCGCGCGAAGCGTTCCCGGAGCGCCGCGCCGACCTCCATCTCCGAGCGCGTGTGGCCGGGTCGATCCACGTTGGTGGAGTCCGAGCAGAGCACGAGGACGCCCTGCTCGCCCAGCTCGGCGAACTTCAGATAGTCGGGCGGCTCGCCGTCGAGGGGGCTCGGGTCGAGCTTGAAGTCGCCGGTGTGGACCAGGGTGCCCACGGGCGTGTCGATGGCTAGCCCGATCCCGTCGACGATGGAGTGGGTGACGCGGATCGGCTCGACGCGGAACGGTCCAGCCTCGATCCGGTCGCGGGGCCGCATCGCGCGCAGCTCGGCTCCCTCCAGGAGGTCGTGCTCGCGCAGACGCTCGGCCACCAGCCCGAGCGTCATCGGTGTCCCGTACACGGGCACCCGCGCCTCCCGCAGGAGGTACGGCAGCGCCCCGATGTGATCCTCGTGGCCGTGGGTGAGGAAGACGGCGCGGAAGTTCTCGCGCTTGGCCAGCGCGTAGGAGAAGTCCGGGATCACGTAGTCGATGCCGGGCAGCTCGTCGGGGTCGGGGAACATGAGGCCACAGTCGACGGCGATGAGATCGTCGCCGAACTCGACGAGCATCATGTTGAGGCCGATCTCGCCGAGGCCACCGAGGGGGATCAGCCGGACGGCCGGCTCGGTCAGAAGCTTCACGAAGACTCCTTTCGGAACAGCGCCCTCATGGTAGCACCCGGCGCCCGGGCGATCGAAATCTCGACACCATTACCATTTTTGTTACCACATTAATGTTGGCGGCTTCCTACTTCCGGTCCACCCGGCGCCATCGGGCATCCCGGCCTCACGTAGGTTCGGAGGGGGCCGCGCGGCCCCTCCCATCTAAAAGGGCGCCTCTTCCTCCAGACGCTCGATGAGCGCCTGCGCCTGCTGCTGGAACTCGGCGCGCTGGGCGGCGGCGATGGGATCGCCGGGGATGAACTTTTCGTTGAGCGGGTTGACGCGGCGGCCGCCCTTGATGACCTCGTAGTGCAGGTGCGGGCCGGTGCTCAACCCGGTCGAGCCCACGTAGCCGATCACCTGGCGCTGGTTCACGCGCGTCCCCCGGTTGGCGCTCGGGCCGAGCCGGGAGAGATGCGCGTAGACGGTCTCGTATCCCGAGCGGTGGCGGATCCGGACCGCGAGGCCGTAGCCCTCGTCCCATCCGGCCAGGGACACGGCACCGTCGGCGACCGCCCGGACCGGCGTGCCCAGCGGCGCTGCGTAGTCCACGGCGAGGTGCGGCATCGCGCCCCCCAGGATCGGGTGCGGGCGCGCGTAGGTGAAGCGGGAGGTGATGCGGGTGAACTCCAGCGGCGACTTGAGGAAGCTCTTGCGCAGCGAGCGGCCGTCCAGGTCGAAGTAGTCGAAGCGGTCCCGGCCCGGGGTGTAGCCGATGCCGGTGAGGACGCGCCGGTCGCTGACGTACTGGGCGGCCAGCACCCGGCCGTAGCTCACGAAGGTGTCCCCGGCGTAGCGCTTCTCCACCAGGAGGCGGAAGCGATCGCCGCTGCGGGTGTCGGCGGTGAAGTCGAAGTCCCACTCGAAGATGTTGACCAGGGCGATCACGAGCTGGGGCTGTTCCCCCACCTCGTCGACGGCCTGGAAGAGCGATCTCTCCACCGCGCCCTGCACGGCCTCGATGCGCACGTCGGGCGTCGTCTCCAGGCGCTTGACCGTCCAGCCGTCCTCGCCCGCCACCGCGGCGTAGCCGAGCCACGGCGTCTGCTGCCACGTCACCGCCGTCGGCTCGCCGGCAGGGCTCCACGTGATCTCCAGGCCGTCGCCGGGCCGGAGCCGGCGGAGGTCCGCGCCGCCCTTGGTGAGCGCCGCCGCGACCTCGTGACCCCGGCGCGCCTCCAGACCGGCACGCGCCAGCGCGCCCACCAGGTTGTCGCCGCGCCTGAGCTCCACCCGCTGGAGCCGCTCATCGGGCGGCGACGGGGCCGCGGGCTCGGTCGCATCGCTGGCCGTCGGCGGGGGCGCGGGGTCAACCGCTCGCCAGAAGTAGATGGCGAGCGTCGTCCCCAGCGCGACGACTACCACTGCCGCAGCCAGGATGCGGCGGGATCGTGTCGGCATCCCCCTCATGATAACCGGGCGGCCAGCGCGGCAAACTCAGGAATTGTGAGGGTTTCCGCCCGCCGGCCGGCATCGATGCCGGCGGCGTCGGCCGCCTCCCGGGCGCTCCGGGGCGGGATCCCGAGCCCCGCCGCCAGGGCATTGGCCAGCGTCTTACGTCGCTGGCCGAAGGCGGCGCGGACGATCGAGTGGAACCTGCGCTCGTCGACGAGAGGCACGCGGGGCGCGGCCAGCACGCGCAGGTGGAGGACGGCGGACTCCACCTGCGGCGGAGGACGAAACGCGCCCGGCGGCACCCGCGACGCGACGCGGGCGTCGCAGTAGAGCTGCGTGAGGATGCTGAGGCTCCCGTAGGTCTTGCCGCCCGGCGGCGCCGCCACGCGCTCGGCCACCTCGCGCTGGAGCATGAGCGCCATCTCGTGGATCGCGGTGCGGGCCCGGATCAGCGCCGCGAGAATGGGCTTGCCGACGCTGTAGGGGAGGTTGCCGACGACGAGGACGCGGCCGCCGGCGGGAGCGGCCAGCGCGCGGTAGTCCCAGGCGCGCGCATCGGCCTCCAGCACCTCCACACCGGGGAAGCGGAGGGCCAGACCCGCCACCAGCGCGCGATCGACCTCCAGCGCGATCACCCGCCCCGCCCGGCGCGCCAGCTCGGCGGTCAGGGCGCCTTCGCCGGGACCGATCTCGACGACGAGATCGCTCGTGGTCGGCGCCACCAGATCGACGATCGCCCGCGCGACTCCGGTATCGCGCAGGAAATGCTGACCGAGCGCCCGCCGTTTGCCGCTCACGCGCGCGCGCGAAGCTCCTCACTGAGCGCCGCGTGCGCCCGCCGCACCTGGGTCTCGGTGGCGGCGCGGTCTCCGGAGTTGTCGATCACGTGGTCGGCCAGCTTCGCCTTCTCGCTGAGCGGCATCTGGCTGCGGATCCTCCGGAGCGCCTCCTCGCGCCCGACCCCATCGCGGGCCTGCAGGCGCGCCAGCTGCGTCGCCTCGTCGGCGACGACGACCACCAGGCGGTCCACGTTCCGGTGGTTGCCGCTCTCGATCATCACCGCCGCGTCGAACACGACCAGGCCGCGGAACCCCTGCTCCGTCAGCTCGGCCAGCCGCCGGGCCAGCCGCTGGCGGATCGGCGGGTGCGTGATCGCCTCCAGACGCTTCCGCTTAGCGGGGTCGGCGAAGACCACGGCGCCGAGCGCCCGGCGGTCGAGGTTCCCATCCGCGCGGAGCACGCCGCGCCCGAACTCGCTCACGATCTCGGCCAGGGCCGGTTGACCCGCCTCCACGACTTCGCGGGCCAGCGCGTCGGCATCGATGAGGACGCAGCCGAGCGCCTGGAACATGGCGGAGACGGTGGACTTGCCGGTGCCGATGCCGCCGGTGAGCCCGACGAGCAGAAAGGGGCGGCTCACACTTCCGACCAGTCCCGGCCCGACTTTACGTCGACGACGACGGGGACGCGCAAGGGAAGCGCCGCGCTCATGATCTCCCGGGCCAGCGCTGCCACCGTCCCCGCTTCCTCCGGCGGCGCCTCGAAGAGCAGCTCGTCGTGGACTTGCAGGAGCATGCGGGCCCGGAGCCCGCGCTCGGCGAGCGCCGCCTGCATCCGCACCATCGCGATCTTGATCATGTCGCTGGCCGTGCCCTGCACCGGCGCGTTCATGGCCATGCGCTCGGCGGCGTTGCGGGCCACGGGGTTCTGGCTCTTGAGATCGGGCAGGTACCGGCGGCGCCCCACCAGGGTACTGACCCAGCCGCGCTCGCGTCCCTCCGCCAGCGTGCGGTCGATGAAGGCGCGCACCCGCGGATGGGCCGCGAAGTACTCGTTGATGTACCGCTGCGCCTCCTTCTGGTCGATCTTGGTCGCCTGCGAGAGCCCGAACGCCGAGACCCCGTAGAGGATCGCGTAGTTGGCGCTCTTGGCGATCGTGCGCTGGAGCGGCGTCACCTCGGCCAGCGATACCTTGAAGACCTCCGAGGCGGTCCGCGTGTGGATGTCCTCGCCCCGCCGGAACGACTCGATGATCGCCGGCTCCTCGCTCAGGTGCGCGAGGATGCGCAGCTCGATCTGCGAGTAGTCGGCGGCGACGAAGCGCCAGCCCTCCTCGGGGATGAAGGCCGCCCGGATGCGCCGGCCCAGCTCCGTCCGGATCGGAATGTTCATGAGGTTCGGGTCCTGGGAGCTGAGGCGTCCGGTGGCGGCGACGAGCTGGTTGAAGGTGGTGTGGATGCGCCCGGTAGCGGGGTTGACGAGCAGCGGCAGCGCGTCGGCGTACGTCCCCTTGAGCTTGGCCAGCGTCCGGTGCTCGAGGACTTTGGCCGGCAGCGCGTGGCCGAGCGCCAGCTCGGTGAGCACGTCGGCGTCGGTCGAGTAGCCGGTCTTCGTCCGGCGGGCCGTGGGGAGCTTCAGCTTCTCGAACAGGATGCGGGCGAGCTGCTTGGGCGAGGCGATGGTGAACTCCTCGCCGGCCAGCGCGTAGATCTCGCGCGTCAGGTTGTCGAGCTGGCGCTCGAGTTCCTTGGCGAACGCCTCGAGCCGCAGCGGTTCCACCCTGATGCCGTGGCGCTCCATCAGCGCCAGCACCGGCACCAGCGGCCGCTCGATCTCGTCGTAGAGCGCGCGCAGGCCATGCGCCTCCAGCTCGGTGGCGGCGTGCTTCCAGTAACGCCAGAGCCAGCGCGCCCGCTCGGCCAGGATCCACCCGAGCTGCCCGCTGGCGGCGCCCACCGCCGGTGGGCACTCGCCGAAGGCCTCCATGCAGATCTCGTCCAGGCGATAGGTCGAGCGCGCGGAGTTCAATAAGTAAGCAGCGACGGCGGTGTCGTCGACGGCGGGCGCCCGCCGCTCGACGGCCAGATAGTGCTCCACGAGTGGTTTGCCGTCGTGAACGATCAGCGTGCGCTCGGCCAGCGCCGCCAGCGGAACGCCGGCCGGTATCCAGGCTGGGCCGGCGGCGGGGTGGAAGAGCCCCAGCGCGCTGAGCTGGGGCGCCGGCGGCCGCGCCTCTCCCGCCCAGTCCACCGCCACCGCCGCCTCGCGGGGCACGCGCCCGAGGTACTCGCTGAGGGCCGGCGCCGTCTCGAGCGCGGGCGCCGCCTCGGCCCGCACCTCGACGACAGGCGCCGGCAGCTCCTTGATCAGTCGCGTGAACTCCATCTCCATCCACAGCGCCCGCAGCTTGCCCCAGTCGGGCTCGACGCGCCGAAAGCTCTCCAGATCGAACGCGAGCGGGACCTCGCGGTTGAGGACGGCCAGCTCACGGGAGAGCAGCGCCTCCTTCCGCCCCGCCGCCAGCGTCTCCCGGAGCTTGCCGCCGACGAGCGTGAGGTTCTCG
>MNEF01000060.1 GCA_001917535.1 Candidatus Rokubacteria bacterium 13_1_40CM_69_27
GCGGCACGGCTACGACGCGCTCCAGCTCGGTTTCGAGGCGAAGAAGAAGAACGTGACGAAGCCCGCGGCCGGCGCCTTCCGGAAGGCCGGGGTGGAGCCGATGCGCGTCGTCCGGGAGATCCGGCTCGAGAAGAGCGAGATGCTGCAGGGCTACCAGGTGGGGCAGACCATGACGGCCGCGCTCTTCAAGCCCGGCGAGCTGGTGGACGTCATGGGCGTCAGCAAGGGCAAGGGCTTCCAGGGCGGCGTCAAGCGCCATGGCTGGTACGGCGGCGATGCCACCCACGGCTCGATGTTCCACCGGGCGCCCGGCTCGATCGGCGCCTCGTCCGATCCGTCGCGCGTGTGGCCGGGCCACCACCTGCCGGGCCGCATGGGCGGCCAGCACCGGACCGTGCTGAACCTGAGCGTCGCTCACGTGATGCCCGAGCAAAATCTCGTGCTCCTCCGCGGCGCCGTTCCCGGCGCCAGCGGCGGCCTCGTCCTGATCCGCAAGAGCGTGAAGACGACCAAGGCCCAGCAGCACAAGGCCGCCACGGAAAAGAAGTGATGCCGACCGTTCAGATCCTGGGAGCCGAGGGGCAGAAGACGGGCACGCTGGAGCTCAAGCCCGACGTCTTCGGCGTCGAGATCCGGGTGCCGCTGCTGCATCAGGCCGTCACCCGCGAGCTGGCCGACCGTCGCGCCGGCACCCACGACACCAAGGGCCGCAGCGAGGTGTCGGGGGGCGGCAGAAAGCCCTGGCGGCAGAAGGGAACCGGGCGCGCCCGGCAGGGCTCGATCCGGGCACCCCAGTGGAAGGGCGGCGGCAAGCCGTTCGGGCCCACCCCGCGCAGCTACGCGCAGGACATGCCGCGCGAGATGCGGCGCCAGGCCCTCCGCGCCGCGGTGGCCGCGAAGATCGCCGCCGGGGAGCTGAAGGTCGTCGAGGCCCTGGAGGTGACGGACGGCAAGACCAAGTCCCTCGTCACCCGGCTGGCCGCGCTCGGCCTGGCGGGGGCTCCGACGCTGCTGGTGGTGACGAGCCTCGGCGAGGTGCGGGGGCGGGCCGCGCGCAACGTGCCGTGGCTCACCGTGGAGACGCCGTCGCACGTGTCGGTGTACCAGCTGCTGAGGGCGCGTCAGGCGGTGTTCGAGCGTGGCGCGCTGCTAGCGCTCGAGGAGGCGCTTTCCTCGGAGGGGGGCTCCGCCCCGGCCCCCTCCGAGCCTCCCCAGAGGGATCGCGCGGGCAAAGCCCGCGCTCGAAAGGCGGCGGCGGACCAGGGGACGGTGGCGCCATGAGCCGCGAACCCCGCGAGATCATCCTCCGGCCGATCATGACCGAGAAGAGCATGCGGCAGAAGGAAGAGCAGAACGTGGTGACCTTCAAGGTGCGGCCGGACGCCAACAAGGTCGAGATCCGCTCGGCGGTGGAGGCGGTCTTCAACGTGAAGGTGGCCTCGGTCCGCACCGCGTCCTACGAGGGCAAGCTCAAGCGGATGGGACGCCATCAGGGCCATCGTCCCGACTGGAAGAAGGCGGTCGTGAAGCTGCAGGCCGGTCACAAGATCGAACTGGTGGAGGGGGCCTGAGGCATGGGCATCCGCACGCTGAAACCCACGTCCCCGGCCCGGCGCTACCTCACGTACGTCACGAGGGACGAGGTCACCAAGCGCGAGCCGGAGAAGAGCCTGCTCGTCCCCAAGACGCGTACGAGCGGCCGGAACTCCGCCGGTCGCATCACGGTGCGCCATCGCGGGGGCGGCGCCAAGCGCATGATCCGGCAGGTCGACTTCCGCCGGGACAAGTTCGGGATCCCCGCCCGGGTGGCCGCCATCGAATACGATCCGAACCGCTCCGGACACCTGGCCCTGCTGCATTACCGGGACGGCGAGAAGCGTTACATCGTCGCGCCCCTCGGGCTGAAGGTCGGCGACGTGTTGATGTCGGGGCCGCAGGCCGACATCCTGCCGGGCAACGCGCTGCCGCTCCGGAACATCCCCGTCGGCACGCTCGTGCACAACGTGGAGCTGCAGGCCGGCCGCGGCGGCCAGCTCTGCCGCAGCGCCGGCGCCCAGGCCCAGCTGCTCGCCAAGGAAGGCGAGCGGGCGACGCTCAAACTGCCGTCGGGCGAGGTCCGCATGGTCGCGCTCATCTGCATGGCCACCGTGGGGCAGGTCGGCAACCTCGACCACGAGAACGTGTCGGTCGGCAAGGCCGGCCGCAAGCGGTGGCTGGGGTTCCGCCCGACCGTGCGGGGCACCGCGATGAACCCGGTCGACCACCCGATGGGGGGCGGCGAGGGCAAGGGCAAGGGCAACCACCCGATGACGCCGTGGGGCAAGCCCACCAAGGGCTACAAGACGCGGCGGGGCCGCCGGCCGTCCGACCGCAACATCGTGACGCGCAGGTCAAAGTAGGAGCCCGCGATGGGACGCTCGATCAAGAAGGGACCTTACGTCGACGAGACGCTGCTGGAGCGCGTCGAGGAGTTGAACCGGAGCCGGCAGAAGAAGGTGCTCAAGACGTGGTCGCGGCGCTCGACCATCCTGCCCGAGTTCGTCGGGCACACGCTGGCCGTCCACAACGGCAAGAAGTTCATTCCCGTGTACGTCACCGAGAACATGGTCGGTCACCGGCTCGGCGAGTTCGCCCTGACCCGGACGTTCAGGGCCCACGGCTCCGCCGAGAAGGCCACCACCACGCCGACGGGAAAGGCCTAGGGCCGTGCGGACCATCGCCCGCGCCCGGTTCGTGCGCGTGTCGCCCCGCAAGGCCCGGCTGGTGCTCGATCAGATCCGCGGCAAGTCGGTGGGCGAGGCGCTGGCCACCCTCCAGTTCACGCCGCGCGTCGCCGCCCGTCTGGTGGAGAAGGTGCTCCGGTCCGCGGTCGCCAACGCGGAACACAACCATCAGGTCCGCGACCTCGACGCGCTGCGGGTCATCCAGGCGACGGCCGACGGCGGCCCATCGATGAAGCGCGTGCAGCCGCGCGCCATGGGGCGGGCCTTCTTCATCCGCCACCTGACCAGTCATCTCACGATCGGGGTGAGCGACGAGACCAACGGCGCCGCGCTGGCGCCGGCCCCGCCCGCTCCGCGCGAGGGGTCGCGCCCGGCGCCCCCGGCCCCCCGGGGGACGCCGCGGCCGTCGGCGCCCGCCGAGCCGCCGAAGGCCGCGCCCGCCAAGACGGCCAAGGGCGCCCGCAAGACGACGCCGCGCAGGCGGGCCACGACCCCCAAGGGCAAGCGGCCGAAGGAGAAGAAATAGGCGATGGGCCAGAAGACGCATCCGATCGGCTTCCGCCTGGGCTCCACCCGCACGTGGTCGTCGCGGTGGTTCGCCACCAAGGACTACGCGAACCTGCTGCACGAGGACGTGAAGATTCGTCGCTACATCAAGGACCAGCTCTACCACGCGGGGATCTCGCGCATCGACATCGAGCGCTCGGCCAACCGCGCGCGCATCACGGTGGCCACGGCGCGCCCCGGCATCATCATCGGCCGCAAGGGCTCCGAGGTCGAGCGGCTCAAGAACGAGCTGCAGGCGCGGACGGGCAAGGAGATCTACCTCAACATCGAGGAGGTCATCCACCCCGAGCTGGACGCGCAGCTCGTCGCCGAGAACGTGGCGCTGCAGCTACAGAAGCGGGTGGCCTTCCGGCGGGCGATGAAGAAAGCGGTCACCTCCGCGCTGCGGCTGGGCGCGGACGGGATCCGTATCGCCTGCGCGGGGCGGCTGGGCGGCGGCGAGATCGCCCGCCGCGAGTGGTACCGCGACGGCCGCGTGCCACTGCACACCATCCGGGCGGACATCGACTACGGCATGGCCACCGCCCACACCACCTACGGCACCATCGGCGTGAAGGTCTGGGTCTTCAAGGGCGAGGTATTGGCCAAGGCCCCCGCCGAGGCCTGAGGACACCGCCGTGTTGATGCCCAAGCGCGTGAAGTACCGCAAGACCCAGCGCGGCCGCATGAAGGGCAAGGCGCTGCGGGGCGCCACCCTGGCCTTCGGGGAGTACGGGCTGAAGGCGCTCGAGCCGGGCTGGGTGACCAGCCGCCAGATCGAGGCGGCGCGGGTCGCGCTGACGCGGAGCCTCAAGCGCGGCGGCAAGATCTGGATCCGGGTCTTCCCCGACAAACCGGTGACCAAGAAGCCGGCGGAGACCCGGATGGGCAAGGGCAAGGGCAACCCGGAGGAGTGGGTGGCCGTGGTCAAGCCCGGCCGCATCCTCTACGAAATGGAAGGCGTCAAGGAGCCGGATGCCCGCGAGGCCTTCCGGACGGCCGGTCAGAAGATCGGCATCGCGACGAAGTTCGTCATGCGGGCGCGGGCGCTCTGAGCGGCGAGGCGACGATGAAGGTGGCCAAGTGGCGCGACCTCAGCGACGACGAGATCCGGCAGCGGGTGCGCGAGCTGACCGAGGAGGTCTTCAATCTGCGGTTCCAGCTGTCGATGGGCGTCGCCAAGAACCCGTCCCGTGTCGGGCAGGCCCGGCGGGACCTGGCCCGGGCCAAGACCGTCCTGCGTGAGCGGGCGCAGCGAGTCTAGGGAGAGATCGGTGGGCGAGCGGAAGACCCGAGAGGGCGTGGTGGTGGGCGACAAGATGCAGAAGACGAGGGTGGTGAGGATCGAGCGGGTCTATCGCCATCCGCGTTACCAGCGGGTCGTCCGGTCGTCCAAGAAGCTGAAGGCGCACGACGAGAACAACGAGAGCCGGATCGGCGACCGCGTGATCATCGAGGAGACCCGGCCGCTGTCGAAGGAGAAGCGCTGGCGGATCCGGCAGATCGTGAGCCGCCTGTCGTAACCGATGATCCAGACACGCTCGATGCTCGAAGTCGCCGACAACTCGGGAGCCAAGAAGGTGCAGTGCATCCGCGTGATGGGCGGGTCCAACAAGCGGTACGCGTCGCTGGGCGACACCGTGATCGTGGCCGTCAAGGAGGCGACGCCCGACGGCGCGGTGAAGAAGGGGGAGGTGGCTCGGGCCGTGGTGGTGCGGACCGTGAAGGAAGTGCGCCGGAAAGACGGCTCCTACATCCGCTTCGACCGGAACGCGGTCGTGCTCATCAAGCCCGACGAGAACCCGGTGGGCACCCGCATCTTCGGCCCCGTCGCCCGCGAGCTTCGCGAGCGGCAATTCACCAAGATCATTTCGCTGGCGCCCGAGGTGATCTGATGGCTGGCGCCCACATCCGTCGGGGGGATACGGTCGCGATCATCGCCGGCCGGGAGCGCGGCAAGCGCGGCAAGGTGCTGCGCGTGCTGCCCGAGAAGAGCCGGGTCCTGGTCGAAAAGGTCAACATGGTCAAACGGCACCAGCGCCCCACCCAGAGGCTGCGCCAGGGCGGCATCATCGAGCGGGAGGGCCCGCTGGCGCTGGCCAACGTGTTGCTGGTGTGCGGGCGGTGTGATCGGCCGGTGCGCACCGGCATCAACGTGCTCGCCGACGGGCGCAAGATCCGCGTGTGCAAGCGCTGCGGCGAGCCGATGGACAAGGGGTAAGGCGATGGCGGACAAGGCAACCGCCCCAGCCCAGAAGGCGCCGCGGGGCCCGGCGACCAAGGCCCAGCCCCGGAAGGGCGAGGCCGCGCCCGCGCCGACGCCGGCCAAGACGCGGCCCAAGGGGACGGGGCAGGTCCCGCCGCGGCTGCGGGACCGGTTCCGCGCGACCGTGGTCCCGACCCTCATGAAGGAGCGGGGCTACACCAACCCCTTCCAGGTCCCGCGGGTGGAGAAGATCGTCATCAACATGGGCGTCGGCGAGGGCCGGGAAAACGCCAAGATCCTCGACTTCGCCACCGCCGATCTGCAGGCGATCACCGGGCAGAGGCCGATCGTGACGCGGGCCAAGAAGTCGATCGCCAACTTCAAGCTCCGCGAGGGCGTGCCCATCGGCGCCAAGGTGACCCTCCACGGCGCGCGGATGTACGAGTTCCTGGACCGGCTGATCAACGCCGCGCTGCCGCGGGTGCGGGACTTCAAGGGCGTGCCGGCCAAGGGCTTCGACGGGCGCGGCAACTACGCCCTGGGCCTCCGCGAGCAGCTCATCTTCCCCGAGATCGTCTACGACAAGGTCGACAAGGTCCGCGGCATGGACATCAACATCGTCACGACGGCCAGAACGGACGAGGAGGCCAAGGCGCTCCTCACGCATCTCGGCATGCCGTTCAGGGAGTAGCCCAGCCATGGCGAAGACCGCGCTCATCATGAAGTCCCAGCGCCCCCCGAAGTTCCGCACGCGCACCTATTACCGCTGCAAGCTCTGCGGCCGCCCCCGCGGATATCTCAGAAAGTTCGAGATGTGCCGCCTGTGCTTCCGCGAGCTGGCGCTCAAGGGCGAGGTCCCGGGCATCGTGAAGGCGAGCTGGTGAGCGGGCGATGAGAAGCGACCCGATCGCCGACATGCTCACGCGCATCCGGAACGCCAGCCGGGCCGAGCACGAGAAAGTGGACATCCCGGCCTCCCGGCTGAAGGTGCGTGTCGCCGACATCCTCAAGAACGAGGGCTTCATCAGGAACTACCGCGTGCTCGAGGACCCCACGCAGAGCACGCTCCGCGTGTACCTCAAGTACGGCTCCAACAACGAGCAGATGATCGCGGGGCTCGTGCGGGTGTCCACCCCCGGCCGGCGGATCTACGTGACCCACGACAAGATCCCCACGATCCTGGCCGGCATGGGCGTGACCATCGTGTCGACGTCCCGGGGCCTGCTGACCGACCGGGAGGCGCGCAAGCAGAAGGTGGGCGGCGAAGTGCTCGCCTACGTGTGGTAGGGGACGAGCCATGTCACGGATCGGCAAGAAACCCGTCGTCATCCCCCCGGGCGTGAAGGTGCACGTCGAGGGGAACCTCGTCAGGGTCGAGGGGCCCAAGGGCAAGCTGGCCCAGCCGATGCCCCCGGGGCTCCGGGCGGCGGTGGCCGACGGCCACCTGATGATCACGCGCGAGGGCGACGATCGGAAGGTCCGGGCCCTGCACGGGCTGGCCCGGGCGCTGGTCGCCAACATGGTCGCCGGCGTCAAGGAGGGGTTCCAGAAGAAGCTGGAGATCGTCGGCATCGGCTACCGCGCCCAGCTGCAGGGCCGGAACATGCAGCTGGCGCTCGGCTTCTCGCACCCGGTGATCTTCCCGCTGCCCGAGGGCATCACGGCCGAGATCGAGAAGCAAACCCAGATCACGCTGCGGGGCGCCGACAAGGCGCTGCTGGGCCAGACCGCGGCCAAGCTCCGGGCGCTCCGCAGGCCGGACCCCTACAAGGGCAAGGGCATCAAGTACATCGACGAGGTCATCCGGCGCAAGGTGGGCAAGAAGGCGGGGGCGGGGGCGAAATGATCATCAAGGATCGGCGGGCGTCCCGGGATCTGCGGCACCAGCGGCTGCGGCGCCGCCTCCGCGGCTCGACCGGACGGCCCCGGCTGGCGGTGTTCCGCAGCCTGAGCCACATCTACGCGCAACTGGTCGACGACGAGTCCGGGCGCACCGTGGTGGCGGCCGACAGTCGTAGCAAGGAGTTTCTCGCCCGGCACAAGACGGGCGGCAACATCGCGGCGGCCAAGGCGGTGGGCGCACTGCTGGCCGAGCGCGCCAAGGCGCGGGGTATCGAGCGCGTCGTCTTCGATCGGGGGGGCTACCAGTACCACGGACGCGTGAAGGCCCTGGCCGAGGCGGCGCGGGCCGGCGGGCTGGTGCTTTGAATTCGGAGGGGGCGATTCACAGGCGCGCCCGCAGGGGCGCGACGGCCCCCTCCGAGGCCTCCCCCAGGAGGATTGCGCCGGCGAAGCCGGCGCTCGAAGGGAAAGGCAGGAGGGACTGAGTGGCGGAAACCAGGATCGATCCGAGCGTGCTCGAGCTCAACGACCGGGTGGTGTCGATCAACCGGGTGGCCAAGGTCGTCAAGGGTGGCCGCCGCTTCTCGTTCACGGCCCTGGTCGTGGTGGGCGACGGTCGGGGCCATGTCGGCGTGGGCCTCGGCAAGGCCCACGAGGTGCCCGAGGCCATCCGGAAGGCCGTGGAGCACGCCAAGAAGGAGCTCATTTTCGTGCCGCTCAAGGAGACGACGATCCCCTGCCAGATCACCGGGCACTTCGGCGCGGGCCGGGTGATGCTGAAGCCGGCCGTCCCCGGCACCGGCGTCATCGCCGGGGGCGCGGTGCGGCCGGTGCTCGAGGCGGCCGGCGTGCAGGACATCCTCACCAAGACGCTGGGCTCCAACAACCCTCACAACGTGCTCAAGGCGACCATGGACGCGCTGCGGCGGATCAAGCGCATCCAGGACCTGTACGCCGCCCGTAAGCGCGGCGATGGAGTTGCGGCGGGGGAGGAGGCGGCGGGTGGCAAGCAAGAAGCTTAAGCTCCAGCTCACGCGCAGCCTCATCGGGCTCTCGCCCAAGCAGGAGGCGACGGTCAGGGCGCTCGGCCTCCGCCACATCAACCAGGTCGTGGTCCATGAGGACACGGCGACGATCCGGGGGATGATCGCGAAGGTGCCGCACGTGCTGCGAGTGAACCATGAGGCTTGACGAGCTGCGTCCGGCCCCGGGCGCCAAGAAGCGGCGGAAGCGGGTGGGGCGCGGGCCCGGCTCAGGCCACGGCAAGACGTCCGGCAAAGGCCACAAGGGTCACAAGGCGCGGTCGGGGGGCGGCAAGGCCGGGGGCTTCGAGGGCGGGCAGATGCCGCTCTACCGGCGGCTGCCCAAGCGCGGCTTCCGGCCCCACGGCGGCCAGGACCGGTACGCCATCGTCAACCTCAAGGCGCTGGCCACCTTCGCGGCCAACGCGGTGGTCGATCCCGAGAGCCTCGTGAAGGCGCGGCTGATCAAGAACGGCGACCGGGAGCGGGTCAAGATCCTCGGCGAGGGCGAGGTGCCCCACGCCCTCACGGTGCGGGCGCACGCCGTCAGCGAATCGGCGCGCGCCAAGATCGAGGGGAAGGGTGGGCGCGTCGAGCTGATCGTGGCCAAGGTGTCGGCTTCGTGATCGAAGGACTGCAGAGCTTCCAGAACGTCTTCAAGATCCCGGAGCTGAAACGCCGCCTGCTGTTCACCGCGGGCCTGCTCGTCGCCTACCGTCTGGGCGCCCACGTCCCCACCCCGGGCATCGATGGTCACGCGCTGGCGCAGTTCTTCGATCAGATGCAGCAGGGCCTGCTGGGGATGGTCGATCTCTTCTCGGGGGGCAACCTCCGGCGTCTGTCGATCTTCGCGCTGGGGATCATGCCCTACATCTCGGCGTCGATCATCCTGCAGCTCCTGACCGTCGTGATTCCGACCCTCGAGCGGCTGGCCAAGGAGGGCGAGGCGGGGCGCAAGAAGATCACGCAGTATACGCGCTACGGGACGGTCGTGCTGAGCGCCATCCAGGCCCTGGGGATCGCCTACGGCCTGGAGCGGATGCCGACGCCCACCGGCGCCTCGATCGTCCCCCATCCGGGCTGGGGCTTCCGGCTGCTGACGATGATCACGCTGACGGCGGGGACGTCGCTCATCATGTGGATCGGCGAGCAGATCTCCGAGAAGGGGATCGGCAACGGGATCTCGATGATCATCTTCGCCGGGATCGTCGTCCGCCTGCCTTCGGCCATCGTGGCCTCCTACACCCTGATCACCACCGGCGAGATGAAGCTGTTCGTCTTCGGCGCGCTCTGCGCGCTCATGCTGGCGGTGACGGCGGCGGTCGTGCTGATGCAGGAGGGGCAGCGCAAGATCCCGGTGCAGTACGCCCGGAGGGTGGTGGGACGCCGCGTCTATGGCGGGCAGTCTACCCACATTCCGCTCCGGATCAACACGGCGGGCGTGATCCCCGTCATCTTCGCCTCTTCGTTGATCCTGTTCCCGGCCACCCTCACCAACTTCATGCCGCATCCCTGGATGCGGGCCATCGCCGACGCGCTCAGCCCGGGGCGGTTCAGCTACACGCTGCTCTACATGGGGCTGATCGTCTTCTTCGCCTACTTCTACACGGCGATCGTCTTCAACCCGATCGACCTCGCCGACAACATGAAGAAGTACGGCGGGTTCATCCCGGGCGTCCGCCCCGGCAAGAAGACGGCGGAGTACATCGACCACGTGCTGACCCGGATCACGCTGCCCGGCGCGCTGTTCCTGGCCACGATCTCCGTCCTGCCCGACTTCCTCATCCGCTGGTTCAACGTTCCCTTCTATTTCGGCGGCACCAGCCTTCTGATCGTGGTCGGGGTGGCGCTGGACACCGTGCGCCAGATGGAGTCCCATCTGTTGATGCGCAACTACGAAGGCTTCCTCAAGCGGTCCCGGTCGCGGTCCGGGGCCTTCGGGAGAGCCTGATGGGCGGCGGCGCGGGGGCGACGATCCGGCTGGTCTTCCTGGGTCCCCCCGGCGCGGGCAAGGGAACGCAGGCGCGCGAGCTGGCGCGCGAGTGGGGCGTACCCCACGTGGCCACCGGGGACATGCTCCGGGAGGCGGTGGCGGTGGGCACGCGGCTGGGTCGGGAAGCCCAGCGCTACATGGATCAGGGCGCACTGGTGCCCGACGCGGTGATCATCGACCTCATCGCCGAGCGTCTGAGCCAGCCGGACGCCACGAGCGGCTTCATCCTCGACGGCTTTCCGCGGACGATCCCCCAGGCGGAGGCCCTGGAGAAGCTCCTGAAGGATCTCGACTGGCCGCTCGGCCGCGTGATCTTCTTCGAGGTCTCCCAGGCCGAGCTGCTGCGCCGGCTCACCGGACGTCGCGTCTGCCGGAACTGCCAGACGGCCTTCCACCTGACGTCGGCGCCCCCGAAGCGCCCGGGCGTGTGTGATCGGTGCGGGGGCGAGCTCTATCAGCGCGAGGACGACAGTGAGGCGACGGTGCTGACCCGCCTGAAGGTCTACCGGGAGCAGACCGCCCCCCTTCTCGAGTACTACCGGAGCCGGGGGCTGCTCCGCACCGTGCCCGGCGAGGGCGCCATCGAAGCGATCCGGAGCGCCGTCCGGCGGGCGGCCGGCGCATGATAGATCTAAAGTCCTCGCGGGAGATCGAGCTGATGCGCCGGGGCGGCCACATCCTGGCGGATGTGATGGACCACCTGTCCGCCACCGCCAAGGCCGGAATGTCGACGCTGGAAATCGACGAGGAGGTGGAGGCGTTCATCATGGGCCGGGGCGCCAAGCCCGCCTTCAAGGGTTATCGGGGCTTTCCGGCCACGGTGTGCATCTCGATCAACGAAGAGGTGGTGCACGGCATCCCCTCGGCCCACCGCCGCCTGAAGGAAGGGGACATCGTGGGGCTCGACCTCGGGTGCATCGTGGACGGGTACTACGCCGACTGCGCGTTTACCATGGCCATCGGCGAGGTTCCGCCGCCCGTCCAGAAGCTTCTCGCCGTCACCCGCCAGAGCCTGGAGCTGGCGATCGAAACGTGCCGGCCGGGGCGGCGCCTCTCGGACGTCTCCCACGCGGTCCAGAAGCACGTGGAGGCGCACGGCTTCGCGGTGGTCCGCGCCTTCGTCGGCCACGGCATCGGCCGCGCGCTTCACGAGGAGCCCCAGGTGCCGAACTTCGGCGAGCCGGGTCGCGGCCCGGAGCTGCGCCCGGGCATGGTGCTGGCGATCGAGCCGATGGTGACCATGGGTGGCTCGGACGTGCGCATCCTCGACGACGGCTGGACGGCCGTCACCAAGGACGGCAGCCTGGCCGCCCACTTCGAGCACACCGTCGCGGTCGCCGAGAGCGGGCCGGACGTGCTCACGCGGAAGAGCGCCTCGGCCGGAGCCGGCCCTCGCGTCGGCCAGCGGCGACGTTGAGATGACGAAAGAAGACGCGATCGAGGTGGAAGGCACGGTGGTGGAACCGTTGCCCAACGCGATGTTCCGCGTCGAGCTGGACAACGGGCACCGGGTGCTGGCCCACGTCAGCGGCAAGATGCGGATGAACTTCATCCGCATCCTCCCGGGTGACCGGGTGAAGGTCGAGCTGTCTCCCTACGACCTGACGCGGGGCCGCATCACGTACCGGTTCAAATGATGGGAGGGGGCCTAAGCCCGGAGGGGGGCTTCGCCCCCCTTCCGGAACCTCCCCCCAGAAGGATTGCGCCGGCGGAGCCGGCGCTCGAACAGGACTGCGAGGAGTGAGGGGACGATGAAGGTGAAACCATCGGTGAAGGCACGCTGCGAGCACTGTAAGGTCGTCAAGCGACGCGGCGTCACCCGCATCATCTGCAAGAACCCGCGGCACAAGCAGCGGCAGGGATAAACCCCGGAGGGGGGCTTCGCCCCCCTTCCGGTACCTCCCCCCAGGAGGGTTGCGCGGGCAAAGCCCGCGCTCGAAAGAGGAGAAGGAGAGATGGCGAGAATCGCAGGCGTGGATCTTCCTCGGGAGAAGCGTGGTGAGGTCGCCCTCACGTACATCTACGGCATCGGCCGGTCGGCGGCGCTGCGGGTGCTCCAGCAGGCGCGCGTCGATCCGAACAAGCACGTGAAGGCCTGGAGCGAGGAGGAGGTCGGCCGGATCCGGGACATCATCGAGCGCGAGCAGAAGGTCGAGGGCGACCTGCGTCGCGAGATCTCCATGAACGTGAAGCGGCTGATGGATATCGGCTGCTACCGCGGCATCCGCCATCGCAAGGGGTTGCCGGTGCGGGGGCAGCGCACACACACCAACGCCCGGACGCGGAAGGGGCCGCGCAAGGGCGTGATGGTCAAGAAGAAGCCTGTGGCAGCGGCGCCGCCCCCGACGGCGGCAGCGGCCGCGCCCAAGAAGGCAGGAGCCTAGCGTATGGCAGAGCAGCCGAGCAAGCCGGTAGCGCGCAAGAAGGGCGGCAAGAAGCGCGAGCGTCGCGAGGTGCGAACGGGCGTCGCCCACATCCAGGCGACGTTCAACAACACGATCGTGACGATGGCCGACAAGATGGGCAACGTGGTGGCCTGGGCCAGCGCGGGCAGCGCCGGCTTCAAGGGCTCCCGCAAGAGCACCCCCTTCGCCGCCCAGACCGCCGCCGAGCAGGCGGCGCGCAAGGCGATGGAGTACGGGCTCAAGTCCATCGAGGTCTGCGTAAAAGGGCCGGGGGCCGGGCGCGAAGCGGCGATCCGATCGCTCCAGGCGGTGGGGCTGGAGATCACCGCCATCAGGGACGTCACGCCGATCCCGCACGACGGCTGCCGGCCGCCGAAGCGGCGGCGGGTGTAGGGGGCGCGCATGGCGCGATACCGCGATGCCAAGTGCCGTCTCTGCCGGCGGGAGGGCATGAAGCTCTTCCTCAAGGGCGCCCGCTGCTTCACCGACAAGTGCGCCATCGAGCGGCGCAACTACCCGCCCGGCCAGCACGGGCTCAACCGCGGCAAGCTGACGCCGTTCGGCGTGCAGCTCCGGGAGAAGCAGAAGGCCAAGCGGATCTACGGCGTGCTGGAGAAGCAGTTCCGCCGGTACTTCGAGTGGGCCGAGCGGGAGAAGGGCGCCACCGGCGAAAATCTCTTGAAGCTCCTCGAGCTCCGTCTGGACAACGTCGTCCACCGGCTCGGCTTCGCCGCCTCCCGGCGCGAGTCCCGACAGATGGTCGCCCACGGTCACTTCCAGGTGAACGGGCGGAAGGTGACGGTGCCGTCGTACCTGGTCAAGATGGGTGACGTGGTCGAGCTCCGGCCCACCTCCAAGCACGCGGCGCGGGTCGACGACAACCTCAACGCGGGCCGCGGCCAGGTGCCGCAGTGGCTGGAGGTCCAGCCCGATGGCCGGCGCGGCGTCGTCCGGAGCGAGCCGCTGCGCGAAGACATCCAGATCCCCGTGTCGGAGCAGCTCATCGTCGAGCTGTACAGCAAGTAGCAGGAGAGTTATGCCACGCATTCCGTTCCAGAAGCCTCGCAAGGTCGAGTGGGAGATCCTGAGCGAGCGCTACGGCCGGCTGGTGGCCGAGCCCTTCGAGAAGGGCTACGCGCTCACCGTGGGTAATTCGCTCCGCCGGACGCTGCTGGCCATCGTGCCCGGCGCCGCCGTCTCCTGGGTGAAGATCGACGGCGTGAAGGCCGCGGATGCGAAGATCCCCGGCGTGACCGAGAGCACCGCCGAGGTGTTGCTGAACTTCAAGAAGCTGGCCATCCAGGTGCCGTCGGGCGAGCCGCGCGTGCTGCGACTTCAGATTAGCGGTCCCAAGGCCGTCACCGGCGCCGACGTGCCCGAGACGGACGTGGAGATCGTGAACGCCGAGCTTCACCTGCTGACCCTGGAGGCCGGCGCCCGGCTGAGCCTGGAGATCGGCGTCGGTGTCGGCCGGGGGTACGAGGCGGTCGATCGCAAGACGGCGCCGGCGCCCGCCGGCGGCATCACGCTCGACGCCGCCTACTCGCCGATCACGCGGGTCTCCTACAACGTGGAGATGTCGCGGCTGGGCAAGATCACCGATTACGAGAAGCTCGTGCTGGAGATCTGGACCAACGGCGCGGTAGGGCCGGAGGACGCGCTGGAGCGCGCGGCCAGCTATCTCAAAGGGCACTTCAGCCCGCTGACGATCGCCGCCGGCGAGGAGGAGGGCGAGGCCGAAGGGCCGTCGGGCGAGGAGTATCTGCGCGAGGCCCTGGCCAAGACGCTCGAGGAGCTGCCGCTGCCCGCTCGGGCCATCAACGCGCTGAAGAACGCCGAGATCCACCTGGTGGTCGACCTCGCTCAGAAGACGGAAGCCGATCTCGAGCAGGTGAAGAACCTCGGCGAGAAGTCCATCGACGAGATCAAGAGCGCGCTGGCCGCGTTGGGGCTGTCGCTCGGCATGCGGATCGATCCCACCATCCTGGGCGCGCTCGGTCGCGGAGGAGTCGTGCGATGAGGCACCGGCGCCACCGTTACCGGCTGGGACGGGTGACGGCCCACCGCTGGGCTCTGCTCCGCAACCTGCTGGTCGCGCTCTTCCGCCATGAGCGGATCACCACCACAGAGGCGAAGGCCAAGGCCCTGCGCCCGCTGGCCGACCAGATGATCAGCCTGGCCAAGCGCGAGAACCTGCACGCGCGGCGCCAGGTGCTGGCGATGGTGCCCGACGTGGAGGTGGTGGGCCGGCTCTTCGACACCATCGCGGCGCGCTTTGCCGACCGGCCCGGCGGCTACACCCGCATCATCAAGAACGGCGTCCGCCGCGGAGACGCGGCTCCGCTGGTGTTCCTGGAGCTGGTCGAGCGCACCGAGGCCCCCAAGGACAAGGGCAAGTCCGGGGGCGACAAGAAGGAGAAAGCCCCCAAGGGGCAAGCGGGCGCGCCCGGCCAGCGCAAGAAGAAGGAGAAGGCCGCCGCCGCGTCGGCCTAGTCCCGCGCTCCGAGCGCACCAGGTCCCGGGGGCCCGGTCCTACTTCAGGTGCTTGCGGAAGAAGGCGAGGGTGCGGCGCCAGGCGTCGTCGGCGGCCTGCTTGTTGTAGACGTCGGCCCGCTCGTCGTTGAAGAACGCGTGGTCCACGCCCGGGTAGATGTGGATCTCCGACTGCTGGCCCGCCTTCTTGATGGCCGCGTCCACCCCCTTGGCAATCGGTGGGCTCACGAACTGGTCCTTCTCGGCGAAGAGGCCGAGGACCGGACAGTTGAGCTTCGCGTAATCCGGCTTCACATTGGGGTGCACGCCGTAGAAGTTCACGCAGGCGCCGATGGACGGGTTGAGCGTCGCCGCGAAGAGGGCGAGCTGGCCACCCATGCAGAAGCCGACCACGCCGAGCTTGGCCGTGGACGATTGGCCGGCCAGGTACTTGGCCGCCCCCCGGAGGTCCTTCTCGGCCTGGGCGATGTTGAGGGCCATGAAGAGCTTGCCGGCTTCGTCGGGCTCGGCGGCCGTCTGGCCGTGGTAGAGATCGGGCGCCAGCGCCGTGAAGCCCTCGGCCGCGAAGCGGTCGGCGACGTTCTTGACGTGCCGCACGAGCCCCCACCACTCCTGGATGACCAGTACGCCGGGCCCTTTGCCGGAGGCGGGCGAGGCCAGATACCCAGCGGTCTTGGTGCCGTTCGACGGGAACTCCACCATCTTGCCAGCCATGAAGGGCCTCCTTATGACGGGATGTGACTGCTGGGCGCGCGCATCGGCGCGATCTTCACCGCCGCCACGCGCCGCTCGTCGGCTTCCAGCACGGTGATCGCGTAGCCCGGCACCTGGAACTGCTCGCCGCGTCGCGGGATCCGGCCCAGCGTGGCCAGCACCAGGCCCGCCACGGTCTCGTAGTCCCGCTTGGGCAGGGTCCAGTCCAGCGCCTCGTTGAGCTCGTCGATGTTCGTGCGCCCGGCCACCCAGTAGCTGCCGTCCGGCAGCCGCTCGACGGAGGCCGGCGTGCGGTCGCGCTCGTCGCGGATCTCGCCCACGATCTCCTCGAGGATGTCCTCGAGGGTGACGATGCCGGTGCTGCCGCCGTACTCGTCGACCACGATGGCCAGGTGCATCCGTCCGCGCTGCAGCTCGCGGAGCAGGTCGTCGATGCGCTTGGTGTCCGGCACGTAGTACGGCTGCCGCATCAGCTCATCCAGACGCCGCCCCTCGGCGCCGCGCCGCAGCAGGTCCATCGCCGCGATGACGCCCACGATGTTCGTCTCCCGCTGCCGGTAGACCGGGATCCGAGAGAAGCCCCGCTGCTGGATGAGGGCGATGGCGTCCCGTGGCGTCGCCGTCTCCGGGAGCATGACGACCTCCACCAACGGCACCATGACCTCGCGAACGGTCGTGTCGCCGAGGTCGAAGATCTTGTCGATCATCTCGGCTTCCTGGGTGGTGACGTCGGCCTCGCCGGGCTCCATCGACAGCAGGGCCTTCAGCTCCTCGCGCGACACGAAGTGGCGCGTGTCGGGCTGGCGGGCGCCGAAGAGCCGCAGCACCCCCGTCACCACCGTGTGCGAGAAGACCACGAAGGGCGCCAGCAGGACCGCCGACCAGGTCAGGAGGCGATAGAGCTTGAGGACCAGCGGCGTCGCCCACTCCCGTGCGATCGCCTTCGGGATGATCTCGCCGAAGACGAGCATGATGGGCGTGAGGGCGACGGTGACGACGACCGGGGCGGTGCCGCCCAGCACCGGCAGCAGCCCGAAGGTGGCCGTCGACGATGCCACGATGTGGGCGATGGTGACGCCGATCATCGCGGTGGAGAGCGCGCGCTCGGGGTGGCGGAAGGCCTCCAGGTACTCCGCCGCCGTGCCATGGCCCTCCTCGGCCAGGTGGCGCAGCCGCAGCCGGTTGGCGGCGATGAAGGCCATCTCGGCCGCCGAGAAGAACATGGTGGCCCCCAGGCACAGGGCCGCGATCCACAGGAGCGTCACGCCGCCACCTCCCGCTCGGCCGGATTGTGGAGCTCGACCAGCACCTCGACGATGCGCGTCCGCTCGACCTTCTCCACCGTGACCGTCAGCTCGGGCGTCTCCGCCCGCTCCGCTTTGCGGGGCACGCGTCCGAACAGGTCGAGGACCCAGCCTCCGACGGTGTCGTACGACGTGTTGGAGATCTGCAGGCCGGTGACCGCGTTCAGCTCGTCGATGGGCAGCTTGCCCGCCACCCGGTAGGTGGTGGCGTCGATGCGCTGGATCAAGCGCTCCGGCTCGTCGTACTCGTCGGCGATCTCGCCGACCAGCTCCTCCAGGAGGTCCTCCAGCGTCACCAGCCCGGCGGTGCCCCCGTACTCGTCCACGACGATCGCCAGATGGAGCTTCTTGGCCAGGAACTCCTGGAGCAGCACGTCCGCCCGCTTGGATTCGGGGACGAAGTAGGGCGGGTGCAGGTGCGCCCGCAGGTCGAAGTCCGGGGGCAGCCCGTCGACATAAGGCAGGAGGTCCTTCGTGTAGAGGAGGCCGACGATGACGTCGATCGAGCCCTCGTAAACGGGCACGCGCGAATGGAGGTTCTCGCGCAGCGCGGGCAGGATCTCCCCGACCGGAGTCTCCAGGTCGAGGCAGAACATGTCGGTGCGGGGCACCATGATCGAGCGCACCGGGGTGTCCTCGAGCTCGAAGACCTTGTGGATCATTTCCCGCTCTTCGCGCTCGACGACGCCCTCGCTGGCGCCCACGTCCACGAGGGTGCGGAGCTCCTCCTCGGTCAGCTCGGGCTGCAGCGTCCGGTCGCGCCCGATCATCCGCAGCGTCAGCGCGGTGAGGCCTGCCAGAACCGCCCGCACCGGCATCAGCAGTCGCTCGAGCCAGGCCACCGGCCCGCCGGCCAGGGCCAGGAACTGCTCGGGATGCTTCACGGCCAGCGTCATCGGCAGGACCTCACCGAAGGTCGTCAGGAGCAGGATCATCCCCAGGACCTCGGTCAGCAGCCCGTAGCGCCGGCCGAAGACCTGCTCGGCGAGCGTCGCGGCCAGCGCGGCCGCGCCGATGTTGATCAGCGTGATCCCCACCAGCAGGGTGACCAGGAGGTCGTGGGGGCGCTCGATGAGCGGCGCGCGGATCACGTCGGCGGCCTGGGCCCCCGTCAGGCGCTTGAGCCGGGCGCGCCCCAGGGAGAAATAGGCCGCCTCGGCGCCCGTCAGGACGGCCGAGCAGGCGACGAGGACGGCGAGGGCCAGCAGCTTGAGGACGGTTCCCTCAGCCACGTCGGCGCTCCGCCGCGAAATGCTCGAAGCCAGGCGTGGCGGGCCGTTCGCGCCCGCGGGCGTCGACGAAGTGAACGGCGCCGTCGGCCACGATCTCGCCGATGCGGCTCAGGCGCGCGCCCGTCGCGCGCTCCAGGCCCTCGCCGAGCCGGCTGAACGCGTTGGGCTCGGACGTGAGCAGCAGCTCGTAATCCTCGCCGCCTCCCGTGGCCCAGGCCAGGGGGTCGTCGCCCAGCGCGCGGGCGAGGCCCCGCGTGCTCTCGGCGATCGGCAGGCGCTCGATCTCGACGCGCGCGCCCACGCCGCTTTCCTCGGCGAGGTGGCCGAGGTCGGTGGCGAGCCCGTCGGAGAGGTCGATCATCGCCGTGACCCCGCCTGCGGAGGCCAGCCACTGCCCCTCGGCGACGCGTGGCCGGGGTCGCAGGTGCGCTCCGGTGACGTCGGCCAGCCACTCGGCAGGGACGCCGGGGGGCGCCTTAGCGCGGTCGAGCACGGCCAGCCCGGCGGCCGCGCGGCCAACCGTGCCGGTGACCGCGACGACGTCGCCGAGGCGCGCGGTCGAGCGCAGGACGGGCGCGAGCGTCACCTCGCCGAGGACCGTCACGTTGACGAGCCACCCCGCCGGCGACACCGAGGTGTCGCCGCCGACCAGCGCCACGCCGTGCTCACCGGCGAGGGCGAGCGCGCCGGCGTAGAAAGCCTCCGCTTCCTCCAGGCTCGTGCCGGTCGGGCAGGCCAGGGCCACCAGCGCCCAGCGGGGGCGGCCCCCCATCGAGGCGATGTCGGACAGGTTCACCGCGACGGACTTCCAGCCGATGTCGGCCGGCTCCGCGTATCGCCGCCGGAAGTGGACGTCCTCGAGGAGGAGATCGGTCGTCGCCAGCAGCAGGGTACCGGACGCCGGCTCGAGCACGGCGCAGTCGTCGCCGATGCCCACGCGAACGCCGGGGCCGCCGGCTGCGCGCTGGCGGACGGCGCGGATGAGCGAGCTCTCGGTCAAACGCCCGGCGGCCCGCGGGCTCATCGTGTGTCGAGGAAGTTGCGCAACAGCGACTTGCCCTCGAGGGTGAGGATCGACTCGGGGTGGAACTGGACCCCCTCGATCGGGTAGCGCCGGTGGCGGATGCCCATGATCTCGCCGTCCTCCGACCACCCGCTCACCTCCAGCTCGTCCGGCACCGTGTCGCGCAGGATGACGAGGGAGTGGTAGCGCGTGGCGACGAAGGGGTTCGACAGTCCCCGGAAGACGCCGGAGCCGTCGTGCGCGATCGAGGACGTCTTGCCGTGCATCTGTCGCTGGGCGCGCGCCACGGTCGCTCCGAAGGCGCGGCCGATGGCCTGGTGACCGAGACAGACGCCCAGGATCGGCGTTGTGGAGCCGAGCCGGCGGATCACATCGATGGAGACGCCGGCCTGGTCGGGGGTGCCGGGGCCCGGCGAGACGACGATGCGCTCGGGCCGGAGGGCGGCGATCCCGTCCACGTCCAGCTCGTCGTTGCGGACGACCTTGAGGGTGGCCCCCAGCTCGCCCAGGTACTGGACGAGGTTGTAGGTGAACGAGTCGTAGTTGTCGATGACGAGGATCACAGGCTCGCCTCGCCTCCGATCATGCGCGCGCCGCGGTGCCGGCCATGCGGAGGGCCAGCACCAGGCCCCGAGCCTTCGAGCAGGTCTCCAGCCACTCGGTCTTTGGATCCGAGTCGGCCACGATTCCGGCGCCCACCTGGACCGACGCGCGGTTGCCGTGACACACGATCGTCCGGATCGTGATGCACGAGTCGAGGTTGCCCGAGTAGGAGATGTAGCCGACCGCGCCGCCGTAAGGGCCCCGCTGGGTGGGCTCCAGCTCGTCGATGATCTCCATCGCCCGGATCTTGGGCGCCCCGGTGAGGGTGCCGGCCGGGAAGCACGCCGGGAGCACGTTCAGCGCGTCGGCCCCGGGGGCCAGCTGGCCTACCACGTGGCTGACGAGGTGCATGACGTGCGAGTAGCGCTCGATGGCCATGAACTCCGTCACCTTCACCGAGCCCAGCACGGAGACGCGCCCGACGTCGTTGCGGCCGAGGTCGACCAGCATCACGTGCTCGGCCCGCTCCTTAGGATCGGCGAGGAGCGCCTCCTCGATGGCCTTGTCCTGTGGCTCGGTGGCGCCGCGCGGGCTGGTGCCGGCGATGGGGCGCACCTCGACGCGGTCACCCTCCAGCCGCACCAGAACCTCGGGCGACGAGCCGACGATCGTTGTTCGGCCCACGCGCAGATGGAAGAGATAGGGTGACGGGTTGATGGTCCTGAGCGCCCGGTAGACGGCGAAGGGCTCGGCGGTCAGCGGGCAATCGAGACGGCGGGAGACGACGATCTGGTAGGCGTCGCCGGCGGCGATGTACTCCTTGGCCCGCCGCACGGCGTCGGTGAACGCGGCCTCGTCCATCGTCGAGGTGAAGCCCTCCTCGCCGAGCGCCAGCAGCGGCCCGGGCGGGGCCAGGCTGAACGGGGCCGGCGCGCGCGTCGGGCGCTGGAGCTTCGCCAGCGTCATGCCGATGCGGACGGCGGCCCGGTCGTACGCCTGATCGAGCGACGTGTCGTCCCGGTCCTCGATGTGCGCGTTGGCGATCACCAGCAGGCGGTGACGCAGATTGTCGAACACCAGGAGCGTGTCCGTGAACATGAAGATGGCGTCGGGCAGTCGGAGGTCATCGCGCGCCGCCGCCGGCAGCCGCTCCATGTGGCGGACCATGTCGTAGGCCAGATAGCCGACGGCGCCGCCCTGAAAGCGCGGCAGCCCCGGCACGCTGACCGGCTGGAACTCTCGGAGCAGGCCGCGCAGCGCCTGGAGCGGGTTGCCATCGGGCAGGCGCTGGACGCGCCCGGCCCGCCGGAGCGAGATCCGCCCATTCTTGGCGCTGAGGACCATGAGGGGATCGGTTCCCAGGAAGGAGTAGCGCGCCCACTTCTCGCCACCCTCGACCGACTCCAGCAGGAACGAATAGGGCCCCGGGCGCAGCCTCAGGTACGCCGAGAGCGGGGTATCGAGGTCCGCCGGCAACTCGGCGAAGACCGGGACGAGGTTTCCCTGGCCCGCGAGGGAGTGGAACTCGTCACGGGTGGGAGCGAGTGGAGGGACGTTCTTGCCCGCGGTACCGATACGTGTGGCGCCTCAACGCCCGGGTCAGGCGAGCGCGTCCAGTTTCTTCTGCAGCTGAGTCCTCGGGACCGCGCCGATCACCTGATCGACGACCTTGCCATCCTTCACGAACAGGATCGTCGGAATCGAGCGGACGCCGTGCCGGGCGGCCAGTCCGGGATTTTCGTCGACGTTCACTTTCGCCAACGTCACCCGGCCCGCCGACGCCCGCGCGAGCTCCTCGAGCACCGGCGCAATCGCACGGCACGGGCCGCACCACTCCGCCCAGAAGTCCACCATCATCAGGCCCTGGTTGGCCGCCAGTGCCTCGTCGAAGTTTTGCTCGGTAAGGTGGACGGTTGCGGAATCAGCCATGATCGGGTCTCCTGAATAAAAAGTCAACGCTCACGCTAACATGCCGCTCGCAACGGCGCAAGGCTCGGGCGCGCGGACCCCAAAGGAATCCTTGTCACTTTGGCACCGCCTCGTGGTAAAGTCTCTCCTCGATGGAAGCTGCACGAGTACTGGTCGTAGACGACGAGCCGTCGATCCTGATGCTCCTCAACGACGCTCTCACGCAGTGGGGTTATCAGGTGATCTGCGCCGGCACGGGATCGGAGGCGCTCACCGCGCTCAAGACGCAGGTGTTCGACGCCGCCCTGACCGACGTGCGCATGCCGGACATGAGCGGCCTCGATCTCCTCCGCGAGATCAAGAAGCGAGATGAGTCGATCGAAGTCGTCATCATGACCGGCTACCCGACGATCTCGTCCGCCGTCGAAGCCCTCAAGGAGGGAGCGTACGACTACCTCTCCAAGCCGCTGATCCTGGACGAGCTGCATCACCTGATGCAGCGGCTCATGGAACGGCGGTTCCTCCGCGGCGAGGTGCACTCGCTGCGCGTGCGCCTGGGCGAGGAGCTCACCGTCAACGAGCTGATCGGCAGCTCGCCAGGCATGCAGCGCGTGAAGGACGTCATCGGGAAGGTCGCGGTGACGAACTCGCCGGTCCTCATCGAGGGCGAGAGCGGCACCGGCAAGGAGCTGGTGGCGGCGGCCATCCACCGGCTCTCCGCGCGCGCCAAGGGACCGTTCATCCCGGTGAACTGCAGCGCCATTCCCCGCGATCTGCTGGAGTCGGAGTTCTTCGGCCACGTGCGCGGCGCCTTCTCGGGGGCCGTCGCCGATGCGCTCGGCCTCTTTCGGGGCGCCCACGACGGGACCCTCTTCCTGGACGAGATCGCCGAGCTGCCGCCCGAGCTGCAGGTCAAGCTCCTGCGGGTGCTGCAGGAGATGCAGGTGCGTCCGGTGGGTTCCACCAAGGCCCATCCCGTGGACGTGAGGGTGATCGCGGCGACCAACCGCAATCTCGAGCAGGCGATGAAGGCCGGGGGCTTCCGCCAGGATCTCTACTACCGGCTGAACGTGATCCGCATCGTGCTGCCGCCGCTGCGCGAGCGGCGGGAGGACATCCCCGCGCTGGTGAACCACTTCCTCCGCCGCTTCAACAAGCGCTTCCGGCGGGAGGTGCGCGGGATCACGCCCGACGCCCTGGTCGCGCTGGGCGCCTACGATTTCCCGGGCAACGTGCGCGAGCTGGAGAATCTCATCGAGCGCGCCTTCGCCATGGGCGCCCGCGAGCAGATCGCCCTCGTCGACCTGCCGAGCCTGGCCGCCCGACCCGCGGTGGCGCCGTCCGGCGAGAGCAGGGTCATCCCGACGCTGGCAGAGGTGGAGAAGGAGCTGATCCTGCGTGCGCTCGCCCTGCACAACAACGACAAAGAAGAGGCCGCCCGTGCTCTCGGCATCTCCCGCCGGACGATCTATCGCCGCCTGAAGGAGTACGGCAAGCTCTGACCCGTCCCTCCCGGGCTCGGCCCCGGCCGCTCCCCCACCTTCATGTGCGTTCTCTTCATGTCGGGCCTCGCGTGCCGGACCTGCTCGGCGCGGCGATCGCGCTCCCCGGGGACCGCGTTGCTCGCGGCACGACGGGGCCAGCGTAATGGTACGCCAGCGCGGCGCTACGCGCGGCTGACGTAGCCTTCGAGCAGGTCGCGGGCGGTCAGCTCGGGGTCGCGCTCCGATGCCGGGCCGTAGCCGCCGCCGCCCGGCAGACGGACCTCCACCAGGGCGCCGGGCGGCACGAGCTGCTCCTGCTTGGGGTTCTCGGGCCGTAGGCCGTCGATCAGCACCTCGCCGAGCGCGCCCGGTTCGCCGCCCAGAAAACCCGTGGCCGGGGTCTGCGTGCGATCGCAGAGCACGGAACAGGTGAAGGGCTCGCGCGTGCGCACCCGGAAGGCGATCGTCTGGCCGAGGCCGCCGCGATACCTTCCCGGGCCTCCCGAGCCTGCCCGGAGCTCCTTGCGCTCGACGAGCAGCGGCGCCAGGTTCTCGAGGACCTCGACGGGCGTGCCGAGGACGCCGGAGGGGAACGCGGTGGCGGAGAGGCCGTCCTTGGTGGCGCGAGCGCCGGTGCCCCCCGAGGAGAAGAAGACGTGGGTGAAGGGCCTACCCTCCAGGTCGCGCCCCGCCACCTGGATGCCCCAGATGTTCGCCGACCCTTGGGCCATCACGCGCTCGGGCACCGCCTGGCCCAGGGCGCCGGCGACGACGTGGGGCAGGAAGTGGCCAATGACATGTCGGGCCGCCACCGAGGCTGGATGCTGCACGTTCAGGATTGATCCTTTCGGGGCCGTGATCTTGAGCGGACGGAAGGCGCCCTCGTTGTTGGGGACGTCGGGGCTGACGATCACCTTGACGCCATAGGTGGTGTAGGCCTCCGTGTAGTTCATGACCACGTTGATGCCGCGACGGCTGGCCGCCGATGATCCGGCGTAGTCGATCGCGAGCTCGTCGCCCCGCACCTCGCAGCGCGCGCGGATCGTGATCGGCTCGTCGAAGCCGTCGGAGGTGATGGCGTTCTCGTAGGCGCCGGGCCTCAGCGTCCTGATGGCCTGGCGCATAGCGTTTTCGGTCCTCGCGATAATCTCGTCGGCCAGCGGTTCCAGACGCCTGAGCCCGAACTCGGCCATGAACTCCAGGAGGCGCTCGCCGCCCACGGCGCCGCCGGCGATCTGGGCGTGGAAGTCGCCCAGCACCATCTCGGGCAGGCGCACGTTGGCCATGATCAGCCTGATGAGCGACTCGTTCGGACGGCCGGCCTCGTAGAGCTTCATGATCGGGATGAAGAGCCCCTCCTCGTAGACCTCTCGCGCCTCCGCCGAGAGCACGTGACCGCCGATGTCGGCCGTGTGGCAGGTGGAGGCGAAGAAGGCGACGCAGTCGTCGCCTCGGAAGACGGGCGAGCAGATGGTCACGTCGTTGAGGTGGCCGGAGGTCTTCCAGGGGTCGTTGGTGATGAGCACATCGCCTGGCCGGAGCGCGTCCAGCGGATACTCGGCCAGGAAGTGCTTCATGGCCAGCGCCATCGAGTTGATGTGGCCGGGCGTGCCCGTGACCGCCTGCGCGACCATGTATCCCCGCCGGTCGAAGACGCCGGCGGAGAGGTCTCCGGCCTCGCGTACGATGGAGGTGAACGAGGTCCGCTGGAGCGCGGTCGCCTGCTCGTTGACGACGCCGATGAGGCGGCTCCAGCAGATCTCGAGGGTGACGCCATCGAACCCATCGAAGGGGGCCTCGACGGCCCCCTCCGAGCCTCCCCCAGGAGGGTTGCGCGGGCGGAGCCCGCGCTCGAACTTGGACGCGGTCATGGCGGGAGCTCCACTACGATCTCGAGGCCGTCGTCCACGCGGCAGCGCGCGCCGGGCCCAATGACCGCCGTGGACTCGCGCTCCTCGACAATGGCCGGCCCCGTGAACGCGGCGCCCGGCCCGAGCGCGTAGCGGTCGTACACCGGCGTGGGGACGAAGTCGGAGGCCTCGGCGAAGTAGGCCGGGCGCGTGGTCTTGACGGCGCCCCTCGCGTTCGCGCTGCCACCGCGGGCGGCCGGCGTGAGCGCGACCTTCGGCGGCGGCCCGGCGATGGTCACCCGCCAGTTCAGGGCCTCGATGGGCACTCCCTGGGGCAGGCGCTGGTAGAGCGCGCGATAGGCGGCCTCGAAGCTCGCGGTGATGGCGGGCAGGCTCGCCGGCGCCAGGGTGCCGGGCGGAATCGCCGCCTCCACCTCGTGGCCCTGGCCCAGGTAACGCATCTCCGCCACCCGGCTGACCCGGACCTGCGTCGCGGCGACGCCCGCGCGCGCCAGCAGGGCCCGGCCCTCGGCTTCCATTTCGGCGAAGAGCGCGTTGATCGTCCCCCAGTCGGCCGCGTCGAGCCGCTCACGCCGCGTGCGCACGAAATCGAAGGCCAGCGGGGCCGAGAGCAGGCCGTAGGCGGACATCGCCCCGGCTCCGAAGGGCAGGAGGATGCGGGGGACGCGGAGGATGCGGGCGACGTGCCAGCAGTGAACAGGCCCGGCCCCCCCGAAGGCGAAGAGCTGGTACTGGCGCAGGTCCTTGCCCCGCTCGATTCCGTGGATGCGGGCCGCCGCCGCCATGTTCTCGTTCACGACGCGGTGGATGCCCCAGGCGGCCTCGGTCGGCCCGAGGCCGAGCGGGCGCGCCACGTGCTCCTCGATCGCGCGGCGCGCCGCCTCGCGGTGGAGGCGCATGCGACCGCCGAGGAAGAACTCCGAGTCGAGGTAGCCGAGGAGCAGGTCGGCGTCGGTGACGGTCGGCAGGCGGCCTCCGAGGTTGTAGCAGGCCGGGCCCGGATCGGCACCGGCGCTATCGGGGCCGACCTTGAGGAGCCCCAGGCGATCCACGCGGGCGATCGAGCCGCCGCCGGCCCCGATCTCGATCAGCTCGATCACCGGCACGCGGATGGGCAGCCCCGAGCCCTTCTTGAAGCGATCGGCACGCGCCACCTCGAACTCGCGCGCGACCAGCGGCACGCCGTCGTCGATGACGCACGCCTTGGCGGTCGTGCCGCCCATGTCGAAGGACAGCAGCCGAGGCTCGCCCCGAGCTCTGGCGGCCTGGGCTGCGGCCAGAGCGCCGGCCGCCGGACCCGACTCGACGAGGCGGATGGGGAAGCGCTTAGCGGCGCCGGGCAGCGCGATCCCCCCGGACGACTGCATGATGTAGAGCTGGCCGGGGATGCCGAGCTCGGCGAGCCGCCGCTCGAGGTCCTCGAGGTAGCGCGCCATCAGCGGCGCGACGTACACATTGGCCGTCGTTGTCGACCCTCGCTCGTACTCTCTGATCTCGGGCACGACCTCGGAGGAGCACGACACCGGCAGGTGCGGGGCGATTTCGTGGACCAGCTCCGCAAGCCTCCGCTCGTGAGCGGGATTGACGTAGGCGTGGAGCAGGCAGATCGCGATGGCCTCGACGCCCTGGCCGATCAGGTCCGCGATCACTCGGCGAGCGGCGGCCTCGTCGAGGGGGCGTTGCACGGCGCCGTCGGCCAGCAGCCGCTCGGGCACCTCGCGGCGCAGGTGACGCGGGACGAGGGCGGACGGCGGGTCGATGAAGATGTCGTACATGTCGTACCGGCCTTCGCGCCGGATCTCGAGGGCGTCGCGGAAGCCGGCCGTGGTGAGCAGCGCGGTGCGCGCGCCCTTGCGCTCGATCAGCGCGTTGGTGGCGAGCGTCGTGCCGTGGACGACGGCTCCCACGGCCCTGGCGGCCAGGTGGGCATCGTCGAGGAGCGCGTGGATGCCCTGCTCGACCCCGTGGGCCGGGTCCTTCGGCGTCGTGAGGACCTTGCCGACGCGCAGGGCGCCGGTGATCTCGTCGACGACGACGAGGTCGGTGAAGGTGCCGCCGATGTCCACGCCCAGGCGGGCCGACACGAGGAAAGTCTACACCGTCAGCGCGATCGCGTGACGGCGATCAACGAAGATACGACGACACGAACGTCCCCGCCGCAGTCGCGGTGGTGGCGAAGCGGCCGAAGCGGAACGGCGCGGCGCTGACGGGCGGTGTGGCGCCCGAGATCAGCGCCGCCATCATCTCGCCCACGGCCGGCGCCAGCTTGAAGCCGTGGCCGCTCATGCCGGCGGCGATCCAGAAGCCGCCGAGCGGCGACTCGTCGAGGATCGGCATCCAGTCGGGCGTGATGTCGAAGGCGCCGGCGTAGCCCTGCCGATAGCGCGCCTCGCTGAGGCGCGGCAGGGCCCGGCTCGTCCGTTCCAGGACGTCCGTGGCCTCCTCGAACCCGACCTGGCTGCCCAGAAGCTCCGGATCCATCGGATGCTGGGCCTCGTCGTCGGTGAGCGAGCCCGTCAGCGTCAGCCCTCCCGTCTCGGGTCGCACGTAGCTGCCGCCGGCGAGGTCGAGATAGACGAGGTGGGGTGGGCCGAAGCCGGGATCGCGCTCGACGATGAAGACGGGGTGGCGCCCGACGACGATCGGCAGATCGATGCCGGCGAGCCTGGCCACCGCGGGCGACCAGAGGCCGGCCGCGTTCACCACGATCGGAGCGTGGATCACCTCGCCTCCGGCGGTCCTCACGCCCTCCACCTGGCCACCGCCCTGCTCGATCCCCGTGACCTCGGTGCCCTGCTCGATCGTCACCCCGAGCCGGCGCGCCGCCGCCGCGTAGCCGGCCGTCACGGCCGACGGATCGGCATAACCCGATTCGGGCTCGTAGAGGACGGCGCCGAGTGTGGCGACATCGATGCGCGGCTCGATCCGCACGGCGTCGGCAGGCTCGAGCAGCTGCGCCCGGATGCCGAGCGCCCGCTGGCGAGCGAGCGTCTGCTCCAGCCGGGGACGCATGGCCGCGCTCACCGCGATGAGGGCCCCGCAGCCGACGTACCCCGACGATCCGCCCACCGCCTCGTCGAAGCGCTGGTAGACGTCGAGCGAGCGCCGGACCATCCGGGTCGTTTCCGGCGTGGGGTAGAGCTGCCTGATGATGCCGACGGAACGCCCGGTCCCGCCGGCTCCGATGAACTTGCGCTCCAGCACGAGCACGTCGCGCACGCCGCGCCGGGCCAGGTGGAACGCGATGGACGCGCCGGTGACGCCGCCTCCGATGATGACGACGTCGGCGCTGCGGGTCACCTGGGCGTCGCCGCCAGCGCGGCCGACGCTTCGCTCTCGGAGAGGAGACGCACCGGATCGCCCCGCCGCACCGCGCCCTCCACCAGGACCCGCGCATAGACGCGGCTCCAGCCCGGATGACGCTTCTGCGCGACGCGCGCGTAGTCACCGGCAAGGAAGGCGGGGCGGATGTTGGCGCAGGGCGACGTGTACCGCGTCACCTGCAGCAGCAGCTCTTCGCCTACACGCAGCACCGCCCCGGGGACGACCGCCGGCCAGTCGAGCCCGTGGACGGTGAGGTTCTCGCCGATGGCGCCGGGGACGATGGGGTGCCCCTCGGCCCGGAGCGCTTCGATCGCCTCCATCGCGTACATGCACACGGCGCGTTCGGGGCCGCCGTGGTGCTCCGTATCGCGGTGCGCGTCGCCCTGGAGACCCAGCACCGACACCCGCGCGGACTCCACGGCGGTCTTCGGCACTCCGCCACGGGAGACATTGATCTGGACGACCCGTCCCGTACTCATAGGTCGGAGGGGGCGACTTCACAGGCGCGCCCACAGGGCGCGACGGCCTCACGGCTCCCTCCAAGCCACCCCAGTAGTTGCGCCGGCGAAGCCGGCGCTCGACGAAACGCGCGCGACGTTTGGGTTGACGCAGGATGGCTCACAGGCTGACCTCCTGGCCGAGGCCCTCGGCCCTGGCGCGATTGTACGCGAGCCGGGCGGTGACAAGATCCTCCAGCGCCCAGCCGACCGACTTGAACACCGTGATCTCCTGGTCGCTCGTACGGCCCGGGCGGGCACCCGTCACCACCTCGGCGAGCTCGGCGGCGATGTGGCCGCGGTCGAAGGCGCCCTCCCGTACTGGGATCAGGATGTCGCCGGCCTCCTCCAGAGCGCCCGCATACGTGTCGACGACGACCCGGGCGCGGCTCATCGCCGGCGTATCGGCCTCGCGGTCCGTCGGTCGGAACGCGCCGACGAGATCGACGTGGGTGCCGGGCCGAAGGTCGGCGCCGAAGACCACCGGGGTCGGCGAGGTCGTCGCACACGTGATGATGTCCGCCTCTCGGGCGGCGATTCGGGGGTCGGCCGCGACCTCCACCGGGATACCGAGTCGTTCGCGCATCGTTTCGGCGAAACGGCGCGCGCGCCCGGGATCCCGCCCGGCGACGGCGACCCGCTCGAGCCTGCGGACGTCAGCGAGGCAGGCGAGCTGAAAGCCGGCCTGGACGCCCGCCCCGAAGCAGGCCACGCGGCGGGCGTCGGGCCGGGCCAGCAGGCGCGCCGCCAGCGCGGACGTAGCCCCCGTCCGGAGCGCCGTGAGGAAGGTTCCCTCCAGCAGGGCGAGGGGCTGGCCGGTCGAGCCGTCCATGAGGACGTAGCTCGCGTAGATCGTCGGATGGCCGCGGGAGCGGTTGCCGGCGTAGACGGTGACGAGCTTCGTGCCCAGCGCGGGGCTGCCCTCCGCCCCCACCATGGCCGGCATGAAGAGCAGGACGCCCTGGTCGCCGACGCCGACGACGGAGCGCGCGGGCGCGGTGGCGCGGCCGGCGGCGTGGAGGCGGAAGGCCGCCTCCAGCGCGTCGATCACGTCGCGCGGCGGCAGCAGCCGCTCCAGCTCGCCGCGCGAGAGGATCAGCACCGGGTCAGGTCACCTGGCGGCGCCGGATCATGCGCTGCACGCGCGATTCCAGAACGAGCTCGTCGCGCTGGTTGAGCACGCGGTGCCGGTAGGTGACGATGCCGCGGTCGGGCTTCTTCGTCTCGCGCTTTTCCACGACCTCGATCTCCACCCGGATCGTATCGCCCGCGAGCACGGGCGCCACGATGCGGATCTCTCCGCCCAGCCAGGCCATCCCGGTGCCGTGGATGAGCCCGGTCTGCATCACGAGGCCTTCCGACAGCGCGAACGTGAGCGCCCCCGGCGCGGCTCGCCGGCCGAAGACCGACTCCCGCGCGACGTACTCCATGTCCATGAACAGGGGCTCGGTGAAGCCGCAGAGGTTCACGAAGTTCACGATGTCCGTCTCCGACACCGTGCGGCCGAGCGTCCGGTAGAGGGCCCGGGGCTCGTCTCCTCCCAGGTGAGGCCCTGCCCCAACATGGTGGTGGAATCCTCCAATTTAGATCATAGGCTCGCCTCGGGCGGGCGGGGCCCAGCCCGCCGAGCGCCCTGCGGCTCGCACTACTACTCCCCGAGGTACGCCCGGCGGACCTCGGGGTTTTCCGCCAGCGCGGCCGCCGTCCCGCCGAGCGCGATCGTACCCGTCTCCAGGACGTAGCCGCGGTGGGCGATGCTGAGCGCCATCGCGGCATTCTGCTCGACGAGGAGGATGGTGGTGCCCTGGCGGTTGATGTCGCTGATCGTCTCGAAGATCTGCTCGACCAGGACGGGCGCCAGCCCCATGCTCGGCTCGTCGAGCAGCAACAGGCGCGGGCTGGCCATCAGCGCCCGGCCGATGGCCAGCATTTGCTGCTCGCCACCCGAGAGCGTGCCCGCGACCTGGGTCAGGCGTTCCTGGAGGCGCGGGAAGAGGGCGAAGACCCGCTCGAGGTCGGCCTCGATCCCGTCATCGCCCCGGCGGTAGGCGCCCATCATGAGGTTCTCCCTGACGCTCAGGCGCTTGAAGATGCGCCGGCCTTCGGGGACGTGGGCGATCCCGCGAAGCACGACCTCGTGGGGGGGCACGCCGGTCAGCGGCTCGTCGTCGAGCGTGATCGTGCCTCGCCGCGGCGCCAGTAGCCCGGAAATGGTCTTGAGCGTGGTCGTCTTGCCGGCCCCATTGTTGCCGAGGATGGCGACGATTTCGCCGCGGCGCACCTCGATCCCGATGCCCTTGAGGGCGTGGATCTCGTCGTAGAAGACGTGGAGACCCTCAATCTGCAGCACGGGCCCTCCGCGTGCGGTCCCACTGTCCGCGCCCGAGATAGGCTTCGATGACCCTCGGATTCGCCTGGACCTCCTGCGGCCGGCCCTCGGCGATCTTCTCGCCGTGATCGAGCACCGTCACCCGGTCCGACACCTCCATCACGACGCGCATGTTGTGCTCGATGAGCAGGATGGCCAGGCCGAGATCGCCGACCAGCCGCCGGAGGAGCGCCATGAGCCCACCGGCCTCCCCCTGGGTCATGCCCGCGGTCGGCTCGTCCAGGAGCAGCAGCGTGGGCTCGGACGCGAGCGCGCGGGCGATCTCGAGGCGCCGCTGGTCGCCATAGGGGAGGTTGCGGGCGATCTCGTTGGCGCTCTGGCGAAGGCCGACCCGGTCGAGCAGCTCGACGGCATGCGTCCAGACGCGCCGCTCCACCTGAGCGAAGCGCGGGCCATGGCTCAGCACGTCCCAGAGCCCGAGCTGGATGCGCGCGTGCATGCCGACGAGCACGTTCTCGGCGGCCGTCATGTTGGCGAACAGGCGAATGTTCTGGAAGGTCCGGCACACGCCCAGCGCGGTGATCTGATCGGGCCGCAATCCAACGAGCGAGCCGCCCTGGAAGGTCACGCTGCCCTCATCGGGCGGGTAGAGTCCCGTGAAGACGTTGAACAGCGTGGTCTTGCCGGCGCCGTTGGGGCCGATGATGGACGCGATGCCCGACTCCAGCGCGAAGTCCACTCGATTGACGGCGGTGAGGCCGCCGAACCGCTTGGTGACACCGCGCGCCTCGAAGAGCGCGGTCACCCGAGCTCGCGCTGCCGGCGCCGAGCGGGCAGCATGCCCTGCGGCCGGAAGATCATCATGAGGACCAGGATGACGCCGAAGATCATGCGTTCGTATTTCGCCGGCTCGAACTGCGTCGGGAGGTCGGCGAGGCTGTAGCCGAGGATCGACACGCCGGCGTTCTTCAGCTCGTTGAGCCAGAGCGAGAAGCCCTTGAGCACCTGGAGGTTCAGGACGGTGACCACGGTGGCGCCGAGCACGGGGCCGGAGATCGAGCCCATGCCGCCCAGGATGACCATGGAGAGCACGCCGATGGATTCCAGGAAGGTGAACGACTCGGGATTGATGAAGACCTGCTTGGCGGAAAAGAGAACGCCCA
>MNEF01000065.1:0-41224 GCA_001917535.1 Candidatus Rokubacteria bacterium 13_1_40CM_69_27
ACACGGGCCTGCACCAGACGCCGGAGCAGATCGTGGCCACCGCGGTCCAGGAGGACGCCGACGCCATCGGCCTCAGCGTGCTGTCCGGCGCCCACAACCACCTGTTCAGGCGGCTGCTGGAGCTGCTGAAGGAAAAGGGCGCGGAGGACATCGTCGTCTTCGGCGGCGGCATCATCCCGCCCGAGGACGCGGCGGCGCTGAAGGCAATGGGCGTCAAGGAGCTGTTCGGCCCGGGGACCTCGACGCAGGACATCGTCCGTTTCGTCCGCGAGAACGTCCGCGCCACGGTGTAACGCCGCGCTGCCGGTCGAGGGCGCGCTGAAGTGAGGGAAGGCCCATGATCAAGAAGCGAGTCGGCACGTGGGTGGTGCTCTCCGAGAAGACGGGGCGCAGCTTCGGGAGCTACGATACCAAGGCGGAGGCGCAGAAGCGCCTGCGCCAGATCGAGTTCTTCAAGCACCTGAAAAAGGGCCGGCCCGGCGCCGGGGCCAAGCGCCGCTCGGCCTGACGGGAGACCCGGTCGTGGACTTCGAGCTGACCCCGGAGCAGAAGGACATCCGCGACGTCGCCCGGCAGTTCGCCGACGGCGAGCTGGGCGACAAGATCGCGCCCTACGACGAGCGTCACGAGTTTCCCCGGGAGATCGTGCGCAAGGTCGGTGAGCTGGGCTTCCTGGGCGCGTTGGTGCCTGCGGAATACGGCGGCGCCGGGCTCGACTGCGTCTCCTACGCGCTGGTCGTCGAGGAGCTGAACCGCGGCGACGCGTCGGTGGGGATCACCATGTGGGCGCACAACTCCCTCTGCGCCAGCCACATCGTGATGTTCGGCTCGCCCGCGCAGAAGGTGAAGTACCTGCCGCCGCTGGCGCGGGGCGAGGTGCTGGGAGCGTGGGGACTCACCGAGCCCGGCTCCGGCTCGGATGCCGCCGCGCTCCGCACGCGCGCGGAGCTGCGGGACGGCGTCTGGATGCTCAACGGGAGCAAGGCGTTCATCACCAACGCCAGCGTCGGCGGGACGGCGGTGGTGATGGCCCGCACCGATGCCGAGAAGTCGTCGAGGGGCATCTCGGCGTTCGTCCTCGAGAAGGGGATGCCCGGCTTCTCCGCCGGCCGACCCTACCGCAAGCTCGGCCTGCACGCTTCCGATACCGCCGAGCTGATCTTCGAGGACGCGCGGGTGCCCGCCGAAAATCTCCTCGGCCAGCGCGGCGAGGGGTTCGGGCAGGCCATGCGGGTGCTGGAGGGCGGACGCATCGCCATGGCCGCGATGGCGGTGGGGATCGCCCAGGCCGCCCTCGACCAGGCGGTGAAGTACATGAATCAGCGGACCGCCTTCGGGCGCACGCTGGCGGAGTTCAACGGGCTCCAGGCGATCGTGGCCGACCTCGCGACCGAGATCGAGGTGGCGCGCTTGCTGACCCTGCGTGCCGCCTGGCTGAAGGATATGGGCCGGCCGGCGATGCACGCCGCCGCGATGGCCAAGCTCTTCGCCTCCGAGACTGCGATGAAGGCCGCCACCAAGGCGGTGCAGCTCCACGGCGGCGCCGGCTACATCACGGAGTTCCCCGTCGAGCGCATCTTCCGGGACGCCAAGATCACGGAGATCGGCGAGGGGACGTCGGAGATCCAGAGGTGGGTCATCGCGCGTGAGATCCTCCAGCTCACGTGACAGGGGCCTCGTGAGGCTCGCGATTCGGAGCCGCGGGCGACGTGACCGTAGCCGACGCTGAGCTGATCCGGATCGACGGTGTCGCCAAGCGCTACCGGACGGCCTCGGGGGTCGTGGACGCGCTCGGCGACGTGTCACTGGCGGTGCCCGAGGGCCAGTTCTGCACGATCATCGGGCCCTCGGGCTGCGGCAAATCGACGCTCCTGGGGATGCTGGCGGGCCTCGTCGGTCCCGACGGCGGGCGCGTGCTGATCGAGGGGCAGCCGGTCACCGGGCCCGATCCCCGGCGCGTCGCCACCGTCTTCCAGGACCCCGGCCTCTTCCCCTGGCGCACGGCGCTCGAGAACGTGGAGTTCGGCCTGGAGCTGCAGGGCGCGGACCGCGGGCGGCGCCGCGCGGTGGCCACCGAGCTGCTGGGCCCGCTGGGCCTCCGCGGCTTCGCCGAGAAGTATCCGCGCGAGCTCTCGGGCGGCATGAAGCAGCGGGTGGCCATCGGGCGCGCGCTGGCCATCGATACGAAGATCCTCCTGATGGACGAGCCCTTCGGGGCGCTGGACGAGCAGACGCGCATGCTCATGGGCGAGTGGCTGCTCGACATCTGGCGCCGGACGAACAAGACCGTGATCTTCGTCACCCACAGCCTGCACGAGGCGCTCGCGCTGTCGACGCGGGTGGTGGTCATGACGGCCCGCCCCGGGCGGATCAAGAGCGTGCTCGAGCTGCCGCTGGGGTATCCCCGCGCGATGGAGTCGCCCGAGCTGGTGACGTTGCGGGCCAAGCTCTGGAGCGAGATCCGCGACGAGTCGCTGCGAGCCATGAGCGAGTCGTGACCACCTCGGCCTTCCGCCTGGCCATCCTGAGCGGGGTGCTGGCGCTCTGGGAGATCGCGGCCCGAGCAGGCAACCCGCTCCTCTACGTGCCCCCCTCGGCGGTGCTGCCGTCCCTCGTGAATCTGGTGGCGCTGCGCTCATACCCGGATCTGCTCGAGCACGTCCTGCTCACCGCCCGTGAGATCGCCGTCGCCTACGCGCTGGCGGTGGCGGGCGGAGTCGGCGTGGGCTGCGCGCTGGGGGGCCATCGGGTGCTCGGGCGCGCCTACGCGCCCATGCTGGCCGCGCTCTACGCCGTTCCGGCGGTGGTCTGGTACCCCTCGCTCATGCTCTTCTTCGGGCTCGACGCCGCCTCGAAGATCGCGTTCGGATTCCTCCTGGGATTCTTTCCCATCACGCTGGCGGTGCTCGCCGGCACGCGCCAGGTGAATCCGCACCTCGTCACGGTCGCGCGGAGCTTCGGCGCCTCGCCGCTCGCCGTCTTCGCGAAGGTGCTGCTCCCCGGCATGCTCTTCACGCTGGTGGGCGGGCTCCGGACGGGCCTCGCGCTCGCGGTGATCGGCGTCATCGTGGGCGAGGTTCTCGGCGCCAAGGCAGGGATGGGCACGCTCATCAATCACGCCTACGGGCTCTTCCGGACGGCCGACTACGTCGCGCTGGTGCTGGTGACGCTGGTGCTGATCGTCACCTCCGACGTCCTGGCCAGTCTGGTCGAGCGCCGGGCCCGACGGTGGACGACGTGAGCGAGGCCCGTCGCATCCGGCTGCTGCAGGTGGCGAGCGTCCTGGCCGTGCTGGCGGTGTGGGAGGCCTCGGCCCGGGCCGGGTGGGTCGATCCGCTCTTCGTCGCGCCGCCCAGCGTGGTGGCCCGCGCCTTCGGCGCGATCGGGGGTGCGGCGCTCATCGCGCTGGGCGACACGCTGGCCAAGACGGCGGTGGCCTACACGCTGGCGGTCGGGCTGGGCGTGCCGGCCGGGCTCATGATCGGCTCGGTGCGGGCGGTGCACGACGTGGTCCATCCCTTCGTCGTCGCGCTCTACGGGATCCCGAAGATCCTGGTACTGCCCTGGATCGTGCTGCTGCTGGGCTTCGGCACCGCGCCCGCGGTCGCCTACGGTGCCATCCACGGCCTCTTCCCCATCCTGGTGCTGGTCATCGGGGGCGTGCGCGACGTCGATCCGGCGCTCATCACCGTGGCCCGCTCGTACGGCGCGCGGCCGTGGCAGATCTACTGGAAGGTGATCCTGCCGGCCAGCGTGCCCTCGGTGCTGGCGAGCCTCCGCCTCGGCATCGTCTTCTGTCTCCTCGGCGTGCTGATCGTGGAGATGTTCGCCGGCGTGCGCGGCATGGGCCACGTCCTGAACGCACTGGCCAACGGCTTTCAGGCCGCCCAGCTCTTCGCCGCCACCGCCCTGGTCTCGGCCGCTTCCATCGGCTTCGTGCTGGCCCTCGACGCGCTCAACGAGAAGCTCTCTCACTGGCGGGGGTGATCCCGCTGACGCGCGGGCGCGTCACTCCCCCCGCAGCGTCGGATCCAGCAGGTCGCGGAGCCAGTCGCCGGTTCGGCTGACGACGAGCGACGTCAGCATCAGCACGATGCCGGGGCAGGTGGAGATCCACCACGCCGAGTCCAGGTACTCGCGGCCCTCGTGGATCATGCCGCCCCAGGACGGTGTGGGCGGCTGGATGCCGAGCCCCAGGAAGGAGAGCGTGGCCTCCAGCACGATGGCGCGCGCCAGCTCCAGGGTGGCGATGACGACCAGGGAGGAGACGACGTTGGGCAGGACGTGGCCGAGCACGATGCGCAGGGTGGAGCCGCCCAGCGCGTGGATGGCGTCCACGAACTCGCGCGAGCGCAGCACCAGCACCTGCGAGCGGAGGATCCGCGCGTAGGCGACCCAGCCCGAGAGCCCGACGACGACGATCAACGTCGGGAAGCTGGGGCCCAGGACCGCGATGATGCCGATGGCCAGCAGGATGAAGGGGAACGCGAGCTGGGCGTCGGCCAGCGTCATGATGACGCCGTCCATCCAGCCGCCCCGGAAGCCCGCCAGCAGGCCCAGCGCCGCGCCGAGCAGCCCGCCGACGGTCACGGCGGCGAAGCCGATGACGAGGGAGACGCGCGAGCCGTAGATCACCCGCGAGAGTACGTCGCGCCCGAGATGGTCGGTGCCGAGGAGGTGCGCCTGGCCGTCGGCGGCCGCCAGGGTGGGCGCGGTCAGTCGCGCGCGGAGCGACTGGCGCGTCGGGTCGTGCGGCGCCAGCCACGGCGCCGCCGCGGCCACGGTGCCCAGCAGCACCACGAAGGCCACGCCGGCCAGCGCCAGCCACAGGCCTCGACGCCGCCGGGCGCCGACCCGGGCCGCGACGGGGCGGAGGTCGACGACGGCGTCAGGCGCGGCGGACGCGGGGATCGAGGAGGCCATACAGGAGATCGATGACGAAGTTGATGGCGATGAAGACCACGGCCGAGAGGAAGACCGTGCACTGCACGACCGGGTAGTCCCGGTTGTAGATCGACTGGATCGCCAGCCGTCCCATCCCCGGCCAGGCGAAGACCGTCTCGGTGACGACGGCCCCGCCGAGCAGCGTGCCGAACTGCAGGCCGGTGATCGTCAGGATGGGGATCGCCGCATTCTTCAGCGTGTGCTTGGCCACCACCAGACGCTCGGAAAGCCCCTTGGCGCGGGCCGTGCGGATGAAGTCGGCGCGCAACACCTCCAGCACCGCCGAGCGGGTGAGGCGCGCGATGGACGCCATCGCGAAGATGCCCAGCGTCAGCGCCGGCAGCACGAGGTGGTGCCAGTCGCCGCGCCCGCCCGTGGGCAGCAGGCCAGCCTTCAGCGACAGCAGCAGGATGAAGAGGATGCCGAGGAAGAACGTCGGCGCCGCCTGCCCGACCAGGGCCACGCCCATGGCCGCGTGATCGAGCAATGAGTTGCGCCGCGCCGCCGACAGCACGCCGATGGGCACCGCCACCAGCACGGCGAAGGCGAAGGCCGCCAGCCCCAGCTCGAAGGTGGCGGGCAGATAGCCGAGGACGACGCGGGCGGCGGGCTCCCGGAAGTGGATGGAGCGGCCGAAGTCGCCGCGCAGCACGTTGGCCAGGAACGTCGCGTACTGGACGGGCAGGGGACGGTCCAACCCCAGCTCGGTGCGGACGCGGAAGATCTCGCTCCGGGGCGCGTCGGGCGGCAGGAGCAGCGGCACCGGATCGCCGCTGAGCCGCATGACCACGAAGACCACCGTGGAGACGAGCCACAGCGCGATCAGCGCGCGCAGCAACCGGTGGGCCAGAAAACCGAGAGTCCCACGCATGGGGAAGCGGCCGGGGCCGCTGGCGGCCCCGGCCGCGGTGCGCTCAGGCGCGGCGGAACTTGAAGTTGAAGCGGCGGATCTCGAACTGCTGGTTGGGGTTCGGCGTCCACTCCACGTACTTCTGCAGACCGTAGTCCTCGTAGGGCTGGACCACCGGGATCCACGGGAAGTGCTCGAGGAAGACCTTCGTCATCTCCCGGTAGGCCTCCCCGCGGAACTTCTCGTCCACCGAGAAGCGCGCCGCCTCCCCCAGCTCGTCGAAGCGCGGGTGGCGCCAGTAGTCCTGAGGCCCGCCGGGACCCAGCAGGCGCCACATCATGCCGTCGGGATCGCCGAGGGTGGAGGTCGGATCCGACCACCAGAGCCCCTTGAAGGTCCGGTCGCGGTTCTTCTGCGCGCGGACGGAGTACTCGACCACTTCCACCTTGGCGTTGACGCCGACCTCCCGCCACATGCCCTGGATCGCCTCGGACATGGGCTTGTCGTTGGCGGTGTAGCCGACCGTGGTCTCGATGACGATCTCTTCGTTCTTGTAGCCCGCTTTCCGGAGCCGCTCGCGCGCCTCGCGCGGGTCGTAGGCGAGCGGCGGCAGCGCCGGGTCGTAGTGGTTGTCGCCCTTGGCGACGGGGCCGCTGGGCACGATGCCGCGTCCCCGCCACAGCTCTTTGACGATGAGCTCGCGGTCCACGGCCAGCGAGAGGGCCTGCTTCACCAGCGGGTTGTCGAGGGGCGGGCGCTTGCTGTTCACCGCCAGGACATAGAGCCCCGCGTAGAGCGCGCCCACGACCTGGGTGGCGCCGGCGCCGGCCACGCGCTCGCCGTGATCGGGCGGGAGCTGGGTGATGACATCGACCTCGCCCTTGAGAAGCGCGGCAATCCGGGGTGCGGTCTCCGGCACCGAGCGGAAGATCACGCGGTCGGCGTCGATACGGCCACCCCAGTAATCCGGGTTCGCCTCCAGGACGACCTTGTCGTCCTTCGTCCAGGAGACGAAGCGCACCGGGCCCGTGCCCACCGGCCGGGCATTGAAGGCGTCGTTGCCGACCGCTTCCAGATATTTCTTGGGCACGATCTGGCCACCGTAGAAGGCCAGGCGGGCAGGGAGCAGCGGGTCCGGCTTCTTGGTGTGGACGACCACGTTCGTCGCGTCGGGCGTCTCGATGCGATCGATGGTGGTGAACACCGTGTTCACGCGGGTGTTCTGCTTGGGGTCCCAGGTGCGCTCCAGGCTCCACTTCACGTCGGCGGAGGTGAAGACATCACCGGTGTGCCACCGGACGCCCGGCCGCAGCTTGAAGCTCCAGGTCGTCTGGCCCTCCCGCTTCCACTCCGTGGCCAGCCCCGGGTAGAGCCTGCCGTCGGGGCGGCGGCTCAGGAGGTTGTCGAAGAGGTTGAACGACACGCGGATGTCGTTGGACGAGGTGCTGAAGTGCGGGTCGAACTTCGAGATGTCGCCGCCCTGGGCGACGACCAGCTCGCGCTTCTGGGTCGTCTGCGCGCGCGCCTCGCGGACGAGCGGCCCCGGCAGCGCGGCGAAGGCGCCGGCGGCGGCCGCGCCCTTGAGCAGGTGGCGTCGGGTGACCTGGACCATGACGGGCCTCCTCTGGATTCGCTCGCCTCGGACGGCGGGGGCCTCATATATGGGGCTCCTCGGAGCCGGCTGTCAAGGGGCGGCCCGATCGTGTCACAATCCACGCGTGGCCACGGCCGACGTCGTCGTCATCGGCGGGGGCGCCACCGGCGCCAGCACCGCCTTCCATCTCGCCACCGTCGGGGTGCCGCGGGTCGTGCTGCTCGAGCGTCACCATCTCGGCGCCGGAGCCACCGGCAAGTCAGGCTCGCTCGTGCGTATGCACTACACCAACGAGGTGGAATCGCGGCTGGCCTTCGAGAGCCTCAAGATCTTTCGCGACTTCCAGGCCATCGTGGGCGGCGACTGCGGCTTCGAGCCGGCCGGCTTCATCCAGATCGTGGGGACGGGCTACGAGCGCGCGCTCGCCCACAACGTCGACACCCAGCGCCGGATCGGCATCGACACCCGGGTGATCACGCGAGAGGAGCTGAGGCGCCTCCTCCCCGGCTGCCACGTCGACGATATCGGCGCGGCCGCCTGGGAGCCGGGCTCCGGCTTCGCCGACCCGAACGCCACCACCTTCGCCTTCGCCGAGGCCGCGCGCCGGCGGGGCGTCACGATCCGCACGCACTGCGAGGCCCGCCGCATCCTGGTGGAGCGCGGGCGCGTCGTCGGGGTCGAGACGGCCGAGGATCGGATCGCCGCCCCGGTCGTCGTCGTCGCCGCCGGCGCCTGGGCCACGGGGCTGCTGGCGCCGCTGGGGCTCGACTACGGCCTCAGGCCCCATCGCGTGCAGATTTCGATCCTCCGCTGGCCCGCCGGGTTCGGGCACCGTCACCCCGCCGTCATCGACGCCATCCACCAGTCGTGGTTCCGGCCGGAGGGGCTCGCCTCGACGCTGGCCGGCGTCGAGCTGGGCGTGGGCCACGCCGACCCCGAGCGCTTCGACGAGAGCGTGGATCCGGACTACGTCGCGCGCTGTCGGGAGAAGCTGGCGGCCCGGCTGCCCGTCTTCGCCGACGCCACCATGCGCGGCGGCTGGGCCGGCATGATCATGATGAGCCCCGACGGGCGGCCGATCATCGATCAGATCCCCTCGGTGGCCGGCCTCTACGGCATGCTGGGCGACTCGGGCACCTCGTTCAAGACGTCGCCCGCCATCGGCCGCTGCCTCGCCGAGTGGATCGTCGAGGGCAAGCCCCGCACCGCCGATCTCGCGCCCTTCCGCTCGACGCGCTTCGCCGAAGGACGCCCCTGGGTGGACGAGCACCACTACGGCCGGGAGCGGTTGACGATCTCGCGCTGATTTATTCGTGAATGTCTATCGACGAGACCTCACCGGCCGGGATCCAAACGCCCTCACCTCGGCTTTCAGCGAGATCGCGAGCAAGACGCCCTTCCTTGTCGTACATGCGGGTCTCCGGGCCGAGGAGCACGTCCTTACCGTAAGAGCTCAACGAGAATTCAATTCCACGACCCACGTACATGCGGCCGTCCTTCATGAAAACGGTGAGCCACGGCTGGCGGTCTCGGTTCAACCAGAGCCTGTCCCACAGATCCTCGCCGATCCCACTCGGGGGCAGGGGAATGCCGAGCTTGACGTAGGCGCGCTTGGTCGCTTTCACGTACCAATCATTGCAATAGGCGACCGCCCAGATTACTCCGATAGCAGCCGGAAGAACGAGAGACAGAGCGAGGAAGACAACCACGCCTCGATCGAGAATGAGACTCTCGCCACTCGAAGTCTTCTGGGCGACATCCATCAGCCGGCCTCTAAAGAGCACGAGATCTTTGGCTGACAGGAGCCAGAGCGGTAGATAGAGAAGGCTGACGGTAATGCTTCGTAGCGTAACTTCAAAGGTCTCGGTTTTTCCAATCGTCGGGACGAGAGTTTCTTTCATCCGGACAGTAATGAAGCCCGGCATAACGAAGACCAAAATGATCAGCAGGGCTTCTATTGTCGCTGGCATTAGCACGCCCGCCTAAATTTCGAGTCTTCTTACTCCGAGATTGACGTCATTTCTGCTTTGGAGATTTCGGAGCCGGGGGAGGCACGGCGTGCTTCGGAGGACAGCTTGGCCTCGCGACCGAGAACTGTTTCTTCTTCAGCGGTACCCTCCTTCCCAACTAGCCGGCGATGGATTATTTCTTCGGGGGTGGCGGTGGAGTTGGATTCTTTGGTGGCTGCTGAGGACGAACGGTTCTTTCCGTGAAAGTCTTTTCGGTTGTCATCGCGATCCTCCGTCATCGGTACTATGAGTCTCAGCCGCTCATCTGTCAATGTATGCCAAAGGGTACGACTGGGCTGGTCCGCAGAGCTGCCTCATAGCATGCGCAGTGGAGTCCTACCCCGTTTCGGGGTGCGGCAGGCGCGTGCGGCGGACCCGGGCCTGGACGTCGCGGACCACGTCGCCCTCCAGCTCGATCTCCACTTCGTGGTCCTCGGCGTCCCAGTGGTCGACGGTCGACAGCCAGCCCAGCGAGCGCCGACGGTGCGGCACCACGCGCCGTCCGCGATAGACGAGCGTCTTGTGGCCGGGGGACGTGAGCCGCTCCTGCTCCTCGGGGTTGGAGCCGCAGAGCCGCAGCACCTCCTGGTAGCGCGTCTCGCCCGGCACGATCCGCGCCAGCGTTTCCCGGGGGACGACGACGCCGCTGTCGCGCCCGGAACGACGCCCGTCGCGCCGACCGAAGTGGACGCGGGCGGAGAGGTTCCGGCCGGCGCGCTTGACGAGCATCAGCACCAGCGGCCCGGCCGCGTTGCCGAGGGCGAAGAAGAGGGTGGGGATGAGCACCGGCGCCCAGGACTGCAGCCGCGAGAAGTAGCCGAACTGCACGCTCAGCGTCTGGGGGCGGAGGCCCTCGGCGCGGTCGAGGAAGATCGAGACGACGTCGGTGTTGTCCAGGGTCTCGCTGAGCTGGCGCCGCGCCGACTGGGGGAACATCTCGTCGATCTTGAGGCGGTCGGCGTGGGCGAAATTGATGATGAGCTGCGAGGGGTCCTCCGAGAGCTTGATCACGCGGTCGCGGTTCCAGAAGTACATCGGGAAGGTCGCGCGCTGGCGGACGTCGCCGAAGCTCAAGGTCAGGCGGTGGCGCGGGCCCCAGAACGTCCGCTCGACCCAGGTGGCGGGCTTGGCCTTGACGAGCCCTCTCGTCGTCAGGCGCAGCCCGACGAGATAGGCGCGGTTCGCGGTCTTCGGGCTCCAGGGGATGCGGACGTAGGTGGCCGGCGAGCTGATCCCGAGGCCGCCCCCTGCGCGAACGAAGGTGACGAAGGGGGCGCCGCCGGCGATGGGGTCGCGGAGGCTGCGGCCGTCCGGCCCTCGCTGATAGAGGTTCCGCGCGGAGAGCGACAGCCGTCCCTCCTCGATGACGGCGAAGCCCTGCTGCTCCACCGTGCGCGCCAGCGCGGGATCGGGTGGGCCCGTGGTCGGGTCGGGCGCCACCGCGCCGGGCCACAAGAGGTACAGGTCCTGCTCGATGTCGCCGGCGCTCAGCGTCGGCGGTACCGCCAGGCTGAACAGCACGTCCACCGGCACGTCGCCCGGCTCCGGCGTGACGTTAGCCAGGATGAAGAGCGGCCCGATCGTGAACTCCGGGTGTGGGCGCGAGGCGAGGAAGAGCTGGCCGTGGGCCGTCGCCGGACCGCTGGCGAGGAGCAAGCCGGCCAGCAGCAACACGCGCGGCATGTTAAACGCGCACCGGGATGAATTCCTTGGTGTAGTGATCGTCCAGCGGCAGCCGCTTCTTGATGACCCCGTGCTCGAGCAGCGTGTCCTGCATGGTCCTGAGCGCTTCGACGCTGATCGTCCCGTCCCCGGAGAGGAGCGGTCCGGAGATCTTGTGGGCACCGAGCGTCGCCTCCACGCTCCACCCCAGCTTCTTCGCCGCGATCGCGGCGGCGTCCTGGGGGCTGGCCCGCATGAAGTGCTGGGCGCGGAAGATCGCGCGCGTCGCCTTGCGGATGGCCTCGCCGTTCTTCTTGATCGCCTCTTCGGAGGCGTACTGGATCTGGCTGATCCACTTCGGCGTCACCGAGTCCAGGCGCATCAGCACCTTCGACTTGCCCTGCTGCTCGGTGACCGCCCCCCCGTCGCCCCAGACGAAGGCGTGGATCTCCTTGCGCGTCAGCGCGGCCAGCTGGGCATCGAGCCCGCCCAGGCCCACGATCTTCACGTCGCGATCGGGATCCCAGCCCTGCTGCTTGGCCACGATCTGGGCGAAGACCCACGTGGTCGAGCCGATGAGCGTCACGCCGATCGCTTTGCCCTTGAGGTCCGCCACCCGCTGGATCTCGGGCGCGACATTGAGGGTGAAGTGATTGCCCTCGGTCTGGGTGGCGATCATCTTGAGCGGCATGCCGGCCTCGCGGAAGACCAGGATGTCCGTGGCGCCGGTGGCGCCGACCAGGATCTCGCCCGCGATCACGGCCTTGGCGAGGTTGGGGCCGCCGCGGAAGGGGACGAACTCGGCGGCCAGCCCCTCCTGAGCGAAGAAGCCCTTCTCGAGCGCCAGGACGAACGGACCGGCCAGCGCGTAATCTCCCAGCACCGCGGTGCCCACCTTCACGCTCGTCTGAGCGCGAACGATGCCCGGGACGAGGGCGCCGGCCGCGGCGACCGCGGTCGACCGGAGGAACCGGCGGCGGGAACGTGAGGTCATGCGATGGTCTCCCGAGGTGGCGTCGCTTGACAGAGTGATGAGCTTCCCATAGGTTAGGCGGCACCTTCCATGAGCGAGGTCCTCAGCATCGTACAACCTCGTCGGCTCCACCGCCAACCCGCCCCTCTCTGCTGCCGCGCCTGAGAGCCCATGCACGACGAGCCCGTCTCCTACGAAGCGCGCGACGGCGTGGCCTGGATCACGCTGAACCGGCCGGCCGTGCTCAACGCCCTCGACACCGAGCTGGCCGCCGCGCTCGCCGATCACGTCGAAGCGGCGGCGGCCGCCGGCGACGTCGCGCTCGTCATCGTGCGCGGCCGCGGGCGCGCCTTCTGCTCGGGGATGGACCGGACGGCGCTGGGCGAGGGCACGATCGGCGAGCCCTTCTTCCGTCACTGGATCCGGGCCCTGAACGGCCTGGAGGACATGCCGAAGATCACGGTGGCGGTGCTGCACGGATATTCCATCGGCGGCGGCCTGCAGCTGGCGCTGGCCTGCGACCTGCGCGTCGCCGCCGATGACGCGGTCATCGGGCTCGGCGCCACCCGGCACGGACTGATCCCCGATGGCGCCGTGCTCAGGCTCGCCCGCCTGGTCGGGCTGGGTCGGGCCAAGGAGCTGGCCCTGCTGAACGACGAGGTGAGCGCCGCCGAGGCCCGCGCCATCGGCCTGGTGAACTGGGTGTGCCCGGCGGCCGAGATCGAGCCGACGCTCCGGGGGCTCATCGACAAGGCGCGCGGCGCGTCGCCCACGGCGGCCGGCCACACCAAGCGGCTCCTCCAGGCCTCCTTTCACGGGGACCCGCGCGCCCTGATCGAGGAACTCATCAAGGCGCAGAACGAGTGCATGGCCTCGTGGGAGATCGCGGAAGCGAACCGGGCGTGGCGGGAGAAGCGGGACCGAGGGGCTCACCAAGGAGTTCCTCGGATTCGTCGCCGTCAAGGGCGTCAGCCTCCACGTCCGCCGCGGCACCATCCACGCGCTGATCGGGCCGAATGGGGCGGGGAAGACGACCTGCTTCAACCTCCTCACCCACTTCCTGACCCCCACGCGTGGGCGCATCCGCTTCAAGGGCCAGGACATCACGGGCTCGCGGCCCGCGGACATCGCGCGGCTGGGCCTGGTGCGCTCGTTCCAGATCTCTGCCGTCTTCCCCCACCTCACGGTGCTGGAGAACGTGCGGATCGCGCTGCAGCGGAAGCGGGGCAACTCCTTCGACTTCTGGCGGTCGGACCGGATGCTCGATGCCCTCAACGAGCGCGCCGTCGAGCTCATCGCCGCCGTCGGGCTCGCCGACTTCGCGGGCGCCATCGCGGTCGAGCTGCCCTACGGGCGCAAGCGGGCGCTGGAGATCGCCACCACGCTGGCCCTGGACCCGGAGATGATGCTGCTCGACGAGCCGACGGCCGGCATGTCCCACGAGGACGTGGGGCGCATCTCGGCTCTCATCAAGCGGGCGGCCGCCGACCGCACCGTGCTCATGGTCGAGCACAATCTGAGCGTGGTGGAGAACCTCTCGCACGTGATCACCGTGCTCGCCCGCGGTGAGATCATTGCCGAGGGCGACTACGCGACCGTCGCCCGCAACCCCGACGTCATCCAGGCCTACATGGGCTCCGGCCATGTCTGAACCGCTGCTCCGCGTCCGGGACCTCCACGCCTGGTACGGCGAGTCGCACATCCTCCACGGTGTGACCTTCGACATCGACCCCGGCGAGGTGGTCACCCTGCTCGGCCGCAACGGCGCCGGCAAGACCACGACGATGAAGTCCATCATGGGCATCGTCACCAGGCGCCGCGGCTCGATCCAGTTCCAGGGCCGGGAGACGATCGGGTTGCCGTCGAACGCCATCGCCCGGCTGGGGATCGCGTTCTGCCCCGAGGAGCGCGGGATCTTCGCCAGCCTCAACGTGCAGGAGAACCTGCTGCTGCCGCCGGTCGTGCGGGAGGGCGGCCTCGGCCTGGACGGGATCTTCGGTCTCTTTCCCAACCTCAAGGAGCGCCTGCGCAGCCAGGGCACCAAGCTTTCGGGCGGCGAGCAGCAGATGCTCGCCATCGGTCGAATATTGAGAACGGGGGCGCGCCTGCTCCTGCTTGACGAGCCCACGGAAGGGCTGGCCCCGGTGGTGCGGGAGCACATCGGCGCCACCATCGCGCGTCTCAAGGCGCAGGGATTCACCATCCTGCTCGTGGAGCAAAACTTCCGCTTCGCGGCGACCGTGGCCGACCGCCACTACGTGATGGAGTACGGGCGCGTGGTGGATATGATTCCCAACGCACAGCTCGAGGCGAGCATGGGCAAGCTCCACGACTATCTCGGGGTATAGAAAGGAGTCCTCGAATGATCATCCTACGCATCCTGGTGCTCGGGGTCGCGCTGCTCCTGGCCACCGGCCCCGCTCAGGCCCAGATCTCGGACGGCGTCGTCAAGATCGGCATCATGAACGACCAGTCCGGCACCTACGCCGACCTGGCCGGGCCGGGCTCCGTCGTCGCCGCCCGCATGGCGGTGGAGGATTACGGAGCGGCCCGGAAGGGTCTCAAGGTCGAGATCGTCGTCGCCGACCACCAGAACAAGCCCGACGTCGGCTCCAGCATCGCGCGCCAGTGGTTCGACGCCGACAAGGTGGACGTGATCATCGACGTGCCGACGTCCTCCGTCGTCCTGGCCGTCAACCAGATTGCCCGGGAGAAGAACAAGGCCCTGATCGTCTCCACCGGCGCCACGTCGGACCTGACCGGGGCCGCCTGCTCGCCCAATGCGATCCACTGGACGTATGACACGTGGTCGCTGGCCAACGGCACTGGGTCGGCCATCGTGAAGACGGGTGGGGAGACGTGGTTCTTCCTCACCGCCGACTACAAATTCGGACATGACCTCGAGCGCGACACCGAGGCGGTCGTGGTCAAGAACGGCGGCAAGGTGCTGGGCAAGGTGCGCCATCCCTTCCCGACCGCCGACTTCTCCTCGTTCCTGCTCCAGGCCCAGGCGTCCAAGGCCAAGATCATCGGCCTCGCCAACGCCGGCGCCGACACGACGAACGCCATCAAGCAGGGGGCGGAGTTCGGCATCGTGCGCGGCGGCCAGCAGTTCGCCGGCCTCCTCGTGTTTCTCACCGACGTGCATTCGCTCGGTCTCGAGAAGGCGCAGGGGCTGCTCCTCACGGAGTCCTTCTACTGGGATCTCAACGACCAGACCCGCGCCTTCTCCAAGCGCTTCGCCGAGCGCCACCGCGGCGCCATGCCCACGATGGCCCAGGCTGGCGTCTACTCCGCGGTCCTGCATTACTTGAAATCGGTGGAGGCGCTCAAGAGCGACGACGGCCCCAAGGTGATCGCCAAGATGAAGGAGTTACCGACCGACGACCCGGTGTTCGGCAAGGGGCGTGTCCGCCCCGACGGGCGCAAGATCCACCCCGTGTACCTGTTCGAGGTGAAGAAGCCCTCGGAGTCGAAGGGGCCGTGGGACTACTACAAGGTCCGGGCCACCATCCCGGCCGAGCAGGCGTTCCGCCCTATGGACCAGGGCGGCTGCCCGCTGGTGAAGAAGTAGCGCAGGCCGACGGCGGGCCCCGGGCTTGAGCCTCTTCGGCGTGGCGACCCAGGCGCTGTTCGGGCAGCTCCTGATCGGGCTGATCAACGGCGCGTTCTACGCCATGCTCAGCCTGGGGCTCTCGGTCATCTTCGGCCTGCTCAACATCATCAACTTCGCCCATGGCGCCCAGTACATGATGGGCGCGTTCGTCGCCTATTTCCTGCTCAGCCTGACCGGCCTCGGCTACTGGTGGTCGCTGCTGCTGGCGCCCATCGTCGTCGGGCTCTTCGGCATCGCGCTCGAGCGCACGATGCTCAAGCGGCTGTACCACCTCGACCACCTCTACGGGCTGCTCCTGACCTTCGGGCTCGCCCTCATCATTCAGGGCGTGTTCCGTAACGAGTTCGGATCGTCGGGGCTCCCCTACGCCATCCCCGCCCAGCTCACGGGCGGCTACAACCTCGGCTTCATGTTCCTGCCCGCCTACCGCGCGTGGGTGGTGGTCTTCTCGCTCGGGGTCTGCCTGGCCACCTGGTGGGTGATCGAGCGCACGAAGCTCGGCTCGTACCTCCGGGCCGCCACCGAGAACCCGACGCTGGTGCGCGCGTTCGGCATCAACGTGCCGAGGATGATCACGCTCACGTACGGCTTCGGCGTCGGCCTGGCTGGGCTCGCCGGGGTGCTGGCGGCGCCGATCTACCAGGTGAACCCGCTGATGGGGGCCGACCTCATCATCGTGGTCTTCGCGGTGGTGGTGATCGGCGGGATGGGATCCATCATGGGCTCCATCGTCACCGGCTTCGCGCTGGGGGTGGTGGAGGGCTTCACCAAGGTCTTCTACCCGGAGGCCTCCAACACGGTGATCTTTGTCATCATGGCCCTGGTCCTGCTCGTCCGGCCGACCGGGCTCTTCGGACGGGCGAGCTAATTAGATGGCGACGGTCAAGGAGTACGCGGGGGCGGCCCCGGCCGCGGTGGCCTCGGCGGTGCCGCGCCACCAGATCGTGGCCTTCCTCGCGATGCTCGGGATCCTTCTCGTCGCGCCCTTCTTCGTCTACCCGGTCTTCCTCATGAAGGCGCTCTGCTTCGCGCTCTTCGCCTGCGCTTTCAACCTGCTCATCGGCTACGTGGGGCTGCTGAGCTTTGGTCACGCCGCCTTTCTGGGCTCGGCCGGATACGTGTCCGCCCACGCCGCCAAGGTCTGGGGGCTGCCGCCCGAGGCCGCCATCCTCCTGGGGACGGCCGCCGCCGCCGTGCTCGGGCTCGTCATCGGCGCCCTGGCCATCCGCAGTCGGGGCATCTACTTCGCGAACATCACGCTGGCCTTCGCCCAGATGGTCTTCTTCTCCTCGATCCAGGCGAAGTTCACGGGCGGCGAGGACGGCATCCAGGCCGTGCCCCGCGGCACGCTCCTCGGCGTGCTAGACCTCCGCCAGCCCTACACAATGTACTTCGTTGTGCTGGCGATCTTCCTTGGCGGGTTCCTGGTCGTCTACCGCGCAATCCACTCCCCCTTCGGCCAGGTGCTGAAGGCCATCCGCGAGAGCGAGCCCCGCGCGATCTCGCTCGGCTACCGGGCCGAGCACTACAAGCTGCTGGCCTTCGTACTCTCGGCGACGCTCAGCGGGCTGGCGGGCGGCACCAAGGCCCTGGTCTTCCAGCTCGCCTCGCTGACCGACGTGCACTGGACCATGTCCGGCGAGGTCGTCCTCATGACGCTGCTGGGCGGGCTGGGCACGGTCTTCGGGCCCGTCGTCGGTGCGTTCATCATGATCACGCTCGAGCACTCCCTCGCCCAGATCGGCTCCTGGCTCACCATCGTCCAGGGCGCCATCTTCGTCGTCTGCGTGCTCACCTTCCGGCGGGGCGTCGTGGGAGAGCTCGCCCGGATCCTCAGGAAACCGCTCTAGCGTCTGGAGAAACGAGATGGAGTACACGGACATCCTTTCCGAGAAGAAGGCCGGCGTGGCCTCCACCGCGCTGCACCTCTACGACCAGACGGAGGAGGCGATGGAAGGGCGCAACGCGTTCGTCGAGAAGCGGCCGGTCGATTATCGAAAGTTCCGCAAGTAGTCGGCACACGAAGTCGGAGTTACCGATAGCTCATCCGGCGGGTGTGGGACGAGTTGTCACAGTACCGTCGGAGCGCTGACGTCCTGCTGCTGACGCGCTCGCGCTCACGCGACCCTGGTGCGACCGCCAGGCTTCGCCGCGTTCTTCAATCATCTCGCGTGAATGCCCCTCCGCCGCGGGTCGGAGCGCTGACGTCCCGCCTGCGGACACGCTCGCGTTCACCCGGTCTGGCGCGGCCGCCAGGGTCCGCCGCGTTCTTCAATCATCTCGCGCGAATGCCCGCCCGCCTCCTGGGTCGTCCGACGTCTGGCAATGGGTTTGCTCCTCACGCGTTGGGGGAGGAGCGCCATGATGTCTGCACCGCGACTGACGCTGGTGATCGTCACCGCGTCCGTCCTCCGACTGGCAACCAGAACACGGCAGGTGCTGGCGGCGCTGTCCATCTTTCTGGTGAGTCTGGTGGGTGTTCCGCAGGCGGATTTCCTCGCCAGTGATCCCGGGGTCCGGGGCGAACCCTCGGAAACCGGCAAGCCGCTGGATGGCCTGACGGGCTCGCAACTGGCACTGTTCCAGGCTGGCAAGGACGAGTTCGAGGAAGCCGACGGCTTGGGGGAGGGGCTGGGGCCGCGCTTCAACCTGGACAGCTGTGCCGGTTGCCACACGCAGCCAGCGACCGGGGGAACGAGCCCGGTCGTGAACCCTCAGGTCGCCGTGGCCACCGCCTACGGCGCCCGCAACTACGTCCCATTCTTCGTCAAGCCCGACGGCCCGGTACGCGAAGCGCGATTCCAGTACAAGGCTAACGGGACGCGCGACGGCGGCGTGCACGCCCTGTTCGTCATCAGCGGCCGGGTCGACAGCACCGGTGACGCCAGCGGGTGCGACATCAGGCAGGAGGACTTCCTGGCCCAGGCCCAGAACCGCAACCTGATCTTCCGCATCCCGACGCCGGTCTTCGGTGCCGGCTTGATCGAGCAGATCCCCGACAGTGTGATCGTCGCCAACCGCGCGGCCAACGCGTTGACCAAGTCCGCCCTTGGCATCTCCGGCCGGCCGAACCGCAACGGCAACGACGGCACCATCGCGCGCTTCGGGTGGAAGGCGCAGAACAAGTCGCTGCTGCTCTTCTCGGGCGAGGCATACAACGTCGAGATGGGGATCAGCAACGAGCTGTTCCAGACCGAGCGCGACGAAACGCCGAACTGCCAGTTCGCACCCACGCCGAATAACATCACCAACACCGATGGCGCCACCGGCGTCGACACCCTCAGCGCCATCGAGAAGTTCGCGTTCTTCATGCGGTTCCTGGCCCCGCCGGCCCGGTCGCTCGCCATGCCAGGCGGCGCCACCTCCATCGCCAACGGCCGCGCCCTCTTCCGGGACATCGGCTGCGTGCTCTGCCACACGCCGACGCTCACCACGGGCGACGCCGCCGTCGCAGCACTGCGGGACAAGAAGGTCCACCTCTTTTCGGACCTGCTGCTGCACAACATGGGGCCGAGGCTCGCGGATGACATCGTCCAGGGGCGGGCCGGTCCGGACGAGTTCCGGACGGCGCCGCTGTGGGGTCTAGGGGAGCGCATCTTCTTCCTCCACGACGGCCGCACCACCGACCTGCTCAAGGCGATCCAGGCGCACCAGAGCGGGCCCAGTCTGAGGTTCCCGGCGTCCGAGGCCAATGCCGTCGTCGACAACTTCAACCGACTCAGCGAGGAGCAGAAGCAGGACCTCTTGAACTTCCTCCGCTCGCTGTAGCCCGAATCGCGACGCGCTCATCGCGTTTCTCCAGTCGCTCTGACGTAGTACACTCGCCGCCGGCCATGGCCGGCGGCGGCCCGATCGTGCGGTCAGCAAACCTGGGAACCGAGCTGCGGGCCGGTCTCACCGCCTTCATGGTCATGGCCTACATCATCTTCGTGAACCCGCTGATCCTGGGGTTCGCGGGCGTGCCCGGGCTCGAAGGCAAGGGGCGATCACCAACGGGATCGGAAGCGGCTTCGTGATCTACGCGGCCATCAAGGTCCTCAACGGCAAGGGCGCCCAGGTGCACTGGATGGTCTACCTCACCTCCGCCGCCTTCGTCGTCTACTTCGCCCTGCCGCTGATCGAGAAGGCGCTGCGGTGACCGTCGGCTCTTAGCGCGGATTCCAAGGGCCGACCCCCACGTAAGTCCTCGTCATTCCGGCCCAAATGCTTGACAGCCCAGGTGGCCTTCGCTAGACTTTTGCCACTCGACGCCACCCTTTCTCCAGCCGGGAGTTCGGCGGTCCGCTTGTGAGCACCAGCGTGGAGGCGATTTGGACGTACTCGCGACGGTGAGAGACGGGCTCGATACCTTCCCGAAGCTCGTCAGGCACGATGCGCAACGCTTCCCCCGGAAGGTCGCGATCCGGGAGAAGGAGTACGGCATCTGGCAGTCCTACACCTGGAGCGACTACCTCGCGCAGGTCCGGCGCATCGCGCTCGGCCTGGCCTCGCTGGGCCTGGCGCGCGGCAACAAGACGGCCATCATCGGCGACAACCGCCCCCAGCTCTACTGGGCGGTGGCGGCGACCCAGGCCCTGGGGGGCGTGCCCGTTCCGCTCTACCAGGACGCGATCGAGAAGGAGCTCGCGTACATCGTCGACCACGCCGAGGCGAGGTTCGCGGTGGTCGAGGACCAGGAGCAGGTGGACAAGCTCCTCCACATCAAGGAGCAGTGTCCGCACCTCGAGTTCATCATCTACGAGGATCCGCGGGGGCTGCGAGCGTACACCGAGCCGTTCCTGGTGAGCCTCGAGCGGTTGCAGGAGCTCGGCGCCACGTTCGCCCGCGACAACCCGACCTACTTCGAAGACGAGGTCGCCAAGGGCACCGCCGATGATATCGCCATCATCTGCTACACCTCGGGGACCACGGGGACTCCGAAGGGCGCCATGCTCTCCCACCGAAATCTCATATTGACGGCGGGCAACGCCATCGCCGCCGAAGGCTTCCGCCGCGATGAGGAGGTGCTGGCCTACCTGCCCATGGCCTGGGTGGGGGACCACTTCTTCTCCTACGCCCAGTCCATCGTCGCCGGCTTCTCCGTCAACTGCCCCGAGAGCGCGGCGACCGTGCTCCCGGACCTCAGGGAGATCGGTCCCACCTGCTTCTTCGCGCCACCGCGGATCTGGGAGAACCTCTTGACCAACGTCATGATCCGCATCGAGGACGCGGCGTGGCCCAAGCGGAAGCTGGTCCAGTTCTTCCTCGACCTGGCCCAGGACAGCGAGCGGCGCCGGCTCGGCCGCCAGCCGGTCGCGCTGTGGCGCCGCCTCCTCTATCCGCTGGGGCGGCTCCTGGTGTACGGCCCGCTCCGGGACAACCTCGGGATGCGGCGCATCCGCATCGCCTACACCGCCGGCGAGGCCATCGGTCCCGAGATCTTCGTGTTCTTCCGTTCGCTCGGCATCAACGTCAAGCAGCTCTATGGCATGACCGAAGCCAGCGCCCTCATCTCGATCCATAAAGACGGAGACGTCCGGCTCGATACCGTCGGGACGCCCTTGCCCGGGGTGGAGATCCGCATCTCCCAAGAGGGCGAAGTCCTCTATCGGAGCCCCGGAGTCTTCCACGGCTACTACAAGAATTCCGAGGCGACGCAGCAGGTCATCCGGGAGGGCTGGATCCACTCGGGCGACGCGGGCTTCCTCGACCGCGATGGCCACCTGAAGATCATCGACCGCGCCAAGGACGTGAGCCGCCTGGCCGACGGGACCATCTTTGCCCCGAAGTACCTGGAGAACAAGCTCAAGTTCTCCCCCTACGTGCGGGAGGCGGTCTGCACCGGGCAGGCGCGGCCCTACGTGGCGGCTCTCATCAACATCGATCTGGCCGCGGTCGGGAACTGGGCGGAGCGCCGGGGGATTGCTTACACGAGCTATACCGACCTCAGCCAGAAGCCGGAGGTCTATGACCTGATCCACGAGGAAGTCGTCCGGGTCAACCGGAGCCTGCAGGCGGATGACGTGCTGCGCGGCGCCCAGATCAGGAAGTTCCTGATCCTCCACAAGGAGCTGGACCCCGACGACGAGGAGATCACGCGAACGCGCAAGGTCCGGCGGGGGTACATCGCCCAGAAGTACGCCGCGCTGATCGACGCGCTCTATTCCGATCATGGGCACGTGCCCATCGAGGCCAAGGTGACCTACGAGGACGGCCGGACCGGCACCGTGCGCGCCGACCTTCGGATAAGGGAGGCGGCGCGGTGAGCGCGACCGACGGGACCGGCCCCCTCCTGGAGGTCGAGGGCGTGAGCGTCCGCTTCGGCGCCTTGCTGGCCCTGAGCCGGGTGAGCCTCGCGGTGGGCCACGGCGAAATCCTCGCCATCATCGGTCCCAACGGCGCCGGCAAGACCACGCTGCTGAACGTCATCAGCGGGTTCTACCACCCGTACGAGGGGCGCATCCGCTTCGCGGGAAGGGACCGGACCCACCTCAAGCCCTATGACGTCGCCGGGCTCGGCATCGCCCGCACGTTCCAGAACGTCGCCCTGTTCAAGGGCATGACGGTGCTCGACAACATCATGACCGGCCGAATCATAAAAGCGAGGGGCAATCTCCTGCTGGAGGCGCTCTACTGGGGGCCGGCGATGAGCCAGGAGCTGCGGCACCGGGCCTTCGTCGAGCGGATCATCGACTTCCTGGAGATCGAGGCGATCCGCAAGACACCGGCCGGGCGCCTGCCCTACGGTCTCCAGAAGCGGGTCGAGCTGGGCCGGGCGCTGGCCGCCGAGCCGGAGCTCCTGCTCCTCGACGAGCCGATGGCGGGGATGAACGTGGAGGAGAAGGAGGACATGTGCCGCTTCATCCTCGACGTGAACGACGAGTTCGACACGACCATCGTGCTCGTGGAGCACGACATGAGCGTCGTCATGGACATCTCCGATCGAGTCGTCGTTCTCGACTACGGCCGGAAGATCACCGAGGGGCCGCCCTCCGAGGTCCGGACCGACCAGACGGTGATCGACGCCTACCTGGGGGTGCCCCATGCGTCCTGATCGGCGGGGGCGGGCGTTACGGCCCCCTCCGAGATCCATAGTCAGAGGGGGCCTCGCGGCCCCCTCCGAACCTCCCCAGCGGTGGGTTGCGCCGGCGAAGCCGGCGCGCGAAGGGGCCGCCTGATGGACGTGCTCTACGGGCTGGTCACACCGTTCCGCGATATCGCGGGGAGCCCGGCGTTCTTCGTCGAGGTGCTGATCGGCGGGGTGGCCGCCGGCCTCATGTACTCGCTGGTGGCCCTGGGCTTCGTCCTGATCTTCAAGGCCTCGGGGGTCTTCAACTTCGCCCAGGGCGTGATGGTGTTGTTCGCGGCGCTGACGCTGGTCGGGCTCATGGAGCGCGGCGTGCCCGTCGTCCTCGCCCTCGGGCTCACTGTGCTGGTGATGATCCTGCTCGCCTTCGCCATCGAGCGGGTCGTGCTCCGCCCGCTGGTCAATCAGGAGCACATCATCCTGTTCATGGCCACCATCGGGCTCACCTTCTTCCTGGAGGGGTTCGGGGAGATGCTCTGGGGGAGCAACGTCAAGAGGCTCGACGTCGGCATTCCCGACGAGTCGTTCATGGTGGCCGGGGTCCTCGTGAACCGGCTCGAGCTCACAGCGGCACTGACGGCGGCCATCCTGGTGGCCGTGCTGGCCGTCTTCTTCCACGGCACCCGCATCGGCCGGGCGCTGCGCGCCGTCGCCGACGATCACGAGGCGGCGCTCAGTATCGGCATCCCGCTCAAGACCATCTGGGTCATCGTGTGGTCGGTGGCGGGGGGCGTCGCCATCGTCGCCGGGATCATGTGGGGCGCCAAGAGCGGCGTGCAGTTCAGCCTCTCGCTCATTGCGCTGAAGTCGCTGCCCGTCCTCATCCTGGGCGGCTTCACCTCGGTGCCGGGCGCCATCGCCGGTGGCCTCATCATCGGCGTCGGCGAAAAAATCGGCGAGGTGTACTGGGGACCTCTCGTCGGCGGGGCCATCGAGAACTGGTTCGCCTACGGGCTGGCTCTGGTCTTCCTCCTGTTCCGGCCGCAGGGGCTGTTCGGCGAGAAGATCATCGAGCGGGTGTGATGCCGTGATCTACCGCACGGCCGGCCAGTTCAAGACGACCTACGCCAGCGACCAGGCGATCTTCCCGATCGTCCAGGATCGCGTGGTGGTCACCCTGGCTCTGGTGGCCGCCTTCGTGGTCCCGCCGGCCCTGGCCAGCGAGTACTGGCTGCAGGCGGTCCTCATCCCGCTTCTGGTCTACGCGCTGGCCGCCATCGGGCTCAACCTCCTCACCGGCTACGCCGGGCAACTCTCGCTCGGCACCGGCGGGTTCATGGCCGTGGGGGCGTATAGCGCCTTCAAGCTGTCCACGGCGTTCCCCCACCTCGACATCGTCGCCGTGTTCCTCCTGGCCGGCCTCGTCGCCGCCGGCGTGGGGCTGCTCTTCGGGATCCCCAGCCTCCGCATCAAGGGCTTTTACCTGGCGGTGGCCACCCTGGCCGCCCAGTTCTTCCTCATCTGGCTCTTCAACAAGGTCGCCTGGTTCGTCAACTACGCGCCCTCCGGCACCATCACCGCTCCGGACCGAGAGGTGTTGGGCGTGCTGGTCACCGGCCCCAACGCCACCTCCGGAGCCCGGTACGTGATGGCCCTGGCGTTCGTCGCCATCTTCGGCCTGGTAGCCAAGAACCTGGTGCGCGGGCGCCTGGGCCGGGCCTGGATGGCCATCCGCGACCGCGACATCGCCGCCGAGATCATCGGGATCCGCCCGCTGCGGACCAAGCTGCTCGCGTTCGGCATCAGCTCGTTCTACTGCGGCGTGGCCGGGGCCGAGCTGGTCTTCCTCTATCTCGGCAGCGCCGAGACCCTCGCGTTCGACGTCAACCAATCGTTCCTGGTGCTCTTCATGGTCATCATCGGAGGTCTCGGCAGCATCCTGGGATCCTTCCTGGGCGCGGCCTTCATCGTGCTGGTGCCGATCTTCCTGACCAACGCGCCGCACTGGCTCGGCCTCAACATGTCGGTGGCACTGCAGAAGCACATCGAGCTGATGATCTTCGGCGGCCTCATCATCTTCTTCCTCATCGTCGAACCACACGGACTGGCGCGGCTCTGGCAGATCACCAAGGAAAAGCTGCGTCTCTGGCCGTTCCCCCACTGACAGAGAGGAGGCAACCCATGCGCGTGAAGGTGCTCCTGAGCGTCCTGCTGGCGCTGGCCGTCGCCGCCGGGCCGTTGGCGGCGGTGGCTCCGGCCCAGGACAAGTCGATCTTCATCCCGCTCCTGGTCTACCGGACCGGACCGTACGCGCCCAGCGGCATTCCCATCGCCAACGGCGCCAGCGACTACTTCAACCTCGTCAACGAGCGCGACGGAGGCGTGAACGGAGTCAAGATCGCCTACGAGGAGTGCGAGACCCAGTACGACACCAAGCAGGGAGTCGAGTGCTACGAGCGGCTGAAGTCCAGGAGCCCCGTGCTGGTCAACCCCTACAGCACCGGGATCACCTACCAGCTGATCCCCAAGGCCCCGGGCGACAAGGTCGTCATCCACTCGATGGGCTACGGCATGACGGCCTCCGCCGACGGGCGCTGGTTCCCCTGGGTGTTCAACTTCCCCATGACCTACTGGAGCCAGGCCTCGGCCTTCGTTAAGTACGTGGGGCAGCAGGAAGGCGGGGTGGAGAAGCTCAAGGGCAAGAAGATCGCCCACATCTACCACAACAGCCCGTACGGTCGGGAGGCCAACCCCACCCTGGAGGAGCTCGCCCGCAAGTACGGCTTCGAGCTCACGCTGCTCGCGGTCGACCACCCGGGCCAGGAGCAGGGGGCCACCTGGCTGCAGGTCCGGCGTATCAACCCCAACTGGATCTTCATCTCGGGCTGGGGCGTGATGAACCAGGTGGCCGTGAAGGAGGCCGCGTCCAAAGGCTTCCCCATGGACCACGTGATCGGCAACTGGTGGACGGGGACCGAGGCCGACGTCGTCCCCGCGGCTGATGGCGCCAAGGGCTACAAGTCCATGACGTTCCACGCTCCCGGGGCCAACTTCAAGGTCCACCAGGACATCCTCAAGCACGTCTACGACAAGGGAAAGGGCGCGGCCAGGCGCGAGGCGGTCGGCGAGGTGCTCTACAACCGCATGGCGATCAACACCATGCTGAACGTGGAGGCGATCCGCACGGCCATGACGAAGTACGGTAACAAGCCGCTCACCGGCGAGCAGGTGCGGTGGGGCTTCGAGAACCTGAACCTCACCGAGAAGCGCCTCGAGGAGCTGGGCATGAAGGGCATGATGCGCCCCCTCCGGGTCACCTGCGAGAACCACGAGGGCAACGGGCTGGCCCTGGTCCAGCAGTGGGACGGCAAGAAATGGACCATCGTCTCCGACTGGATCGAGCCCATCCGCGAGGTCGTGCGCCCGAAGCTGGAAGCGGCCGCGGTGGAGGAGGCCAAGAAGCTCAGCTACACCATGCGCGACTGCGCGAAGGAGAAGTAGGGACGTGAGCGGCGTGGGCGGGGCCCCCCGGCCGCTGCTCTCGGTCAACAACATCGAGGTCATCTACGACCACGTGATCCTCGTGTTGAAGGGGGTGTCGCTCCAGGTCCCCGAGGGGGGCATCGTGGCCCTCCTCGGGGGCAACGGCGCCGGCAAGAGCACGACGCTGAAGGCCGTCTCGGGGCTGCTGCGGACCGAGCGGGGAGAGGTCACCAAGGGGAACATCGAGTTTCTGGGAGAGGCCATCCACCGGAAGGACCCGGCCGAGGTGGTCCGGCGCGGGATCGTTCAGGTGATGGAGGGCCGTCACGTCTTCGAGCACCTCACGGTCGAGGAGAATCTGCTGACCGGCGCCTACACCCGGCGCAATGGCCGGGCGCTGAGCCAGGACCTGGATCTCGTCTACCGCTATTTCCCCCGCCTGCGCGAGCGGCGCCAGGTCAAGGCCGGCTACGTCTCGGGCGGCGAACAGCAGATGCTGGCCATCGGCCGGGCCCTCATGGCGCGGCCCAAGCTCATGCTGCTCGACGAGCCCTCCATGGGGCTGGCGCCGATGCTGGTGAACGAGATCTTCGACATCGTCAGCCGGATGAATCGCGAGGAAGGCGTGGCCGTCCTGCTCGCCGAGCAGAACGCCGCCATGGCGCTCCGGTTCGCGCAATACGGGTACGTGATGGAGAACGGTCGGGTCGTCCTCGACGGCGACGCCAGGACGATCGGCCAGAACGAGGACATCAAGGAGTTCTACCTGGGGCTCACCGGCCTCGGGCAGCGCAAGAGCTACCGGGACGTGAAGCACTATCGGCGCCGCAAGCGGTGGTTGTCGTGAGCGCTCGCGTCGGGGCGGGCGCCGGGATGGTCGGGGGTGGCTCGACCACGAGGTCGGCGGCGCTGGTCGCGTCGTGGTTCTCCACCTCCGGGCGAGGGATGTCAGGTCGGAGGGAACGGGTCTCGCCACCCCCGACCATCCCGGCGCCCGCCGCGGCGACGGGCGCCCCCGGTGTCCGCAGCGTCCTCAGCAGCAGGTCATGAGCGCGCAGCTCGAGATTCGGGACGTCTCCAAGGCGTTCGGCGGCGTGCAGGCCGTGGCCCGCCTGAGCCTGGAGGTGCCGCCGGGCGAGATCCTCTCGGTCATCGGCCCCAACGGCGCGGGCAAGACCACGCTGCTCAACATGATCAACGGGTTCTATCATCCTGACCGCGGCCGCATCGCGCTCGAAGGCGCCGACATCACCCGCCACCGCCCCTCGCAGATCGCCGAGCTGGGCGTGGCCCGGACCTTCCAGAACATCGCGCTCTTCAAGGGCATGACCGTGCTCGACAACCTTATGCTGGGCCGGCACGTCCACATGAAATCAGGCGTGCTGGCGTCGTTCGCCTACTGGGGGCTGGCCCAGAAGGAGGAGGTCGCCCACCGCCGGCGGGTCGAGGACATCATCGACTTCCTGAAGATCCAGGACCTGCGCCGGCGCCCGACGGGCTCGCTGCCCTACGGCCTCCAGAAGCGGGTGGAGCTGGGCCGCGCGCTGGCGCTCGATCCCAAGATCCTGCTCCTGGACGAGCCCATGGGCGGCATGAACCAGGAGGAGAAGGAGGACATGGCGCGCTTCATCCTCGACGTCAACGAGGAGTGGGGCACGACCACCATCCTGATCGAGCACGACATGGGCGTGGTCATGGACATCTCCGACCGGGTGACCGTGCTCGACATGGGCCAGAAGATATCCTCGGGCTCGCCCGACGAGGTGCGGAGCGACCCGCGAGTGATCAAGGCCTATTTGGGAGAGTCACGCCGTGCGTGACTTGGGAGAGACCACGCGTGGCTGAGCCGGACACGCTGCCCGGGGTGCTGCTGCGAAACGCGGAGCGGTACGGCGGGAAGACGGCGATCCGGGAGAAGGACCGCGGGATCTGGCAGTCGTATGCGTGGCGGGATTACCGCGATCACGTGCGTGACTTCGCCCTGGGGCTGGCGGCACTCGGATTCACGCGGGATGAGAAGCTCTCGGTGATCGGCGACAACCGCCCGCGGCTCTACTGGGCGCAGATCGCCGCCCAGGCGCTGGGCGGCGTCGCCGTCCCCGTCTATCAGGACTCGATCGCCAAGGAGTTGGCCTACGTCTGGAACCACGCCGAGGTCTCGGTCATCGTCGCCGAGGATCAGGAGCAGGTGGACAAGGCCCTGGCGCTCCGCGCCGAGCTGCCCGCCCTCCGTCACGTGATCTACGACGACCCGCGCGGATTGGCCGGCTACCGGTTCGACTGGCTCCGCTCCTTCACCGAGGTGGAGGAGCGGGGACGGAGGTTCGGCGCCGAGCATCCGGGCTACTTCCAGGCCGAGCTGATCAGGGGCCAGCCGGACGACGTCGCGACCATCTGTTACACGTCGGGGACCACCGGCGATCCCAAAGGGGTCATGCTCACGCATCGGAACGTCATCGAGACGGCCCGGACCTTCGCCAGGACGGAGGACGTCCGCCCGACCGACGAATGGCTGTCGTACTTGCCGATGGCCTGGATCGGTGACTCCATCTACTCGCTGGCGTTGAGCCTCACGGCGGGCTTTGCGTGCAACTGCCCGGAGAGCCCTGAGACTGTCCAGCGCGACCTGCGCGAGCTGGGGCCGACGAGCGTGCTGGCGCCACCGCGCATCTGGGAGAACATGTTGACCTCGCTGCAGGTGCGTGCCGCCGATGCGACGCCCCTCAAGCGATGGATCTTCGAGCGCTTCCGCGCAGTGGCCGAGCGCGTGGAGACGCTCCGCGCCGACGGCCAGCCGGTGCCGCCGGGGCTCCGTCTGGTGTACGGGCTGGGCGAGTTCTTCGTGTACGGCCCCGTGCGCGACCAGCTCGGCCTGGGTCGGGCCCGCTGGGCCTACACCGGGGGCGCGCCGTTGGGCGCCGAAACCTTCCGCTTCTTCCGCTCCTTCGGCGTCAACCTCAAGCAGGTCTACGGCTCCACCGAGGTGAGCGCGCTGGTTTCCCTCCAGCCCGACACCGAAGCCAACCCGACGACGGTCGGCCGCCCGTGCCCGGGCATCGAGGTGAGGATCGCCGACAAGGGCGAGGTGCTCATCCGGAGCGCCGGCGTCTTCCGCGGCTACTTCAAGGCCGAGGAGGCGACGCGCGAGGTGATCGATGCCGAGGGCTGGTTCCACACCGGCGACGCCGGGTTCCTCGATCCGCGCGGGCATCTGGTGATCATCGACCGGGCCAAGGACGTGGGCGCGCTGGCCGACGGCACGCCGTTCGCGCCCCAGTTCATCGAGAACAAGCTGAAGTTCAGCCCCTACATCCGAGAGGCGGTTGCCGTCGGCCACGACCGACCGTACGTGGCGGCGATGGTCGCCATCGACCTCAACACCGTCGGCAACTGGGCCGAGCGGCGCTCGATCGCCTACACGAGCTACATGGACCTCAGCCAGAAGCCCGAGGTTCGCGCGCTGATCCGGGAGGAGATCCGCACGTGCAACGCCACCCTGCCCGAATCGACCAGGATCCGGCGCTTCCTTCTCCTGCCCAAGGACCTCGACCCCGACGACGCCGAAATCACGCGGACGCGCAAGCTCCGCCGCCGCTTCATCGCCGAGAAGTACGCGGCGATCATCGACGCCTTCTACTCCAGCCAGGACGAAGTGGCGCTGGTCACGGCCATCACCTACGAGGACGGGCGGCGGGGGACGGTCCCGTCGCGCGTCCGCATCGAGGACGTCGAGGGAGCGGCCGTTCATGGTTGATTGGCAGTTCTTCGCCCTCCTCCTCTCCAACGGCGTGCTGATCGGTCTCATGTACTCCCTGATCGCCCTGGGATTCGTCCTCGTCTACAAGGCGACCGACGCCATCAACTTCGCCCAGGGCGAGTTCGTCATGATCGCGGGCTTCCTGGTCGCGGTGGCCCTGGGCGCGTATGGCGCGCCACTGTGGCTCGCCGTCGCGCTGGCCCTCGCGGTGATGATTGCGTTCGGCTTCGGGCTCGAGCGCGTGATGCTGCGCCCGCTGATCGGGCGGCCCATCGTGGCCGTGATCATGGCGACGATCGGTCTGGCCGCCATCCTCCGCGGCTTCGGGCCGCTGATGTGGGGCGCCGAGACGAAGCCGCTGCCGCTGCCCATCCCCGACGAACCCATCGTGTGGGGCCCGTTCTTCATCCCGCCGATCCAGCTCCTGGGCGCCGGCGTGAGCCTGCTCTTCCTGGCCATCTTCGGCTGGTTCTTCCTCCGCTCCCGCCAGGGCATCGCGATGCGCGCCGTCGCCGACAGTCAGCAGGTGGCGATGGCGATGGGCGTCAACGTGGAGCGCTACTTCGCGCTGGCTTGGGCGATGACGGGCATCGTCTCCGCCCTGGGTGGCCTGATCTGGGGCAACCTGCTCGGCGTGGACGTCCACCTCGCGCTGGTCGGCTTCAAGGTCTTCCCGGTCGTGATCCTGGGCGGGCTGGATTCGATCCCGGGCGCGATCATCGGGGGCCTCATCGTCGGGATCGTGGAGAACGTGGCGGCCGGCTACATCGACCCCTGGGTCGGCGGCGGCACCAAGGACTTCGCGCCGTACGTGCTGATGATCCTGGCGCTGATGATCCGTCCCTACGGTATCTTCGGCAAGCAGATCATCGAGCGGGTATGACGGTGCGAACGCACGCGGCACGTCGGGATAGGATTGGCGGGTCCTGGCGGGGTCGCGGCTCCCGTCCGGCATCGCTGTTGGTGGCTGGCGTTGCGGGGGCGGCGAATCGCCCCCCAGCGTCCGGCGTGATTTCCCACGCATTCCGCTCGAGGTGCCACGGGCTGCTGGCGGACGGGAGCCGCTCCCCCGCCACCCGCCAACCCCATCCCGCATGCCACGTGCGCTCCCCCGGCACCCCCCAGACCCACGCCGCGCGCCGCTACCCCTCGTCCGCCATACCCGTCCGGGGGGGCATCGCATGATTCATCGCGAGTGCGGGGTGCTCAAGACGACGTACGAAGCGGACATGGCGCTCTATCCGCTCCCCATCGCCCGCCGGGCGGTGGGGGCGGTGGCGGCGCTCTTCTTCCTGGTGCTGCCTTTCAGCGTCCACGAGTACTACCTCAGCATCGTGAATCTCGTCTCCATCGCGGTGGTGGGTGCCCTGGGGCTCAACATCCTGGTCGGCTACACCGGGCAGATCTCGATCGGCCACGGCGCCTTCATGTCGGTCGGCGCCTACACGGCCGCCAACTTCGCCACGCGGCTCCATTGGCCCTTCTGGCTATCGCTCCCGCTGGGCGGGCTCATGGCCGCCCTGGTGGGTGCGGTCGTCGGCATCCCGTCCCTCCGTATCAAGGGCCTGTACCTGGCGATCGCGACCCTGGCGGGGCAGCTCATCATCGAGTGGACGATCAACCACGTCACCTGGATCAGCGGGGGTGTCCAGGCCTCCATCGAGGTCCCGCGGCCGCGCCTGGGCGGGTTCGAGATCGCCTCCCAGCGCGAGATGTACTTCTTCCTGTTGATCTTCGTCGTGGTCGCCATCACCGGCACCCTCAACCTCGTGCGCAGTCGTGTGGGCCGGGCATTCGTCGCCATCCGCGATCACGACATCGCAGCGGAGCTGACCGGTATCAACATCTTCCGCTACAAGCTGACCGCCTTCGCCATCTCCTCGTTCTACGCCGGCATCACCGGGGTGCTCTACACGTATTACCTGGGGATCGCGAACTACGAGCAGTTCCAGATCGTCACCTCCATCGACTATCTGGCCATGATCATCATCGGCGGTCTCGGCTCCGTGCTGGGCTCGATCTTCGGGGCGATTTTCGTGACGCTGCTGCCGATCCTGATCCGTTACGCCATGGAGGCCTTCGGCGGCCTCGTGCTCTCGCCCCAGGCGGTGCTCAACACCATCCCGAACCTCCGCCTGATCCTCTTCGGCGCCCTGATCGTCTTCTTCCTCGTCGTGGAGCCGGAAGGGCTCAACCGCCTGTGGCGGAACATCCGCAACTACTTTCGACTCTGGCCGTTCGCGTACTGAGCGTGCGCGATGAAAGGAGAGCAGGAATGAAGCGTTGGCTGCCGATCCCCATCGGGTTGGTGATGATGAGCGGGCTCACGCTGGGGAGCCCCGGGTCCGCCGCGGCGAGCCACGAGATCGTGCTGGGCCTGCAGTGCGACCGCACCGGCGCCACCCAGACGGTGGGCGTGCACCTGTGCCCCGGCTATCACGACTACGTCAGGCTGGTCAACGCCAAGGGCGGGGTGGAGGGACACAAGATCCGGGCCGTCGAGATCGACCACGAGTACAAGGTGCCGCAAGGGGTCGAAGCCTACGAGCGGCACAAGAAGGAAGGCGCCGTGGTCATCAGTCTCTACGGCACGCCGCACACCTACGCGCTCACGCAGAAGCTCACGGAGGACCGCATCCCCGGCACCTCGCCGGGCTTCGGGCGCGCCGACGCCACGGACGGCACCCGGTATCCCTACGTCTTCCCGCTCGCCGCGTCGTACTGGTCGCAGGCGGGAGCCGCGGTGGACTTCGCCAAGAAGCAGCTGGGCGGCCTCAAAGGCAAGAAGATCGCCTTCCTGTTCTTCGACAATCCCGCCGGCCGTGAGCCCATTCCCGTGCTCGAGGATCTGGCCGCCCGGGAGGGCTTCCAGCTCAAGACCTTCGCGGTGCCGCCGCCCGGCGTGGAGATGGGCGCGCAGGCGCTGGATATCGCCCAGCGGTACCGGGCCGACTTCGTGATCGCACACCTCTTCGGCCGGTCGCCGTCGGTGTCGATCAAGGAGCTCAAGCGCGTCGGCTATCCGCTGCGCAAGGTCGTCTCGTTCGTGTGGGGCTCGGCCGAGGCCGACGTCGAGGCCGCTGGGGGCTTTGGCGTGGCCGAAGGCTATCACACGATGCAGTACGCCGGGGTCGGCACCGACTTCCCGGTCCTCAACGAGATCCGCGAGATGTACAAGAAGGAGGGCAAGGAACCCTCCAAGGAGATGGCCTCCACCGTCTACTACAACCGCGGCGTCATGTGGGCGGCAGTGGCCGTCGAGGCCATCCGCAACGCGGTCAAGGCCAAGCCCGACGGCAAGGTCACCGGCGCCGACGTGAAGGCCGGCTTCGAGAAGATCAAGGGTTTCACGCTGGGGGGTCTGCTCCCGCCGCTCGAGATCACGCCGAACGATCACGAGGGCGGAGGCTGGGTACAGATCTGGCAGGTGAAGGGCGGCAAGTTCGCGAGGGAGACGGACTGGTACAAGGCGTATCAGGACGTCGTGGCCAAGCACATCCAAGAAGCGGGGGCCAAGAAGTAGGCGCGGTGATGGGCTCGAGCATCGGGGGACCCAGGGGAGGGCTCGGCCTGACCACGCGGTCGGTGGCGCCGGTCGGTGGGCGGTTCCCCATCGACGGGCGAGGGCCTGGAGCGTGGCGGGAACGGGTCCGTCCGAGCCCTCCCCCGGGCCCCCCGATGTTCGGGCCGCCCGCGCGACGTCATCCTGGCCGCGGGCAACCACGACCATGCTGGCGCTGAACAACATCGAGGTCATTTACGACGGCATCATCCTCGTGCTCAAGGGGGCGTCGCTCAACGTCCGGGAGGGGGGAATCACCACGCTGCTCGGCGCCAACGGCGCCGGCAAGAGCACGACGCTCAAGGCCATCTCCGGCCTGCTGCGGTCCGAGCGCGGGGAGGTGACCAAGGGCTCGATCGAGTTCCACGGCGAGCGCGTCGACCGGCTGCCGCCCCACGAGATCGTCCGGCGCGGGATCGTGCAGGTCTTCGAGGGCCGCCGCGTGTTCGAGCATCTGACGGCGGAGGAGAATCTCATCGCCGGCGCCCACGTGGTGTCCGACGTCCGGCGGGTGCGGGAGGGCATCGAGCGCGTCTACGAGTACTTCCCGCGGCTCAAGGAACGGCGCGCCGTCCAGGCCGGCTATCTGTCGGGCGGCGAGCAGCAGATGCTCGTCATCGGGCGCGCTTTGATGTCGCGCCCCCGCGTGATGCTGCTGGACGAGCCGTCCCTGGGGCTGGCGCCGATGCTCGTCGAGGAGATCTTCGGCATCGTCCAGCGCCTGAATCGCGAGGAGGAGCTCACGGTGCTGCTCGTGGAGCAGAACGCGACGCTGGCGCTGACCATCGCCGAGCACGGCTACGTGATGGAGAACGGGCGGATCGTGCTGGAGGGCTCGGCCGACGCGCTCCGCGAAAACGCCGATATCAAGGAGTTTTACCTGGGGCTGACGGAGGTGGGCGCCCGCAAGTCCTATCGTGACGTCAAACACTACAAGCGCCGCAAGCGCTGGCTGAGCTAACCTCCCCGGAAGATGGCGCCGGCCCGCCGGCGCTCGAACGGAGGAACGCGATGACGCTGCGGTCGGTGAAGGGGTTGGTGGTGCCGATGCTTGTGGCGGGTCTGGAGGCCTGCGCGACCACGGCGCCGTCGGAACCGACGCTCTACAAGCGGCTCGGCGGTCGCGAGGGGATCGCCCTGGTCGTGGACGATTTCGTGGCCAACGTCGTCGCCGATGACCGCATCAACGCCCGCTTCAAGAGCCTGCCGCCACCCGCGGTCTTCCGGCTGAAGTCCAACCTGGCGGACCAGATCTGCGAGGCCACCGGCGGTCCGTGCTCGTACGTGGGGCGCGACATGCAGACGGCACACCGGGGGATGAACGTCACCGAGACCGAGTGGAACGCGACCGTGGAGGCGCTGGTAAAGGCGCTCGACAAGCACCGGGTGGCCGAGAGGGACAAGCAGCAGCTGCTGGGCTTGCTCGGGCCCATGAAGCAGGGGATCGTCGGCCAGTAGGCTTGATCGGAGGGGCCTCACGGCCCCCTCCGAGATTCATAGTCAGAGGGGGCCTCACGGCCCCCTCTGAACCTCCCCAATAGAGGTGGCGCCGGCGGAGCCGGCGCTCGAAAACGCGTCGATCAAGGCGGAGGGTGACGGTGGTAAGTCCCGTCGAGCGCCGTCGGGGGTACTGGAACCGAGAGAGGGAGACCATGTCCGCCGCGGCCCGCGAGCGCTACCAGGCCCGCTGGCTGGTGCGGCTGCTCGAGCGCGCCGGGGACAAGGCGCCGGGGGTGCGACATCGCCTCGAGCGGGCGGGCCTGCGTCCCGCCGACGTCCGCGGCGTGGACGATCTGGCGCGGCTGCCGGTGATGAAGAAGAGCGAGATGCCCGAGCTCCAGAAGGCTGACCCGCCCTTCGGCGGCTTCTGCACCGTGCCCCTCGACAAGGTCCGCCGGATCTTCGTTTCCCCGGGGCCGATTCTGGAGCCGATGGGGCCGGAGCTCAGCGCCTGGCACGGCGAGACGGGCCTCTACGCCGGCGGCTTCCGCCCCGGCGACGTCGTCATCAACACCTTCCTCTATCACCTGGTGCCGGCGGCGCACGAGCTCGACGAGGCCTTGCACCTGATCGGGTGTACGGTCGTGCCGACCGGCGTGGGCAACACGGACACCCAGGTGACGGTGGCCAAGGCGGTGGGGGCGACCGGCTACGTGGGCACGCCCAGCTTCCTCATGACGATCCTGACCCGGGCCAAGGAGATGGGCGGGGGCCGGCTGCCGCTTCAGGTCGCGCAGGTGGGCGCCGAGCCGCTGCCCGAGTCGCTGCGGCGCCAGTTCGAGGAGGAGCACGGCCTCCTGACGCGCCAGGGCTTCGGCACCGCCGATCTCGGCTTCGTCGCCTACGAGTGCCCGGAGAAGTCCGGGATGCACCTCCTCGAGGAGGCGATCGTCCAGGTGTGCGACCCCCAGACCGGCGAGCCGCTGCCCAACGGCCAGATCGGCGAGTTGGTGGCCACGGTCGACAACCACACCTATCCGATGATCCGCTTCGGCACCGGCGACCTCACGGTGATCGATGACGCGCCGTGCCCCTGCGGGCGCACCGCCGCGCGTATGCTCGGCTGGCGGGGCCGCGCCGACGAGATCACGAAGGTGCGCGGCATGTTCATCCACCCGCGCCAGGCCGACGAGGTGGCCGCCCGCGCGTCGGGCATCGCCCGGTATCAGGTCGTCGTCGGGCGCGAAGGCCATCAGGATACGCTCACGTTCCGGGTCGAGCTGGCGGGCGGCGCCAGCGCCGAGCCGGTCACGCGCGTGCTCGAGACGGCGATCCGCGACGTGATGAAGCTGCGCGGCGCCGTGGAGATCGTCACCGCCGGTACCATCCCGGAGAACGCCAAGAAGATCGCCGACGAGCGCAAGTGGTAAGGGCGCCACGATCGGGTGGAACCCCGCCGCCACCGAACAGGCGCGCAAGAACGTCCTGGCCCAGCTCGTAGAGGTGCTCAAGTGAGCCACCGCGCGCTGACCCGGGCGTGAGCGCGCCCGACTTCGTCGCCGTCGGGCACGTGACGCTCGACCGATTCGGCGAGATCACGCGGCCCGGCGGCGCCGCGCTGTTCGCCGCCATCACCGCTCACCGGCTCGGCCTCTCCGCCGGCATCTTGACCAGTCACGGCGAGGATTTCCCGCTCGAGGCGATCCCTCCCCAGATCGAGGTCGTCAACGCCCCCTCGCCTCACACCACCGTCTTCGAGCACCGCCGGGAGGCCGGACGGCGCCGGCTGCGCCTCGTGGCTTCGGCGCGACCCCTGAGCCCGGCCGACGTCCCTCCCGACTGGCTCGATGCCGAGCTGGTGCTGTTGGCGCCGGTCTTCGGCGAAGTCGATCCAGCCTTCGCCGGGACGTTTACCGAGGCAACGCTCGCGGCGGAGGCTCAGGGCTGGCTGCGGGGCGCGGGCCCGGCCGGTGAGGTGACGCCCCAGCCCTGGACGCCGCCCCCCGGACTGCTCGGCCGGCTCCTGGCGCTGTTCGTCAGCGCAGAGGACGTGCGCGGGCAGGAGCCATCGCTGGCCGAATGGCTGCAGCGGCTGCCGCTGGCCGCGGTGACGGCCGGCCGCGCCGGCGCGCTGCTGTACGTCAGCGGGCAGCGCTACGAGGTCCGCGCCCGGCCGACCCGCGAAGCGGATCCCACCGGCGCCGGCGACGTCTTCGCCGCCGCGTTCCTGGCGTCCTACCGGCTCGACGGCAATCCCTGGCAAGCTGCCGCGGCCGGCGCCTGCGCGGCCGCGCTGTCGGTGGAGGGAGAAGGCTGGTCCACCGTGCCCGACCGCGCGGCGCTGGAGGCCGCGCTCACCGAATATCACACTCAGGAGTGACCCGCGACCTTGACTTCGCTTCCGAGCGGAGACTACGCTGGGCGATGAGATGAGCGGGCAGGCGCCGCGCGCGATTCGCATCGATGCGGGCGCGGTGTCGGTGCCGGCACGGCTCAACGACTCGCCCACGGCTAGCGCCATCTGGGCGGCGCTGCCCATCGAGGCGAAGGCCGAGACATGGGGCGACGAGATCTACTTCGGCATCGGCCTCGATCTCAAGGCGGAGTCGCCGAAGGCGGTGGTGGACGTCGGCGATCTGGGCTACTGGCCGCCGGGCCGGGCGTTCTGCATCTTCTTCGGCCCCACGCCGGCCAGCCGGGGCGAGGAGATCCGGCCGGCGAGCCCCGTGAATCTGGTGGGCCAGGTGGTCGGGGACGCCACCACCTTCCGGAAGGTGCGGGCGGGGACGCGCGTGCGCATCGAACGGTCCTGATGCGGGGGAGGACAATCAGGTCATGAAGATCTTTCTCGACACGGCGAACGTCAACGAGATCAAGGAAGGGGTCGCTCTCGGCGTGGTGGACGGAGTGACCACCAATCCGTCACTGATCGCAAAGGAAAAGCGCCCGTTCCGGCCGCTGGTCGAGGAGATCTGCGGGATCGTGCCCGGCGACGTGAGCCTCGAAGTGGTGGCGATGGACTTCGAGGGCATGGTCAAGGAGGGCGAGGAGCTGGTGAAGATCGCGCCCAACGTCGTCGTGAAGTGCCCGCTCACCAAGGACGGGCTCAAGGCCGTGAAGCACCTCTCCAGCAAGGGGATCCGCGTCAATCAGACGCTCTGCTTCTCGCCGAACCAGGCGCTGCTCTCGGCGAAGGCCGGAGCCTGCTATATCAGCCCGTTCCTCGGACGCCTCGACGACATCTCGCACGTCGGCATGGACCTGATCCGCGACATCTGCCAGATTTACCGCAACTACGACTTCAAGACGCAGGTGCTGGCGGCCTCCATCCGCAATCCGCTCCACGTCATCGACGCCGCCAAGGCCGGCGCCCATGTCGCCACCATGCCGTTCGCGGTGCTCGAACAGCTCGTCAAGCACCCGCTGACGGACCTCGGGCTCAAGAAGTTCATCGACGACTGGAACAAGGCCGGCACGAAGCTCTAGATCCGCCCCCGCCTAAGGGGTGCCGGCGGGCGGGGCCAGCCTGTCTCTCAGCTCGCCCGCCTGAATCATCTGCGCCAGGCGCGAGCGCTGGATCTTGCCGCTCGAGGTCTTCGGAATCGTCCCGGGCTGGACCAGCAGCACGCGGGCGGGACGGTGGCCGCGGCCCTCGTGCACGCGCCGGACGATCTCGCCGACCAGGCGGGGGTGAAGATCTGGCTCGGGGCCGTCGCCCCGCACCTCGGCCACGACGTAGAGCCGCTGCGTGCCCGTGCGCGCGCTCTCGAGGCCGACGGCGGCCGAGTAGCGCACGCCGGGGACGTGATCGACGATGTCCTCGATATCGGTGGGCACGACGTTCTCGCCGCCCAGGCAGATGATGTCCTTGAGCCGGCCGCTGATGTAGAGATACCCCTCGCCGTCGAGGAAACCCAGGTCACCCGTCCTCAGCCAGCCGTCCGGCGACAGCACCTTGGCCGTGGACTCGGGGCTGTTGTAGTAGCCGCGCATGATGCCGGGACTCTTCACGCAGATCTCGCCCTCGACGCCGAACCCGAGCGCGGGCCCCGTGGTCCCGTCCTCGCTCGGCGGCAGGATGCGCACCGAGACGCCGCGGCACGGGCGCCCGACGGAGACGAAGCGGCCGCTGGGGTCCAGGCGGATCGGCGTCCCGAACGGCCAGATGGCCACCGCCAGCGTCGCCTCGGCCAGCCCGTAGCACGGCGCGATGACGTTCTTGATCCCGAAGTGCCGTTCGAAGGCGTGGATGGTCGAGGCGCGCACCGGCTCGGCGCCGGAAAGCGCGGCCCGGAGGGTGGAGAGGTCGACCCCCGAGGTGTCACGGACGTTCCTCACGCAGTTGCGGTAACCGAAATCCGGCGAGACCGTGAACGTGGCCTGGACCTCGGTCACCAGCTCGAGCCACTGGCGCGGATTGCGGAGGTCGGGGGGCAGGAGCCAGAGCGGCGTGCCCTTGAGCGGCGGGGTGAACGAGCAGCCGATGAGCCCCATGTCGTGGTAGAGCGGCAGCCACGAGACGATGCGGTCGCGGGCGGTGAGCCCCGACGCCTCCGCCATGAAATGGCAGGTGCTCACGACGTTCCGGTGGGTGAGCATGACGCCCCGCGGCTGTCCGGTGCTTCCCGAGGTGTACTGGATGAAGGCCAGATCGTCCGGGCTCGGCTCCGGGAGGCGGGTCGCCGGCGGCTCGGCCTCCAGGTCGACCGGCTCGAGCACGACGCGGACGTTGGGGGCAAGCGCCGTGCTGGCGTCCACGTTTCTCCGGAACCAGCCGATCGTCACCACCGCGACCGCCTCGGAGTCACGGAAGATGTTGGCGGTGGCCTCGATGCCGAGCGTGGGGTAGAGCGGCACCGGCGCCGCTCCCAGCCGGAGCGCGCCGAAGAAGGTGTAGAAGAACTCGGCACACGTCGGGTAGATGAGGCAGACCTTGTCGCCGGCGCGGACGCCCGCGCGCGCGAGGGCAGCCGCGTACCGCGCGCTCAGCTCCCAGAGCCGGCCGTACGTCACCGCCTCACCGTACAGGTGGAAGTACGGCTGCTCGCCGCTCAGCGCCGCGCGTCGGCGCAGGACCTCGGTGAGCGTCTCGGCGGTTTCGGGGTCGCGCTCAGCCATGCCGTGGCCCTTCACGGTCGGGCCTCGAGGGTCTCCGAGCCGACCCGCGCCTGGCCGTCTCGCAGGAACACCACGAACGATTGAAAAAATGTCCCGTCCTCACCGCCCGGCCGCGGCGGCCCTCCATCTCGGGCGCCGTCAGCGCGTGAACCTGGTCTGAGAGCCAGGTCGCCCCCGGCGGCACCGTGCCCGCGCTCGCCCCCGTCGCCGCCGATGCAAGCAGCAAGACCAGGGCGCCGAGGGTCAGCGGGCGCAGGCGGGACACGAGAGCTATTCTACCGCCGCCGGCGCGGGATACCGCCGTCCAAGAGGGGCGGCGCCGGCATCGCCCATCAGCGCGGCATCACGATCCGGTCGAAGGCCTCCGCGTAGACGTAGCCGTGGGACTTGCCGAGCGCGGCGCTGCGCTCCCGCACCCGCGCCTCGACGCCCGGAAAATCTGCCACCTGGCTCTGATGGCAGGCAAGCGCCTTGAGCTTCAGATCCATCGTGTCGGAGATGTCGACGACGAGGTGCGGGCTCTCCCACTGCATGAGATGCACCTCGCGCACCTTGTGCGGCTCGTACTCGGCCAGCAGCTCGGGGAACGACATGTGGTCACGGGCCAGAGGATAGATGCAATCGAGCACGACACCCGCGGTGATCCGATGATCGCGGTGGGAGACGTAGAGGTTGTACGTGCGGTGGGGATTCTGGGTGATCACGAGGTCGGGTCGCCACCTCCGGATCTGGCGCGTGACGTCGCCCCGCAGGTCGCGGGTGTCCTCCAGCTCGCCGTCGTCGTAGCCCAGGAACTCCACCCGCTCGACGCCGAGCACGCGGGCGGCGTTCCGCTGCTCCGCCTCGCGAATGCGGGTCAGGCGCTCGGGCGTCATCGAGCGGTCGCTGGACCCCTTGTTGCCGTTGGTGACGACGACATAGGTCACTTCGCGTCCCTGCTTCACCATCTTGGCGACGGTGCCGCCGGCGCCGAACTCGGCGTCGTCGGGGTGCGCCGTCACGACCAGTACGCGTTCGATCCTCTCTGCCATGCGCGCTCCTCGAGAACGATGTCTCGCCCCGTCGTCGCCCGGCGGCGGCCCGTACGGTCCCAGCATACTGCTATAATCGTCCGCGTCGCCAATGACCGATGCACGCCGCGCCGGGGTCGTCGCGCTGTTGGTGCTCCTGGCGGGCGGCGCCCTGCTCGCCTCGCTTCCCCGTCTCGCCA
>MNEF01000065.1:41522-92011 GCA_001917535.1 Candidatus Rokubacteria bacterium 13_1_40CM_69_27
GGACCCGCTGGCTGGGCCTCGCCGTCGCAGCGGCGCTGGGGCTGGGCCTGACGCGCGCGCCCGCCGGCCTGAGGGTACGCCGGGTCGCGCTCGCGGTGGGAGTGGCCGGTCTGGTGGTCCCGCCCCTCGCCATCGCTGCGCTGTCGGGTCGGACGCCGTGGGAGGCGTGGAGCGCGCTGGCCTCGAGGCCCGCGCTCGTCTTCCGCGAGCGGAGCGCGTGGGTGACCGAGGGGGCGGTGCTGCTGGTGCCGACGACGCTCGTCTTCAGCGAGCCTCACCGGATCACGGCGCTGGGCGAGGCCGTCTTCCGGGTGGTCGAGCGCGACGGTGGTCGCGTGGTCGTTCGGGAATGGCGCCTGGCGAAGGGCGAGGGGCTCGCCCTGCGCCCGGGCGATCGGCTGGACCTCGCGGCCGGGGTGCGCGTGCGGTTCGAACCCGGCAAGCGCGTGCCCGAGGCGCCGCTGTCGGGCGTGACATGGGCGGATCCGCGCGAGCGAGGTCTGGGCACCGCGCTCGCTACGTTTCTGGCCGCGCTGGTCACGCTCGCGGGCGGCGCCCTCGTGCTTCTCCCGCCCCCGCGCGACGGAGACGGTCCGCATGTCGCCGCCGGCCTGGCACCGTTCGAGGCGCTCGCGGTGCCGCTCGTCGTCGTGAGCGCGGTCTGCTGGGGCGTCTACGGCGGGTTCGCGGGGCCGGAGTTGGCGCTGGGAGCCCCCGCGGTGGCGCCGCTGGCCCGGTTGCCGTGGGCGCTGCCGGGGCCGCCGTGGGATCGCGCGCTCGTCCTCACCGTGCTCATCGGTCTCATGGCGCTCTTCGTGGCCACGACGTTGGCGCTCCGTCACCGCGTGCTGGCGATCGCGAGGGCCGAGCGAGGCGCGCGCCGTGGTGCCGGTCTCGACGTGGTCTGGCTGGGACTGCTCGCCGGGGCCACCGCGCTCGCCGCCTGGCCCATCGATACCTGGCGCGCGCTGACCCTGGCCTTGGGCCTGGCCGCGGTGGCGATCGCGCCGGCACTCGCCGGGGCGGGCTCGACGGCGCGCGCGGCCGGCGCCCTCGTCGGCGTCGTCGTCTTCGCCGCGCTGGCCCTGGCCGGCCCGCGGCTGACAGCCGGAGCCTCCGTCGTAGGCGCCTATCCGGCCCTGGTCGCCGCCCCGGTGGCCTGGGCGGTGGCCGTGCTCGGCATGCGGTGCTCGCCTTCGAGCTGGCGGGTGCTCAGGGCGAAGTCGAGCTGAGCTCGAGACCCGCTGCGCGGCTCCACCGGTGCAGCGCTTCCGTCAAGCCGGCTTGAATGGAGGCCACGTCGGACGGGCGGCTCATCGCGTGATCGAACTGGCTCCGGCAGGCGGCGACGAAGCTCTCCCCGTTCAGGAGCACGTCGTAAATTTTCCACCGTCCGTTTTTGAGATGCAGTCGATAGACGAGGAGGGCGAGCGTCCGGAGCGTGAAGATTCTCCAGGTGACCATGGCAAAGTTCCCGTCGATGCCTTCGCCTACCTGCAGGATCGTCACGCGCCAGCTCTCCGTGACGTGGGACGCGCACGAGCGCTCCAGGAAGTCCGCGGAGAGCCGCACGAACTCCCCCTGCTGCGCGGGGGTTCGGGTCGCCCAGTGGCGCGACAGCATCCCCCGCGCCATCTGCTCGGTATCGAAAACCTCGTTCGCGACCCGTCGGATCTCGCCGTGGACGCGCTGGAGATCCTGGCGCGTCAGCGCCCCCTGCCCCGGCGGACGGGATCTCGCGCTTTTGAGGATGGTCGTGACCCGCGTCATCGCCGACTTCACGACCGCCCCCGGTGACGTGACGTGACCCTTGAAGGCGGACACCGCCATACGCAACACGCTCAGCGCTCTAGTCATACAGTCGGCCCCCTTGTGATCGATGCTGGTGGAGCACGCGAGGAGCGCCGATGCGCCGCGGACGGGCCCGTGTTGCGGGTCGTGCGATCATCTCCAGCCCTTCCTTCGGTAGCCCGGCTGTCAGGTGTCTGGCCTGACCCGCGGCTTTGCGTCCCCGCCTCGCGACGGGTTTGCCCTTGTCGAGAGAGCCTGTGCCGGCGTGCACCGACGCAAGGACCGTGCCTGCCGTTCTTCCGCGCGGCTCGGTGGTCGAGAAGCGCGCTCATTCCGCACCTTGGCCGGCACGCGGTCGGCGGCGAATGGCGACGGGAGTCCTCGCCCTGTGGGGTCCGAGCGTCCTGTTTTCGGACACTCGACATGCCAGAGCGACAACGGCCGCGAGGGGGGAGCGGGCGCGGGCGGGGCCGTGGTGACGCTGCGTAACTCCGCACGTGCGTTGCCATTTTCAACGTCGCCTGTCACAATAACCAGGTCATGGCCAGCGACCGCATCGTCATCCGCGGGGCGCGTGAGCACAACCTCAAGAACATCGATCTCGAGATCCCGCGCGATCAGCTCGTCGTCATCACGGGGCTCAGTGGCTCCGGCAAGTCGTCGCTGGCGTTCGACACGATCTACGCCGAGGGTCAGCGGCGTTACGTGGAATCGCTCTCCGCGTACGCCCGCCAATTCCTCGAGCAGATGGAGAAGCCCGAGGTGGACTCCATCGAGGGCCTCTCGCCGGCGATCTCCATCGAGCAGAAGACGACGTCGCGCAATCCGCGGTCCACCGTGGGCACCGTCACCGAGATCTACGACTACCTGCGCGTTCTCTTCGCCCGCATCGGCGTGCCCCACTGTCCGAATTGCGGACGCGTGATCTCGGCCCAGACCGTCCAGCAGATGGTCGACCGGGTCCTGGCCCAGCCGGCGGGAACGCGGCTCCTCATCCTGGCCCCGGTGGTCCGCGGCCGGAAGGGCGAGTACAAGAAGCTCTTCTTCGATCTCCGGCGGCAGGGCTACTCGCGCGTGCGCGTCAACGGCGTCGGGCGCGAGCTCACCGAGGAGATCGAGCTCGACAAGAACCGCAAGCACACGATCGAGGTCATCGTCGATCGTCTGATCGTGCGCGAGACGGTGGGCTCACGGCTGGCCGACTCGCTGGAGACGGCCCTCCGGCTCGCCGACGGCGTCGTCCAGGTCGAGGCGCTCGAGGGCGGCGAGCGGATGGTCTTCTCGGAACGCCTGGCCTGCGCGGAGTGCGGCATCTCCTTGCCGGAGATGTCGCCGCGCATGTTCTCGTTCAACAGCCCGTACGGGGCCTGCGAGGCGTGCGCGGGCATCGGCACCCGCTGGGAGATCGATCCCGAGCGGCTCGTCCCCAATCCCGAGCGCGCGCTGAAGGACGGAGCACTGGCCCCCTGGGCGGGTCGCGAGTCGCCGTACTTCAGGCAGACGCTCCAGGCGCTGGCCAAGCGGTACCGGTTCTCCCTGGACGCCCCCTGGAAGGCGCTCAAGAAGTCGGTGCGCGATCTCGTGCTGCACGGCGAGCCGGACGGCGGCTTCGAGGGCGTCGTCCGCGTGCTCGAGCGGCGCTACCGCGAGACCGAGTCCGAGGACGCACGGCGCGAGATCGAGCAGTTCATGGCCGAGCGGCTCTGCCCCGACTGCGGCGGCTCTCGGCTCCGGCGCGAGTCGCTGGGCGTCAAGGTCGCCGGGCGGTCCATCGCCGACGTCGTGCGCTTCACGATCAAGGAGGCCGCGGCGTTCTTCGAGGCGCTCACGCTGACCGAGCGCGAGGCCGTCATCGGGCGCCGGGTGCTCAAGGAGATCCGCGAGCGGCTGGGCTTCCTCGGCGACGTCGGCCTCGACTACCTGACGCTCGACCGCCCGGCGGGAACGCTCGCGGGCGGCGAGGGCCAGCGCATTCGTCTGGCCACCCAGATCGGCTCCAGCCTGGTGGGTGTCCTCTACATCCTCGACGAGCCGTCCATCGGCCTGCACCAGCGCGACAACCGGCGACTGCTGGACACTCTCAAGCGCCTGCGCGACCTGGGCAATACGGTCCTGGTCGTCGAGCACGACGAGGAGACGATCCGGTCCGCCGACTACATCATCGACCTGGGGCCGGGGGCGGGCGAGCTGGGCGGCCACCTGGTCGCCGTGGGCACGCCCGACGAGATCATGGCCAACGCAGCCTCGCTGACCGGCCGCTACCTGAGCGGGGAGCTCACCATTCCCCTGCCCGCCCAGCGCCGGAAGGGCAGCGGCGCGTCCCTCACGATCCACAACCCGCGGGAGCACAACCTCAAGGGCGAACCGGTGAAGATTCCCCTGGGCACGTTCACGTGCATCACCGGCGTGTCGGGCTCGGGCAAGTCGACCCTCGTGAACGACATTCTCTTCCGGGCGCTGGCCCAGATGCTCCATCGGGCCCACGAGCGACCGGGCGCCCACGACCGGATCGAGGGCGCCCAGCACCTCGACAAGGTGGTGGACATCGACCAGTCGCCCATCGGGCGCACGCCGCGCTCGAACCCCGCGACCTACACGGGCGTCTTCACCTTCATCCGGACGCTCTTCGCCCGCACGCCCGACGCGCGCATGCGCGGTTACCCGCCCGGCCGGTTCTCGTTCAACGTCAAGGGCGGCCGCTGCGAGGCGTGCCAGGGCGACGGGCTCGTCAAGATCGAGATGCATTTCCTGCCCGACGTCTACGTGACGTGCGACGTCTGCAAGGCCCGGCGCTACAACCGCGAGACGCTGGAGATCCGCTACAAGAGCAAGTCCATCGCCGACGTGCTGGACATGACTGTTCGCGAGGCGCTGGAGTTCTTCGAGGCCGTGCCGGTGATCAAGTCCAAGCTGGAGACCCTGAACGACGTGGGGCTGGATTACATCCGGCTGGGCCAATCGGCCACGACGCTCTCGGGCGGGGAGGCCCAGCGGGTGAAGCTGGCGACGGAGCTCAGCCGCCGCGCCACCGGGCGCACCTTGTACATCCTGGATGAACCGACGACGGGTCTTCATTTCGCCGATATCAGGAAACTCCTCGAAGTCCTGACCCGGCTCGTCGACCAGGGCAATACCGTGTTGATCATCGAGCACAACCTGGACGTCATCAAGACCGCGGACTGGATCATCGACCTGGGCCCGGAGGGGGGCGACGAGGGCGGCCGCCTCGTCGCCACGGGCACGCCGGAGACGATCGCCCGCCAGGCCGACCGGTCCTATACCGGCCAGTTCTTGGGGAACGTGCTTCGAGCGCCGGCTCTGCCGGCGCAACCCTAGGGGGAGGCTTCGGAGGGGGCCGTCGAGGCCCCCTCCGATGAAGCGACATGCGTTGCACGAAGATCATCTGCACCATCGGGCCCGCCAGCAGCAGCGCCGAGCAGCTCGAGCGGCTCGCCGCCGCCGGCATGGACGTGGCCCGGCTCAACTTCTCCCACGGCACTCACGCCGAGCACGCCGAAGTCGTCCGGAGGATTCGCCAGGGCGAGGAGCGCTGGGGCCGGCCGGTTGCCATCCTCCAGGACCTGCAAGGCCCGAAGGTCCGGCTGGGAACCTTCGGTGTCGGGGGCGGCGGGCGCGTCGACCTGGAGCAGGGCAAGGTCTTCACGCTGACGGCCCAGCCGGTCGTCGGCACCGCCGAGCGCGCGTCGCTGTCGCATCCGGAGTACCTGAGGGAAGTGCGCCCGGGCGACCAGATCTGGATGGACGACGGCCTGATCCAGCTCCAGGTCGAGGAGACAACAGCGGACGGGGTGCGCTGTCGCGTCACCGCGGGCGGGCGCGTGAGCGATCACAAGGGGATCTCGCTGCCCCACGTCCCGCTGCCCGTGTCGTGCCTCACCGACAAGGACAAGGAGGATCTCCGCTTCGGCATCCGGCAGGGCATCGATTTCGTCGCCATCTCCTTCGTGCGCTCGCCCGCGGACATCGGAGAGGTCCGGAAGTTCCTCCACGACCAGGGGGCCGATCTGCCGATCGTCGCCAAGCTCGAGCGCCAGGAAGTGATCGCCAAGCTTTCCGGCATCCTCACCATGGTGGACGCGGTCATGGTGGCGCGGGGCGACCTGGGCCTGGACGTGCCGCTGGAAGAGGTGCCGCACATCCAGAAGGAGGTCATCCGGCAGGCGCGGGCGGCGAAGGTTCCGGTGATCGTGGCGACGCAGATGCTCGAATCCATGGTCACGCATCTCCGGCCAACTCGCGCGGAAGTGTCGGATGTGTCGACCGCGATATTCGACGGCGCCGACGCGATCATGTTATCGGCCGAAACCGCCACCGGCCGCTACCCGGTCGAGGCCGTGCAGGTGATGGCGCGGATCGCCGAGCGCGCCGAGCAGGCGGTGCTCCGGGGCGAGCGCCCCCGCCGTCACCGGGAGGGCGTCGGCTTTCCCGAGGCGATCTCGGACGCAGCCGCTACGGCGGCCCACGTCCTCGGCGCCCGCGCCATCGTCGCCTTCACACAGTCGGGCTTCTCGGCGCGCCTGATCTCCCAGGAGCGCCCGGACGTCCCGATCATCGCGCTCACGCCCTTCGTGGGGGTTCAGCGACGACTCGCGCTCTCCTGGGGCGTCTCGTCGCGCCTCATCCGCAAGGTGGAGACGACCGACGAGATGATCGAGGAGGTGGAGGCCACACTGTTGGGCGACGGCTCGGTACGGACCAACGACGTGATCGTCATCATCTCCGGCTCACCGATGTGGGTGACGGGCACGACCAATCTCTTGAAGCTTCACCGCGTCGGCGAGCGTCGCTGAGGCACGCGATCACGCTGGCGTCTCTCACTCGGCCGGCGGCGATCCTCATCGTGCTCGCCGGGCTGTGGGGCCTCGGTGCCGCCACCCTGTCCAGACAGCTCGAGGAGCGTCGGGCCACGCTCGTCGCCGAGGCCGTCGCCGCCGCGCGGGGGGTCGTCGAGGAGGCGCAAGAGGCGCTCCTGCGCGAGGCCCGGATCCTCGCCCAGGATGCCGCCGTCGTCGAGGGCGCCGTCAAGGGCGAGTGGGCGACGCTGGCGCGCGGGGCCTCCACGCGCATGATCGCGCTCACGGTCGAGCGCCTCGCCGATGTCCTGCTCGTGCTGGACGCCCGCGGCGGCACCCTCGTCCAGGTGCCGGCGCTGCCCCGCGTGTCCGTCTCTGATCTGGCCCCGGTCGCCACGCCGAGGGTCCTCCTTCGCGTCATCGACGGGCGGGCGTATCTTCTGGCCGCCGCCCCGATCCGCGGGGCCGGCGATGCGCCCGCCGGCGCGGCGATCGTCGGCCGCCGGCTGGCGCGGCTCGAGCGCTCGCTGGGGGGCGTGGCGGCCCGGCCGGCCATCGCGGCGGTCGCGGGGGACCGGCTGCTCGGCGCCACCCGTGCGGAGGCGCCGGCCGACGGCTGGGCGGCGGCCGCCCGCACGGGGACCGTCCAGATCGCGGGCGAGCCCTGGGCGCTGCAGCCGCTCGGTCCGATCGCCGGACTTTGGGCCCTGGTGCCCGAGGCAGAGTATCGGGCCGAGCGCAGGCGCCTGCGGGGCTGGCTGCTCGGTTCACTGGCCGTCGCCGTCGCGGCGGTGGTGGCCGCGGCGTGGCTCACCGGTCGCACCGCCCGAGCGGCCAGGCGGACGTCCGACTCCGCTGATGACCTCGACAGCGCGCGCCGCTTCGTGGAGGAGACGACCCGCCGCGCCCAGCTGGCGGCGCTCCTGGAGATCAACAAGAAGATCGCCGCTGCGGAATCCACCGACGCGTTGCTGCGGGCCATCGCCGAAGAGGCCGCGCGGCTCCTCGACGTCGACAACGCCGGCTTCCGGCTCGTGGAGGACGATGAGCTCGTGCTGGCGGGCCTGGCGGGCACCGCCGCCCAGACGATGCTCCGCCCCCGCATCAAGATGGGGGAGAGCTTCAGCGGCCGGGTCGTCCGGGAAGGGCGCACCATCGTCGCCGACGTCGCCGAGGTACCGGAGATGGTGCCCGAGCATCGGGCGGCGGACGCGCGTCTGGGCTACACGACCTACCTGGGCGTGCCGCTGCGCGCGGGGGAACGCATCATCGGCGTCTTCACCTTCCGCGCGCGCCGCCCCTTCACCGTGCTCGATCAGGAGCTGGCCGAGGCCTTCGCGGGGCAGGCGGCGATCGCCCTGGAGCACGCACGCCTCTACCGCGAGGTGAGCCGTCAGGCCGAGCGCATGGCCGCGCTCGCCGACGTCGAGCACCTGCTCTCCGAGACCCTGGATCCCGACGTCGTTGCCCAGCGCATCGCCGACAACGTCCGGGGGTTGCTGGCGGCCCAGGCGTCCGTCGTGTACCGCCTGGAGCCCACCTCGGGAGCCCTGGTGGCGATGGCGGTCTCCGGCGACGTCGGTCCGGCCTTCCCGCGGAGCATCGTCCTTCCCACGGGCGCCGGCGTGAGCGGGCTCGCCGTGCGGGAGCAGCGGGCCGTGGTGACGACGGATCTGCTGAACGATCCCGAAGTGTCGCTCCCGCCCGAGGCCCGAGCCCAGATCGAGCAGGCGCCCTTTCGGGCGGTCCTGGCGGTGCCGCTACGGGTTCACGAGCGGGTGATCGGCGCGCTCGGCGTGGGGGACCGGGCGGGCCGGATCTTCGAGGAGCAGGACATCAGGCTGGCCCAGACCTTCGCCGACCAGGCGACGCTGGCGCTGGAGAACGCGCGCCTGTTCGCGCTGGAGACGGCGCGGCGGGCCCAGGTCGAGGTCCTGGCGGAGGTGGAGGGGGAGTTCGCGGCCGAGCTCAACCTCGACCGCCTGCTCCAGCTCATCGTCGATCGCGCCGGCCGCCTCTTCGGCGCCGACGGCGTGATCTATCTGGCCGAGGAGGAGCGCCGGCTGACGCCGAGCGCCTGGAGCGAGCACGCGCTCTTCGATCGCCGGGTCCCATTCGGGCACGGCCTCGTCGGCGCCTGCGCTCAGGAGCGGCGGGGACTCGTCGTCAACGACTATGCGGCTGCACCCTACGCGCTCGAGCGGTTCGTCGCGGTCGGTCTCACTCGCCTGATGGCCCATCCGCTGATCCTGCGGGATCGTGTGCTCGGCGTCATCAACATGTCCCGGCGGGGGGCCGCCGCGGCGCCGTTTTCTGCCGACGACCTGGCCGTCCTGGAAAGCTTCGCCACCCAGGCCGCCATCGCCATCGAAAACGCCCGGCTCCACGACGAGACCGAGCAGCGGCGCCGGGAGGCGGAGGTGATCGCCGAGCTGGCGCGGACGATCAACGCCTCGCTCGACATCGACACGGTGCTGCAGCGAATCATCGAGGGTGCTCGGGAGCTGTGCGGGAGCGACCTGGCGCGAATCGCGCTCCGCGAGCCGGGCTCTGACGAGGTCGTCTTCCGCTACGGCGTGGGCACCCGCTATCGGCGGTATGACGCCCTCCGGCTCGAGCCGGGTAAGGGCGTCTCCGGCCACGTTTTAATGACCGGGCGGCCCTTCCGCACCGACGACTACGCCGGCGACCCGCGCATCACCAAGGACTATCTGGCCGTCGCCCAGGAGGAGGGCGTCGTCACCGAGCTGGCGGTCCCCATCCGCATCGGGGACCGCGTAGAAGGCGTCCTGAACGTCGACAACCGCGTGGCCCGGCCCTTCACCGACCGGCACGCGGCCGTGCTGCTGCAACTCGCCGACCACGCGGGTCTCGCGATTCAGAACGCGCGCCTCTACGCGACGCTGGAAGTGCGGGCCACGCGGCTCCGCACGCTCGCCAACGTCAACCGCATCGTGTCCTCGTCCCTCGACATCTACGAGGTCCTCCGCACCATCGCCTGCGCCGCCTCCGAGCTGATGGGCGCGCCCCTGGTCGCCTTCTGGGTCGCCGACGAGGGCACGCGCACGCTCAAGATCAGCGGCTTCTCCGACGACCGCCTGGGGGCCGACTTCCCGCTGGGCGCGCTGGCGTTCGGCGAGGGCGCGGTGGGCTGGGTGGCCGCCCACCGCGGCCCGCTGAACATCCCCGACGTCTTCGCCGACGAGCGGTACCGCGCCCGGGACTGGTCGCGGACGCACGGCATCACCAGTTTCTTCGCCGTGCCCATCGTGCTGCAGGACGCGCTGCTCGGCGTGCTGACGCTGAACGGCCGCGCGCCGTTCAGCTTCGGTCCCGACGACCAGAGCCTGCTCGGGAGCTTCGTCGCCCAGTCCGCGGTGGCGCTCGACCACGCGCGTCTGTACGCCGAGACGAGCCGTCGGCTGGAGGAGACGCGGGCGCTGCTGGAGGTGGCGGAGATCCTCAACTCCACCCTCGATTCCAAGCGGCTGCTCAAGCGCGTGGCCATCAAGATCGCCCGGGTCTGCCGGGTGGATCGCTGCTCGATCGAGCTCTGGGACGGCGATCGCGTCGTCCCGCTCATGTCGCAGTTCGCCGACGGCCACCGGGATCCCCGGATGTGGGCCGCCTTCATCGCGCTGCCGCCCTCCGCGCCCGGCGAGGTGCCGGCGCACGCCCGCGCCATCGAGACCCACCGGCCGGTCCTCATCGACGACACGACGACCACGGACCTGATTCCCCGGCAGTGGATCGACGCCTACGGCCTGAAGTCGGACCTGGCCGTGCCGCTGATCCGTCAGGACCAGGTCATCGGCGTGCTGAACCTCGATTATTGCGAGCGCGTCACCCCGTTCCAAGCGTGGCAGGTCAATCTGGCGACGGCCATCGCGGGCCAGCTCGCGCTGGCACTCGAGAACGCCCGCCTCTACGCGGAGGCCCAGGAGCGGCTCCGGGAAACCACGACGCTGCTGGGGGTCGGCCAGGTGCTCTCCCAGCCCGGCCCCATCGATGAGACGCTGCGGCGCGTGACGCACGAGGTGGGCCGGGCCTTCGGGGCCGACATGGTCGGGGCCTACGTGCTCGACGAGCGGGGCGAGACGCTCCAGCCGCTCGCCGGCTACCGGGTACCCGGGCATCTGCGCGCGGTCTTCATCAGCCATCCGATCGTGCTGGAGCGCATCCCGCGCCTGCTCCACGACTGGCGCGTGGGGCGGGTCATCTCGAGCCCGAACACGCATGACGACGAGCGCTTCGATCAGCGGTGGGTCCGGCTCCTGCCTCCTCATTCGGTCCTGCTGGCGCCCACCCGCGTGCGCGGCGAGAGCCGGGGCTGTCTGATCCTGGTCTGGTGGCGCACCGGACGTCGGTTCGAACCCGCCGAGATCCGGCTCCTGGAGGGCACCGCCGCCCAGATCGGGCTGGCCCTCGAGAACGCCGAGCTGGCCCGGCAGCGCGAGGTGCGGCTGAAGGAGACCGAGACCCTCCTGGCCGTCAGCCGGACGCTGTCGTCGACTCTCGACCTCGACCCGCTGCTGCGCCACTTCATGCGCCAGATCACCCGGGCCATCGGTGCCGATACGGTGGGCATTTGGATGCTGGACGGCGGCGGCGAATGGCTGATCCCGACGGCGGGCTACCACGTGCCGCCGGAGTGGCTGCCGGCGATCCGCGAGGCGCGCCTGTCGATCGTCGAGCACCCGTTCTACGCCGAGGCCGCCCGGACGAAGCGGGCGGTGTTCGCGCGCAACGCCGCCGCCGATCCGCGAATCCCGCCCTTCCTGACCCAGACCGCGCCCCACCGGAGCCAGCTCTTCGTGCCGATCCTGGCCAAGGAGCGTCTGATCGCGGGGTTCGTGGCGGTCTGGCGCGAGGAGCAGCGCGAGTTCTCCCCGGGCGAGCTGGCCCTCATGGAGGCGATCGCCAGCCAGGCGGGCGTGGCCGTGGAGAACGCCCGACTCTTCGAACAGAACCGCCGGCAGGTGGAGGAGCTCTCGGTGCTGCACGAGCTGGCGCGCGCCGTGACGGGCCAGCTCGACCAGGACGCGCTCATCGACGCGCTCCACACCCAGGTCGGGCGGATCCTGGACGCGCGTAGCATGCTCATCGCCCTCCGGACCGAGGGAGGGGGCGAGGTCGACGTGCCCCTGGACCTCCGGCACGGCCGGCGCGATCCCGCGCTGCCCGAGCGCTATCGTCTGGGGTCCGGCCTGGTGTCGGCGATTCTCACGACCGGGCGCGCCATCCGAACCGAGGACTATCTCGGCGAGTGCGCGCGCCGGGGGGTGGCGGCGGTGGCCGGGGTCGAGGCGTTTCCCTACTGGCTGGGGGTGCCCATGCGCGCGGGCGAGAGCGTGCTGGGCGTCCTCGCCCTGCGCAGCGCCACCCGGGCTTTCACGGCCGCGGACGAGAATCTCCTCGCCAACATCGCCCATCTGGCGGCGCTGGCGCTCCGGAGCGCGCGCCTGTTCGAGGAGCGGAGCCGGGCCTACGGCGAGCTGGCCGCGGCCCAGGACCACCTGGTGCGCACGGAGAAGCTGCGGGCTCTCGGCGAGATGGCCTCCGGCGTGGCCCACGACTTCAACAACCTGCTGGCCGCCATCCTCGGCCGCACCCAACTGCTCCTCCGCCGCGTCGAGGATCCGAAGCTCCGGCAATGGCTCGAGGTGATCGAGCGCTCGGCGACGGACGGCGCCCAGACCGTGCGCCGGCTGCAGGAGTTCGCCCGCGTCCGCCGCGACGAGCCACTGGTGCCGGTGGATCTCAACGAGGTCGTGCGCGGGGCGCTGGAGATCACCCAGTCACGGTGGCGGGAGGAGTCGCTCCGACGCGGGGTCGCCATCGAGGTACGCACCGTGCTGGCGCCACTGCCGCGCGTGGCCGGCGATCCGGCCGAGCTGCGGGAGGCCATCACCAACCTCATCCTGAATGCGGTCGACGCGATGCCGGACGGCGGCGTGCTCACGCTGAGCTCGGCGGTGGTGGACGGGCGGGTGGAGGTCGCGGTGGGCGATACCGGCGTCGGGATCCCCGAGGATCTCAGGGAGAAGATCTTCGACCCGTTCTTCACGACCAAGGGGCCGCAGGGGACGGGGCTCGGCCTGTCGATGACCTACGGGATCCTCTCGCGCCACGGCGCCAGCATCGCCGTTCACAGCGAGCAGGGACGCGGCTCGACCTTCCGCCTGCGCTTCCCGCCGACCGAGACCGCCGAAGCGCGCCGACCGCTGCTGGCCCCGTCGTTTCCCGCCGCCGGCGTGCTCCGCTGTCTCGTCGTCGACGACGAGGAGGCGGTGGGGGAGGTGATCGGCGACGTGCTGGAGACGGTGGGGCACCAGGCGGTCGTGCTCACCGATGGCGCGACCGCCATCGCGCGCTTCCGGGCCGAGCCGTTCGATGTCGTCTTCACCGATCTGGCCATGCCCGGCGTCTCGGGTTGGCAGGTCGCCCGGGCCGTCAAGGAGGCGGCCCCCGAGGTGCCGGTGTTCGTCGTCACCGGCTTCGGCGTCGAGCTGTCGCCCGAGGAGCGCCGAGCCCATGGAGTGGAGGCCATCTTCTCGAAGCCGCTGAAGATCGAGGACATCGTGGAGGCGATCGCGCAGGTCGCGCGCAAGCGCCCGAGCACGAACGGACCGGAGGAACGCTGATGGGCTACGAGCACCTGATTCTCGAACGCCGGGACCACGTGGCGACCCTCACGCTCAACCGTCCCGACGCCTACAATGCGCTGAACCTGGCGCTCGGGCGCGACATCTTCCACGCTGTCCTCGAGGTGGACGACGACCCCGAGGTCCGCTGCATCGTGATCACCGGCGCCGGCCGGGCCTTCTGCGCGGGCGGCGACGTGAAGGACTTCGCCGACAACCTGGAGCGGATCGGCGCGCTGGTCAAGGAGCTGACGACCTATCTGCACGGAGCCGTCTCCCGCCTCTGCCGGAGCGACAAGCCCGTGATCATGGCGGTCAACGGCGTGGCCGCCGGCGGAGGGTTCTCCTTCGCGCTGTCGGGTGATCTCGTCATCGCGGCCGAGTCCGCCCGCTTCACCATGGCCTACTCGAAGATCGCGGCGACGCCGGACGGCTCCTCGTCCTATTTCCTGCCGCGGCTGGCCGGGCTGCGGCGCGCGATGGAGCTCTACTTCACCAACCGCGTGCTCTCGGCCCGCGAGGCCCAGGAGTGGGGGCTGGTGACCCGGGTGGTGCCGGACGCGGAGTTCCGGGCAACCGTCGAGACCCTTGCGCTGGAGATGGCGCAGGGCCCGACCAAGGCATTCGGCGGGGCCAAGCGTCTCTTCCACCAGTCCACCTGGGAGAGTCTGGAGACGCAGATGGAGCTGGAGGCGCAGGCGATCGCCGGCTGCGGCCGGACCGACGACTTCCGTGAGGGCGTCACGGCGTTCGCCAACAAGAAGACGCCGACGTTCCGCGGGCGGTAGTCGATCGGGCGCCCGGGCCCGGGGAGGCCCCGCGCGACCACGAGGGCGGCGGCGATGGTCGCTTAGCGGTTCTCCATCGGCCCGCGAGGGCGGTTTGGTCGGCGGGAACGGGTCGCCGCGGGGCCTCCCCGGGCCCGGGCGTCGTGCTGGCGACCGCGCGCGGGCCCCACGGCCTCTTCTCATGGCGCCCGCGTCGAGCATCTCGGCTTGACGCCTCGCAGGTCGCGCGATAGGTTCGTGGCCTCTCTGGTTGGCCAAGCCGGAGGTGAAGGTGAAGGTCGTACGCGTGGCGGTCACCGTCGCAGGGCTTACTCTCAGCCTTCTCGCCGCCCAGGCACAGCAGGCGGGGAAGGTGTGGCGGATCGGTATCTTCGGGACCCCCCAGTCACCCCCTCAGCAGCGTTTATGGGATGCATTCCGGCACCGGCTCCGCGAGCTTGGTTACGTCGAGGGTCAGAACATCGCCATCGAATGGCGCTCGGCGGCGGGTAGACTCGAGCGGATCCCCGACGTCGCGGCCGAACTCGTTCGTCTCAAGGTGGATGTCATCGTCGGCGGGACTTCGGCGACGGCGACCGCTGCCAAGCGGCTCACCGGCACGATCCCGATCGTCATGATGAGCGGCGATCCTATTGCGGACGGATTGGTCAGCAATCTCGCCCGGCCGGGCGGGAACGTCACCGGGCTATCCACGCTTGCCACTGACGTCGTCGGAAAACAGTTGGAGCTCCTCAAGGAGGCCATTCCCCGCGTTTCCCGAGTGGCCATCTTATGGAACCCGGACAATCCATTCCACGCCACGCAGGTGAGAGAGGCGGAGGCCGCCGCCCGGGAGTTGGGAGTGCAGCCTCAAAGCGTCGAGGCGCGAGGCCCCGGGGCGTTCTCGGCGATGGGAAAGCACGTGCGGAGGCGCTCCTCCTCCTGGCGGATGGCCCGGTGTTCCTTCAACATCGCGCCATGATCGCAGACCTCGCGGCAAGGAGACGCCTGCCGGCGATGTACCCCAGGAGAGAGCACGTCGAGGCCAGCGGCCTCATCGCGTACATAGCCGACCGTCGCGCGCTATTCCATCGCCTCGCTGTCTACGTCGACAACATCCTCAAGACGGCCACGGCCCTCGGCCTCACCATCCCGCCGGCGCTGCTGCTGAGGGCCGATCAGGTGATCGAATGATGAAGGCACGCCTCTACTACCGCCCCGGCTGATCGTCCTGCGCCAAGACGAAGGAGTTGCTGGCGTCTTGGGGGGTCGAGTTCGACCCGGTGGATGTGCAAGGCAATCCGGCGGCGCTCGCCGAGCTGCGCCGGCTGGGAGTGCCCCGGGTGCCCGCCGTCGCCGTCGGCGATCGGGCGGTCCACGGCTGGAACCCGCCGGAGTACGCGCGCTTGCTCGGAGTGACGTATGAAGCGGAGGGGAAGCTGCCACCGGCGGAGCTGGCGGCCCGCCTCGATCAAATCCTGGAATCGACCGAGCGGCTCCTGCGGGCGATCCCCGATCCGCACCTGGACTTCAAGCCTCCCGAGCGCGATCGCAGTCTAAGAGATCTCGGCTACCACGTCTTCCGGTTGAGCCTGGCCTTCATCGACGCCATGGATCTCGGCGCGCTGCCCGAGTCGTGGTTCCAGGAGCCGGCGCCCGCCGGGATTCGCGACAGCGTCGCGCTCGGCAACTACGGAGCGCTCGTCAGGGCGCGGCTGCAGGGCTGGTTCCAGGGCGGGGCGGCCCAGGAATACGCGGGCGTCGTGCGCACCTACTACGGCCCGCAATCGGGACACGAGCTGCTGGAGCGCACCGCCTGGCACGCCGGACAGCACCTCCGCCAGCTCTACGCCCTCGCCGAGCGCCTGGGCATCGCGCCACCGGCCCCGATGCCCGTGGCCGCCTTCCGCGGCCTGCCGCTCCCCGACGCTCTCTGGTGAGCGGGCAGCGGCAGCCCCCTCCTCGACCACGAGGGCAACGACCACGGGTCTCGGAGGGGGCTGCCGCCGCCCGCTCGCTCAGTCCTCCTCGACCCAGGCCGCGGCCATCCGGCGCGCCAGCGTGCGGTGGCTCTTGAAGAAGTAAGCCAGCATGGAGGCCGCGGCGAGTAGATTTCCCGCGAAGACCGTCCAGGCGCTCAGCTCGTCGAGCACCCACTTGGCCCCGATCACGAGCGCCGCGAAGAAGAAAACTTCGAAGGCCGTGAAGAGGATCATCAGCGCAAAGACGAACATCGGCTCGCGCTCGGCGCCGGCGATGAGCACCGCCGCGACGATGCCGAACAGCGCGAAGGCCAGGCCGTGGACGAGGGTGTAGAGGAGGATCCCCGGCAGCCCCGACCAGATCTTAAGGAAGGCACCGCCCAGCAGGCGCGGAGTGCGGAGCGGCTCGCCCTGGACGGCATCGATGGCCAGGAACCAGACGGCGACGACGGCCGCCCCGATCATCCCGGCGGTCATCCCCTCGCGCAGCACGCCCGCCCACGACCCGACCAGGAGGCGGGGCAGCGCGCGGTGGCGGAGCAGGAAGTACCAGAGCATCGCCACGGCGGCCAGGAAGTTGGCCACGAGGATCGCCCACCAGGCCAGGGCGTCCGTCACCGCCCGGCCGAGCACGCTGACGACGCCGAGGAAGAACGTCTCGAAGGCCGCGAAGAGGATGACCACCGCGATGACGAGGGTGGGTTCGCGCTCGCTGGCAGCGATGACGGCGGCCGCGATGATGCCGAAGGCGACGAAGGCCAGCAGGTGGATGATCGTGTAGCCCACGACCGGGGCCAGCGCGATCTCGAGGCCGATCGGGTTGTTGACGCCGTAGAAGACGGCGGCGCCCAGGAGTGCGGGGGTCAGGAGCGGCTTGCCGCGCGCGAAGTCGAAGAGGAGGAACCACAGGGCGACGACCGCCGCGCCGATCAGCCCCCCGACGACACCCTCTCTCAAAATCGGAGCGCTCGCGCGCGCCATGGCTGGATTCTAGCCGACTCATACGTCCCGCGCGAGGCGGACACCGTAGTCGGAGTACCGGAGATGCGGCGGCAGAGAAGAGCGGTGACCGACGGGGCTCCAGGGGTCCGCGTGGCGCCAGGCGCCGCCCCGGCTCGCCCGCCGGGTGCCCGTGGCCGGCCCCCGTGGATCGCGCTCGGGCGAATGTGCGTAGTACGCATCGTCGAACCAGTCGGCGCACCACTCGTGGCAGACGCCGGACAGGTCGGTGAGCCCCAGCGGGTTGACGGGCGTCGCTCCGACCTCCGGCAAGCGCCCGAAGCGGGCGGCGGGCTTGTCGTCCCCCCAGGGATAGCGGGCGCCGTCGAGGCCCCCGCGCGCCGCCTTCTCCCATTCCGCCTCCGTGGGCAGGCGCGCGCCCGCCCAGGCCGCGGCGGCGACGGCCTCGGGCCACGAGAGCCCGACCACCGGCTGGCGCGGGTGCGAGAAGCCCGGCTTGCCCCAGAACGCCGGCGGCGGTGCGCCGGTGGATTCCAGATACGCGGCGTAGTCGGCGTTCGTGAGCGGCCTGAGCGCGATGAGGAACGCGTCGAGCCAGACGACGTGCACAGGCCGCTCGCTCGGGTGCCCGTCGTCCGAGCCCATCGCGAAGGCGCCGGCGGCGACGTGGACGAAGTCCATCGGGGTCGAGTCTACAGTCGAGTCTACATATATAATGTCGCGCGGAAAGCGCCTCACCGGGAGGAGATCCCATGGACTTCGCCCAACGAATGGCCCGGCTCGGCACCGAATCGGCGTTCGAAGTGCTCGCCCGCGCGAAGGCGCTGGAGCGCCAGGGGCGGACCATCATCCATCTCGAGATCGGCGAGCCCGACTTCGACACTCCCGCCCACATCAAGGAGGCCGCCAAGCAGGCGCTCGACGGCGGGGCGACGCACTACGGACCGTCGGCCGGGCTGCCGGAGCTGCGGGAGGCGATCGCCAAGCACGTGACCGAGGCGCGCGGGGTGCCGGTGTCGCCCGAGGAGGTGGTGGTGACGCCGGGCGCCAAGCCGATCATGTTCTTCACCATCCTGGCGCTGGTCGGCCGCGGCGAGGAGGTCATCTACCCCAACCCGGGCTTTCCCATCTACGAATCGGTCATTAACTTCGTCGGCGGCATGCCGGTCCCCATCCCGCTGCGCGAGGAGACCGGCTTCGGCTTCGATCTCGACCTCTTCGAGCGCAAGGTCTCATCGAAGACGCGGCTGATCATCATCAACTCCCCCGAGAACCCCACTGGCGGCGTACTCGACCGCGGCCAGCTCGAGCTTATTGCGGACGTCGCGCGTCGTCGCGGCATCCCTATTTTGGCCGACGAGATCTACCGGCAGTTCCTCTACGAGGGGGAGTTCGTGTCGATCATGGGGCTACCGGGCATGCGGGAGCTGACCGTCCTGCTGGATGGCTTCTCCAAGTCCTACGCGATGACGGGCTGGCGCCTGGGCTACGGCGTGATGCCGGTGCCGCTGGCCGAGCAGATCACGCGCCTCATGGTGAACTCGGCGTCGTGCACGGCCTCGTTCGTGCAGCTGGCCGGCATCGCGGCGCTCCAGGGCGACCAGACGCCCGTGGCCCGCATGGTCGCCGAGTTCAAGCGGCGCCGGGATCTGATCGTGGACGGTCTCAACCAGTTGCCCGGCGTCAGGTGCGCGCGGCCGCGGGGCGCCTTCTACGTCTTTCCGAACATCAAGGGCACCCGGCGCTCGTCGAGCGAGGTCGCCGAGCGGCTGCTGAACGAGGCCGGGGTCGCCGCCCTGGCGGGCACGGCGTTCGGCAAGTACGGCGAGGGGTATCTCCGGTTCTCTTACGCCAACTCGGAGGCCAACCTGCGGGGCGCGCTCGAGCGGATGCGGCCCCTCTTCGAACGCCTGGCCACCTAGCAGCGGGATGAGCCGTCCTGTGTCAACTGGAACGTGGTATCGCGTGCCGAGCGTGCTCCTTCGAGCGCCGGCTTTGCCGGCGTAATCGGTGCTGGGGGAGGCCTCGGAGGGGGCCGTCGCGCCCGGGGGGCGCGCCTGTGAAGTCGCCCCCTCCGATCTATGAGCCGCACCACGGTCGCCGACGTCCTCGTCGACGGTCTCGTGAGAGCGGGGACTCCCCGGGTCTTCGGAGCAGCCGGCGCCGGCGAGAGTCTGCTGGAGGCGGCGGGCCGGCGGGGGCTCGAGGTGCTCTGGGCCGAGGGCGCCGCCGCCGCGTGCATCATGGCCGCGGTGACTGGCGAGCTGGGCGGCGCGCCGGGCGCGGTCCTGGCCGGCAGCGGGCCGGGGCTCGAGAGCGCGATCCCCGGCCTCGACCACGCCCGGCACGATCGCGCGCCGTTGATCGTGCTGACCGAAGGCGCCGCCCGGGCCCGTAGTCTCCTGGCGCCGCTCACCAAGGCGAGTCTCGGCGTCGACCCCGCCTCGGCGGGGCTGGCGATCGCTCGCGCGACTCGTCTCGCGCTGAGCGCGCCGCGCGGTCCCGTGCACCTCGATCTGGCGGCGGGCGCCGCCCGGCACTCGGCGCTCGCCGTCGCTACCACCGCGCGGCCGGCGTCCCTGCCGCCCCCGGACGCCCGGGCTCTCGACGCCGCCGCCCGCGTCCTCGTCGCCGCCGCCCGGCCCGTGATCGTCGCCGGGGCCCAGTGTCGCGCCGACGAGGGTGCCAAGTGGCTCTGGCCCTTTGCCGAGGCGGTGCCGGCGCCCGTGCTCGTCACCTGCAAGGCCAAGGGCGTGCTCCCCGATCGGCATCCGCTGAATCTCGGCCTGGTGGGGGAGGAGGCGACCGCCGGGACGCTCCTCGCCCGCGCGGATCTCATCGTGACCCTCGGCGTCGAGGCAGTGGAAGTCGATCGCTGGCCGGCGGGCGCGAACATCCTGCACGTGGGGGAAGCGCCGCCCGACGGCGCGCCGTATCGGCCGGTGGCGCAGGTGGTCGGCGAGATCGGCCTCGTCATCGCGGAGCTGGCGCCCCGGCTGCGCGGCCGCGTCCGCGCCGACTGGGACGTGGCCGAGTTGGACCGGCTCAAGCGCTCCCGGCGCCCCCGCCCAGCGATCCCGGTGCCCGGCCTTTCCGCCCGACGCGTCGCCGAGATCGTCCGCCAGGCGGCGGCGGGCGGAACGATCGCCGCCGTCGACGCCGGCCAGGAGATGCTCGCCGTGGCCGCCGCCTGGGACGTCGACGCCCCGAACGAGTTCCTCGCCTCCAATCGGCTGGCCACGACGGGCTTCGCGCTCCCGGCGGCCATCGCCGCCCAGCTCACGCACCGCGAGCGTCGCGTCGTCTGCTTCACGGGACCGCCCGGTCTCGCCCAGATGGCGCCCGAGCTCGGGACCGCCGCCCACCTGGCGCTGCCGATCGTGGTCGTGGTCCTGAGCGCCGCAGCGCTTGCCGTCTCCGCCGAGGGCGCGGCCCGCCGCGCCGGGCTGGCGGTGGCCACGGCGGGCGACGAGCAAGCGTTCCGGGAGGCTCTCCAGCGCGCGCTCGAAAGCCGCGTGCCGGCGCTGGTCGGCGCCCGCGTGCGCCCAACGGTATAATCTGGCCATGCCATTTCTCACCCCGCAGAACGAGAGGGAAGTGCGCCAGGCCTTCACCGAGCTCCGTGACCCCGTGAAGCTCGTCGTCTTCTCGCAGTCGCTGGAAGCGGCTGATCTCTGCGCGGAGAACGAGCAGCTCGTGCGCGAGGTCGCGGCGCTGAGCGACAAGATCTCGGTCGAGGTACTGAACCTCGCCATCGATCGCGAGCGCGCCGCTCACTACGGTATCGACAGGGTCCCCGCGATCGCGGTGGAGGGCGCGCGGGACTTCGGGATCCGCTTTTACGGCGTCCCCGCCGGCTACGAGTTCAGCAACCTGATCGACGCGATCGTGGTCGCCTCCACCGGCGAGCCCGCCCTCTCCGAGGAGACCCGGGTCGCGCTGGCCGGGCTGACGGCGGACGTCGACATCAAGGTCTTCTCGACGCCGACCTGACCCTATTGTCCCCGGGCCGTGCGCCTGGCGCAGCACATGGCGGTCGCCTCCGATCGCGTGCGTGCGACGGCGATCGAAGCGACGGAGTTCCCCGATCTCAGCCGCGCCTATCAGGTGATGGCAGTGCCCAAGGTCGTCATCAACGATCGCGTCCACTTCGAGGGCGCGCTGGCCGAGCCCGACTTTTTGGGAGCGGTTCTACAGGCCGCCGGCGCCGGCCGCTGAGGGCCTCGTGCTGACACGGGTCGTCGCCGGGCCCCTGCTGGCCGCCGTGGTCCTGATCGGCGCTGAGAGCGCCGTTTCGCGCGAGGTGCCGCTCAGGCTCGACGATCCGGCGCCCGACTTCGCCCTCGTCGATCAGCACGGCAAGCTCTTCCGCCTGTCCGAGACCCTGGCCAGCCGCGACTTCGTCGTGCTGGCCTTCTGCGTCACGGCCTTCACCGGCGGCTGAGACCTCGAATTCTCCCGGTTCCGGGACGACGGACTCCGGTACGCGGCGCTGAAGGCCGAGATCGTCGGCGTCTCGGCCGACCCGCCGGAGCGGAACCTGGCCTGGAGCCGCGAGCTGAGGCCGCCGTTTCGCCTGCTCGACGATCCGAAGGGAGACGTGGGGCGGCGTGTCACCTTCGTGATCGATCGCACCCGTCGCATCGGGTTCGTCGAGACCGGCGGCCTGGCGGTCGAGACCAGCCGCACGCTCGAGGCGGGTTCCCGCCTTGCGAAATCGAAATAGCGGGGATTCGGAACGCCGGCGCCTCCCCGACCCCCGTGCGTCCGCGCTCTTGTTCGCCTACGGTACGCTGATGAGCGGATTCGCGCGGCACCGGCTCCTGGCGGGCGCCGCCACCCTCCTGGGCGAGGCGCGGGTGACGGCCCAGCTGCTGGATCTGCGCGACTACCCCGGCCTCGTCCCCGGCCCGGGGAGCGTGCGGGGCGAGCTCTACCGCCTGCACGGTCGCGAAGTTCTGGACCCGATCGATCGGGAGGAAGGGTACAATTTCGAGCGTCGCCTCACCACGGTGACACGCGCCGACGGGCGCCGCGCGCGCGCATGGATCTACTGGTATCGGGGTCCACGGACGCGCGCGCTTCCCATACCCGAGGGCGATTGGAGGAGTCGATGGCGCTGACCGCCGCCGAGCTCATCAAGGCCGACCAGGAGCACCTGATCCATCCGCTGCACCATCCGGTGGACAACGCCGAGCCCATGATCTACGTGCGCGGCCGGGGCGCCACCATCGAGGACATCGGCGGTCGGCAATACATCGACGGCCTCAGTGGGCTGTGGAACGTCAACGTCGGCCACGGGCGTGCGGAGCTGGCCGACGCGGCCGCCGCCCAGATGAAGGACCTCGCGTACTTCTCCGGCTACGTCGGGTCCTCCAGTATTCCCGCCATCACGCTGGCCAGCCGCCTCGTGGAGCTGGCCGGCGACGTGCACGCCGTGTTCTTCGCCTCCGGCGGCGCCGAGGCCAATGAATCGGCGTTCAAGACCGCGCGCTTCTACTGGAAGGCGCTGGGCAAGCCCGGCAAGGTGAAGATCATCGCGCGCCAGCAGGGCTATCACGGCGTCACGCTGCAGGCCATGAGCGCCACGGGCATGGCGGCCTACTGGAAGATGTTCGAGCCGCGCGTGCCGGGCTTCGTGCACATCCAGACCTGTTACCCGTACCGCTTTCAGGGCGCCAGGCCCGGGGAGACGGTGGGGCAGGCGGCGGCGCGCGAGCTGGAGGAGGCGATCCTGCGCGAGGGCCCCGACACGGTTGCGGCCTTCATCGCCGAGCCGATCCACGGCGGCGGCGGCGTCATCTACCCCACCGACGATTACTTCCCGCTGGTGCGGCAGATCTGCACCAAACACGAGGTGCTCTTCATCGCCGACGAGGTCATCACGGGCTTTTGCCGGACAGGCCGGTGGTTCGCCACCGGGCACTGGAACGTCCGGCCCGACATCCGGGCCTTCGCCAAGGGCGTGACCTCCGGCTACCTGCCGCTGGGCGGGATCATGGTGACCCGCGCCATCAAGGACGCGATGGACTCGGTCAAGCCCGAGGACCGGTGGATGCACGCCTACACCTACTCCGGCCATCCCACCTGCTGCGCGGTGGCGCTCGCCAACATCGACATCATGGAGCGCGAGCGGCTGGGGGAGAACGCGGCGAAGATGGGGGCGCGGCTCCACGACGGCCTGCGCGCGGCGTTCGGCGACCATCCCCACGTCGGTGACATCCGCGGGGGCAAGGGGTTGCTGGCGGCGCTCGAGCTGGTGGAGGATCGGGCGACCAAGAAGAACTTCCCCGCCGACCGCAAGGTCGCCCCGCGTCTGCAGGCCGAGATGATGAAGCGCGGCATGGTGACGCGCACCCGCGCGGTGGGCGGCCCGCACCCCGCCCCGGGGGACACCGTCTACTATGCGCCGCCGCTCGTCGTGACCGCGGCCGAGGTCGACCGGATCGTCGAGATCACGCGTGAGGCCGTCCGGGCGGTCCTCGGCGCCTAGCGGCCGGCGCGTGCGTCTGATCACGGCCCACCGGATCCTCATCACGGCGGGCATTCTCTTCTTCGCCTTCTTCGCCGGCTGGCGCCTGCGCCGTTATCTGGGCGGGGCGCCCACCTCCGACCTCGTGCAGTCCGTCGTCTCGGCGGCGGTGACGGTCGGGCTCATCCTCTACTACCGGACGTTGCGGGGCTGGGGCCAGCGGTAGCGGAAGCCGCGGGGGTCGGCGGTCATGGCGTCGGCGGTGCTGATCTACGACGGTGAGTGCTCCATGTGCCGGGCCAGCGCGCTCTGGCTCATGCGCCGCGCGCTGGCGGGCGGCGCCCGCGAGCTCGAGATCCTACCCTGCCAGTCGCCGGCGCGCCGCGCGCGCTTTCCCCGGATCGACGACACCGTGTGCCTGACGGCCATGCAGCTCGTGCTGCCCGACGGCCGCGTGCTCAGCGGCGCCGACGCCGTGCCGGAGATCCTGGCCCGGATCCCGCGCTGGCGCTGGCTGGTCCGTCTCTTCGATCTGCCGGGCGTCCGCCCCCTGTCGCGTCGCGTCTACGCCTGGGTCGCCCGCAACCGCATGCGCATCAGCTGTGCCGCCGGCCCGCCCTCCTAGACGCGCGGGGGAGTACGTACGGTTCGAGCGCGGGCTTCGCCCGCGCAATCTTTCCTGGGGGAGGCCTGGAAGGGGGCCGTCGAGGCTCCCTCCCACCTACCGGCGTACAATACGCTTTCATGACCGACGGTCCCCTCCGCGTGCTCATCGCCAAGGTCGGCCTCGACGGGCACGACCGCGGCGCGAAGATCGTCGCCCGCTGCCTCCGCGACGGCGGGATGGACGTGATCTACACCGGGCTCCACCGCACGCCGGAAGAGGTCGTGGCGGCGGCCGTCCAGGAGGACGTCGACGTCCTCGGCGTCAGTCTGCTCTCGGGCGCCCACATGACGCTCATCCCCCGCATGCTCCAGCTCCTGCGCGAGGCCGACGTCGAGGACATCGCGCTCGTCGTGGGCGGCGTCATCCCGGACGAGGACGTGCCCGCCCTCAAGGCGATGGGCGCCCGCGACGTGGTGCTGCAGGACACGCCACCCGAGGAGGTCGTGCGGCGCGTGCGCGAGGCGGCGGCCGCGCGATCGGGGCGATGATCGACCTGGCCGCGCTGGCGCGCACACGGGGCGTGGATCTCCGCGTGTGGCCGCCGCGCTACGACCCGACGTACCGGCCCCAGCCGTCGGCCGAGCACTGGTTGCCGGAGCTCGAGTGCGCGGACCCGTCCGAGCGCGACGCGATCATCCTGGCCAAGCTCCGGCAGCAGGTCCGCTACGCGTGGGAGCGAAGCGCCTTTTACCGTCGCACCTGGGAGGCGGCCGGAGTGTCGCCCGACACGCTGAAGAGCCTGGACGATCTCACGCGCTTTCCGGTGGTCCACAAGGCGGAGCTACGCCAGGCGCAGGCCGCCCACCCGCCCTTTGGCGATGCGCTCTGCATCGAGCCCCACCAGGTGGCGCGCATCCACGGCACCAGCGGCACCACCGGACGCCCCACGGTCTTCGGCATCGGCGCCGACGACTGGGACCGCGTGGGCGAGGCCCATGCGCGCATCCTGTGGGGCGCCGGGCTCCGCCCCACCGACCGCATCATGATCTGCTCGTTCTTCAGCCTCTATCTGGGTTCTTGGGGGGCGCTGAAGGGCGGTGAGCGCCTCGGCGCCGCGATGTTTCCGTTCGGCGCCGGCCTGGCCGGTCAGACGCTGATGGCGCTGGGCTGGGCGCGCGACCTCAAACCAACCGCCTTCTACAGCACGCCCTCCTACGCACTCCACCTCGCCGAGACGGCGCGGCGCGAGGGCATCGACCCGCGGGAATTCGGGTTCCGCATCCTCTTCTTCTCGGGTGAGCCGGGGGCGGGCATCCCGGCCACCAAACGCCGGATCGAGGAGACGTTCGGCGGGATCTGCATCGACATGGGCAGCATGGCGGAGATGACGCCGTGGATGACGAACGGCGAGTGTCGCCGCCGCACCGGCATGCACCTCTGGCAGGATTTCGTCTACACGCAGCTCTGCGACCCGGCGACCTTCGAGCCGGTGCCGTTCGGCGCCGAGGGTACTCCAGTCTACACGCACCTGGAGCGCACCTCGCAGCCGATGATCCGCCTGGTGTCCGGCGATCTCGCCCGCTGGACCGACGAACCCTGCCCCTGCGGCCGTACCTATCCGCGGCTGCCGGACGGGCTCTACGGCCGGATCGACGACATGTTCATCGTGCGGGGCGAGAACATCTATCCCGGCGCCATCGAGGACACGCTCCGGGCCATCGACGGCTTCGGCGGCGAGTTCCGGGTGATCATCTCGCGCCGCGAGGCGATGGACGAGCTGCTCATCCGCGCCGAGCACGCGGCGACGCACGCGGCGCCGGACGCTCGGCAGCGCTTGCGCGCGACCATGGAGGAGCGCCTCCGGGCCCGGCTCGGCGTGCGCCCGGTGATCGAACTGGTACCGGCCGGCGAGATCCCGCGCACGGAGTTCAAGGCCCGGCGCGTGATCGACGATCGTGACCTGTACCGAGAGAGGACGAGCCATGTTCGACCCTGAGGCCATTGAGCGAGCGGCGGCCCGGCGCCGCCAATGGGAGGCCAGCGAGCTGCGGGAGTTCCTCGCCCGCCAGCCCGAGGGCCGGGCGGAGTATCGCACTGCGTCCGGCTTGCCGGTCAAGCGCGTCTACGGCCCCGAGGACATCGCCGCCACCCCCTTCGAGGAGATCGACCTGCCTGGCCACTATCCGTTCACGCGGGGACCGTACCCCACCATGTACCGGGGCCGGCTGTGGACGATGCGGCAGATCGCCGGCTTCGGCACCGGCCACGACACCAACCGGCGCTTCCGTTACCTCATCGCCCAGGGGCAGACCGGCCTCTCGGTCGACTTCGACATGCCTACATTGATGGGCTACGACTCGGACGATCCCCGGGCGCTGGGTGAGGTCGGGCGCGAGGGCGTGGCCATCGACACGATCGAGGACATGGAGGCGCTCTTCGAGGGGATCGACCTCGAGCGCATCTCGGTGTCGATGACCATCAATCCCACCGCCTGGATCCTCCTGGCCATGTATGTCGCGCTGGCCGAGGCCCGCGGGTACGACGCCCATCGGCTCTCGGGAACGACCCAGGCCGACATCCTGAAGGAGTACGTCGCCCAGAAGGAGTGGATCTTCCCCATCCGCTCCTCGCTGCGGCTGGTCCGCGACATGATCGTGTTCAGCGCCGAGCGGATGGCCCGCTACAACCCCATCAACATCAGCGGCTACCACATCTCGGAGGCGGGCGCGACGTCCGTCCAGGAGGTGGCGTTCACGATGGCCAATGCCATCGCCTACATCGAGGAGGTGACGGCGGCCGGCGTCCCCGTGGACGCGTTCGCGCCGCGGCTGGCCTTCTATTTCGTCGCCCAGGCCGACTTCTTCGAGGAGGTGGCGAAGTTCCGGGCGGCGCGCCGGATCTGGGCCAAGCTCGTGAAGGAGCGCTTCGGAGCCACCAGGCCGGAATCCATGCGCCTGCGCTTCCACTGCCAGACGGCCGCGGCCACGCTGACGAAGGCCCAGCCCCTCACCAACATCGTGCGCACGGCGCTGCAGGCGCTGTCGGCCGTCCTCGGCGGCGCCCAGTCGCTCCACACGAACGGCCTGGACGAGGCGTACGCGATCCCCTCCGAGCAGGCGATGAAGATCGCGCTTCGCACCCAGCAGATCATCGCGGAGGAGACACGGGTGCCCAACGTGGCGGACCCCCTGGGCGGGTCCTACTATGTGGAGGCGCTCACCAACCAGTTCGAGGCGGCCGTCTTCGAGATCCTCGGCAAGGTGGATGCGATGGGCGGGACGGTCAAGGCGATCGAGGAGGGCTACTTCCAGCGCGAGATCGCCGAGTCGGCCTACGACTTCGCGCGCCGCAAGGCCTCCGGCGAGGAGACCGTCATCGGCGTGAACAAATACGTTGAGCCGTCGGAGCCCGGCGGGCTCGAGATCCACCGGGTCGACCAGGACGTGGAAGCGCGCCAGATCGAGCGGTTACGCAGCGTCCTCGCCCGGCGGGACGTCGAACGGGTGGCGGCGCTCCTGGACCGGCTCGAGCGCGAGGCGCAAGAGCCCTCCGTCAACCTCATGCCGGTGACGATCGAGTTGGTGAGGGCCCGGGCCTCGCTGGGAGAGATCGTCGCCCGTCTCCGCCGGGTCTGGGGGACCTATGTAGAACGCCCCGTTTTTTAGCGGTCTTCTGCTAGACTGGAAAATAGCGTGGCTCAGCTCGAAAGCGTGCAGGCCCTCCAGGAAAAGCTGGCCTACGAGCAGAAGCTCGTGCAACTCGTGGACCGCATCCACGCGGCCAAGAGCCTCGACAGCATCTTCCTCGAGCTGCAGGGCGAGATCCTGGGTCTCATCGAGGCCGAGCGCATGACGCTCTACGCGGTGGACCAGGACCGGAAAGAGCTCTACTCGAGATTCGTGGCCGGCGACGTGGGCGAGGTCCGCGAGATCCGCGTTCCCATCAGCGAGAAGAGCATCGCCGGGTACGTGGCGTCGGCGCGCCGCCCGGTGAACATCACCGACGCTTACGACGGCGCCGAGCTGACGCGTATCGCGTCCACGCTCAGCTTCGACAGCAGCTGGGATCAGAAGACCGGGTTCCGGACCAAGCAGGTCCTGGCTCTGCCCATCATGCACGAGAACCGCGCCGTCGGCGTCATCCAGCTGCTCAACCGGAAGCGCGGCGCCCGGTTCACCAAGGACGACGAGACCAGCGTCGTCCGCCTGGCCAAGACGCTGGGCATCGCCCTCAACAACCAGTTCCAGCTGGCCCAGAAGCGGGCGGGGAAGTTCGACTACCTCCTCGCCCAGGAGCTGGTCACCCAGGACGAGCTGAACAGCGCCATCGCCGAGGCCCGCCGCAAGCAGACCGATGTGGAGACGGTCCTGCTCGAGCAGTACAAGGTCCCCAAGGCGGAGCTGGGGACCGCGCTCAACCAGTTCTACCGCTGCCCGTTCATCGAGTTCGACGAGAGCATCGCCCCGCCGTCCGACCTGATGCGGGACCTGAAGCTCGAATATCTGAAGAAGGCCCTGTGGCTGCCGCTCCGGCGCGACGACCACGGCCTCACCGTTCTCGTCGACAATCCCCAGGACATCCAGAAGGTCGACGCGATCCACCAGCTCCTGCCGCGTCACAAGATCAACCTGGCGGTCGGCCTGCGGAAAGACATCCTCCACTTCCTCTCCACCGCCGGCGGCGAGTTGGCGGCCAAGGGTACGATCGGCGAGATCCTCGGCGACCTCAAGGCCGAGGACACCGTCGAGCGGGTCGAACGGGAGGAGATCAGTGGCGCCGAGGTCGACGAGAACGACAGCGCGATCATCCGGCTCGCCAACCAGATGATCGTCGACGCCTACAAGGCTCGGGCGTCGGACATCCACATCGAGCCCTACGGGCCTCAGCGCGACACCGTCATCCGCATCCGGGTGGATGGCTCCAACATGGAGTACCAGAAGATCCCCGGCGCGTACCGGCGGGCGATCGTGGCCCGGATCAAGATCATGGCCCAGCTCGACATCGCCGAGCGCCGCAAGCCCCAGGACGGCAAGGTCAAGTTCAAGCTCCCCGACAACCGGGAGATCGAGCTCCGCGTGGCCACCGTGCCCACCGCCGGCGGCAACGAGGACGTGGTCATGCGCATCCTGGCCTCCAACGAGCCGATCCCCATCGACAAGCTGGGCATGACCGAGCGAAATTTGAGAGAGTTGAAGGCCGTCGCCCAGAAGCCGTACGGGCTCATCCTCTGCGTCGGGCCTACCGGGTCGGGCAAGACGACCACGCTGCACTCGGTTCTGGGCTACATCAACAAGCCTGATCGGAAGATCTGGACGGCGGAGGACCCCGTCGAGATCACGCAGTACGGGCTGCGCCAGGTCCAGGTGAATCCCAAGATCGGTTTCACCTTCGCGGCCGCGATGCGGGCCTTCCTGCGCGCCGATCCGGACGTGATCATGGTGGGCGAGATGCGCGACGAGGAGACGGCCGCCACCGGCATCGAGGCCTCGCTGACCGGCCACCTCGTCTTGAGCACATTGCACACGAACAGCGCGGTGGAGACCGTCGTGCGCCTGCTCGACATGGGTCTCGATTCCTTCAACTTCGCCGACGCGCTGCTCGGCGTACTCTCCCAGCGGCTCGTCAAGCGCATCTGTGATGACTGCAAGGAGCCGTACCGCCCGGAGCGGACGGAGTACGAGGCGCTGGCCCAGGCCTACGGCAAGGAGGAGTTCGAGGCGCTCGGCCCCAAGCACGACGACAAGTTCAAGCTCTATCGGGGCAAGGGCTGCGCGAGCTGCAATAAGACCGGCTACCGCGGACGGGCCGGCATTCACGAGCTGCTCCTGGCCACTGACGAGATGAAGCGCCTCATCCAGACCAAGGCGCGCGTCCCCGAAATGCTCGCCCAGGCCAAGACCGAGGGCATGACCACCCTCGTCCAGGACGGCATCCTCAAAACGCTCAGCGGCCTCACGGACCACCGTCAGGTCAAAGCCGCTGCGATCAAGTAGCGGCACGCGCAGGATCGGGGCGGCCCCGCTCGACCGCGCCCCGTCCCCACCCAGCCGCTACTCGGTCTCGGACTTCAGCTTCACGTCCCTGAAGGTGAAGTAGAGCAGCACGTCGTAGACGATCTTCAGGCCCCCGCCCAGCACGAAGGGCGCCGCCAGCGCCAGCGCCTGCATCGTCCAGCCGGTCAGCGCCGGGGTGATCGCCTGCGCGAGCGTCCGCGCGAGATTGGTGGTGCTGGCGGCCGCTTCGCGCTCGTGATCCTCGACGACGGCCATGACGTAAGCTTGCCGGGTGGGCACGTCCATCTGCGAGAGCAGCTGGCGGAGGAGCAGGAGCGCGACCGCCACTGCCCCGCTGGGGGCTGCCGCGATCGCGATGAGGAAGACGTTGGAGGCCAGATGCGACACCACCATGGTGGCCAGGAGGCCGAACCGCGCGGCGCACCGGGCGGCAAGCAGGAGCGAGGCGGCGGTCAGGAGCTGCGCGACGAAGAAGATGAGCCCGAGCGCGGCCAGGTCGAGCCCGAACCGCACGTGTAGGAAATACGCGACCAGCGACTGTAGCACGAAGCCCCCCGCGAAGGAGTCGAGCGCGAAGAGCGCGGCCATCCGGCGGATCAGCGGCGTCGAGGTGAGGGGACCGCGGGGCCGCGCGGCCTCGGCGCGGGGCCTGGAGGGGAGGAACCGGTAGGCGATCGCCTGCACGGCGGCGCCGGCGAGGAAGAGCAGGAACAGAGCATCGTAGCCGGCCACGCCTCGGACCGCGGCGGCGCCGAGCGCCGCTGCGCCGTAGCCCAGCAGGTTGTAGAGGCTGAGGATCGTCGTCCGGCGGGCGCCCGTCACCGCGCGCGCGACGACGACCTGCTCGACCGTCAGGAACGGGCCGGTCTCGCCGGCCCCGACGGCGACGTTGCCGAGCATCGCCGCCGCCACGACCACCCACGGGCTCCGCGACACCAGGAGCATGAGGGCCGACAGGGCCGTCAGGACCACGAGCCCCAGCAGGGCGACCCGCGCACCGTAGCGCTCAGCCGGCCTCCGCACCATCCACGTCAGGGCCGCGCTGGCGGCGAGGGTCAGCGTCACCGCGGTGCCCACCCCCAGCGGGCCGACACCCAGCTCGCCGAGATAGACGGGCAGCACGATCCCCAGAAAGCCGTAGCAGAACGTGCGGGCCGTCTTTGCCGCGAAAACCGTGATGACTTCAGGCGGCGCCGCCACGGACCCGACCCTGGCAGTGGGCGTACAGCGCGTCGTACGCCGGGAACTGGAGCCGCATGTTGTCGTGGTCGTCCGCCGCGATCGTCCGGAAGCCGGAGGCGACCGCGTAGAGACCGGGGGACTCCGGCGCCAGATGCCGGGCGTCGGTGTCCGCGCCGCGGACGATCCGGGCCAGCGCCCGCAACGCGGGATCGTCGAGCCCGTATTTCTCGACGAAGGCATCGAACGAGCACCGGTCGCCGTGGTGGCCGAGCTCGACGTCCGGGACGTCGTAGGGAATCGCGCCCTCCCGCTCGGCCACCCGCATCACCTCGGCGGGCGGCACGAAGAGGAAGACGGGCTCACGATCGACGAAGCGGCTGATCAGCCAGGGGCAGGCGATGCGATCCACTCTCGCTTTCTCTCGGGTGACCCACTTCATGGTTGCCTCTCCTTGTTGTGGGCGCGGGCGCCCGGCCGGAGCCCTTCCTCGCCCAGCGCGGCATAGAGTCCCTCGAACAACGTCAGTCCCGTCGCCAGCATCGCGGCGTCGTCCGGCGTGACGGCCAGCAACCCGCGAATGGCGATATCGAACCCGCGCGCTTCCTGGCGGACGTACTTGCCGTCGCGCAGGTCGGCCTCGTGGACAATTTCGGCGATGGCGTCGAGCCGCGAATCTCTGAGGCCGCTGGCGGCGAGCAGCGTCTCGAACGTGCAGCGATCACCGTGGTGGCCGAGCTCGACTCCGACCATATCGAAGGGGATGGCGTCGGGGGGACGGGCCTCCGGCGCCGTGAAGGCGAAGCGCGCCCCGGGATCGACGAAGCGTCGGATGAACCAGGCCGATGCCAGCCGGTCGACGTGCGGCCGCGGGCGCGTGACCCACACCCGGTCGCGAAGGTCCTCGAAGCGCGCCGGGGTCGGCGGCGTCGGCGGCGGAGGCGTCAGCCGCGACTCCAGCGCCTCCTTGGCTCGAAGCGCCTCGGCGCCGGCGGTCGCTCCGAAGTAATCGATCTCGCGGAGGCGGGCGAACTCGCGACCCAGCCGGCCCGCCTCCTCGTGGAGACGGGCCCGCCGCCCGGGACGCGGCCGGCCCTCGGCCGTGCGGAGCAAGCGGCGATAGCGTTCGGTGAGGGTGCGATAGTCGGCGTCGCGCGCCGCGCGGAAGCGACGGACGATCTCTTCGTTCGTCACGTTCTCCACACGCTCGACCCTGAGCAGGGTCGCGTCACCCCCATCCCGCTGGACCTCCTGGGTGAGCCACTGGAATTGCTCGGTGGTCTCGGCCGCGGCCGGGAGGACGTAGACGCCGTGCTTGAGGGCCGCGGCCCCCAGCGTCTTGAGCCGGCGCCACGCGCGCACTCGAAGGCTCGAGGGCTCGCGCGGCAGGCTCACGATCAGAACGAGCCACGTTGGTGAATGCATCACTGGTTGCAATGCTACATCATGTGTTGCACCGGCACCAGCAGTGAGCTTGACATGGGACTCATCATGTGACGAGTATATGGACCCTGGCGTGGATCGCTGGGGGGGAGGGTCAGATGAATCCGGTCGAGTGGGTGCTCAATGATGAACTGAGCCGGCTGGTGGATCGGCTCGCGGAATCGGTGCCGGGGGGATGCCTACAAGCCATCGGGGCGCAGAACTCGACGCTCAGGCGGCGCCTGGACGAGGCCGAGGCCCAGATGGCGGCTGTGCGGGCGTCGTTGCTCGATGGTTACGGCCGCTGGCGCCGGGCGCTGGACGACGTCGAGAACCTGTGGGCCCTGGCGGCCTGGAAGTCCACGAGCCCGGAGGCGGCGGCCCCCGACCCTCCGGCGGCGCCCGCGCCCTCAGCGGCGAAAAACGCGACGGAGCAGTCCCGAACGCTCGCGGCCTGATTCGACCTGCTCCGAGGTGTACGTCCCGCGGACAACCTCGAAGCGCTGCCAGTAGTCGGGCAGTTCCTTGGCCAGCATCACCTGGACACCGATCAGGCGAGCGATCGGGTCTTCTCCGGCGCCTGCCAGGGCCTCGTCGGCCTTGCGTTGCCGCTCCGCGGCCAGCCCGGGCAGCAGCGCGGTGCGCAGCCGCTCGAGGAACTTCCGGACGCCGGCGCTGAACTCCTTCCGATCGCGCGCGCTGTCCGCCGCTGGCGCCGGCAGTCCGTGCGCGCGCCGCGCCTGCACCATCACGTCGAGGCTCACGTGGTCGACCGCGTCCTCGATCCGCTCCCGCAGCTCGCTCTCCACCAGAGCCAGGAGGTCGCGCGGCTGCCCCGGTCGGGTTCGGAAAGGCACGTCGATCGGCTCACTCGAGCATCCGGCCGATGCCGGTCGCGAGCCGCACGGGCCGGATGCCGAACGTAGAGTAAAAGGGCGCCGGATCGCAGACGTTGTCCTCCTGGAGCATGAGGAGCTGGTCGGGTGTCACCGGAAATCCGGGCAGTGGATGAAGGACGCGGGTCAGGGGACGCATGAGGCTCAGCGGGATGTGGACCTTCCGGACCCGCCGCCGGCCGAGGGCGGCGCCGATCAGATCGAGAAGCTCGATCATCGTGACCGCGTCCGGCCCGCCCACCTCGTACGTCTGCTTCTCCGTCCCCGGCAGGGCCAGCGCGCCCGCGAAACCCTCGGCCACGTCCTCCACCGGCACCGGCTGCAATCGCTGGCGGCCGCTGCCGATGACCGGCACCAGCGGCAGCCGACGCGCCAGCTGCGCCAGCATCGTGATGAAAGCGTCGCCCCGGCCGTAGATCACCGACGGGCGGAAGATCGTCCAGCCGAGCCCGCTGGCGCGCACCGCCTCTTCCGCCGCCCATTTCGTCCGGTGGTAGCGCGACCGCGCGCCCGGCCGCGCGCCCAGCGCGCTCATGTGCAGATAGCGGCGAACCCCGGCCATGGCGGCGGCCTCGATGATGTTGATGGTGCCCTGCGTGTGCACCAGCTCGAAGGTGGAGGCGGCCGCCGGGTGCTCGCGGATGATACCCACGAGGTGGATGACGGCCTGACAGCCCGCGATGTCGTCCTCCAGGCCGCGCCGAACCAGGACGTCGCCCTCCACGCGCTCGATGGCGCCCAGCCCCCGCAGGTCGCGCTCGGACCCGCGGCGAACGAGACAGCGGACCGTGTACCCGTCGGCGCGAAGGCCTTGGATTACGGCCCGTCCCACGAACCCTGTCGCCCCGGTGACGAACACCCGCTGCATAAAACGCCTCTAACCCTAACACAAGGATATCAGTGGTAAGATCGCACCGTGCCCTCGGCTCACGGCGCTCGGTTTGTGATCGCGGTCGTCGTCTTGCTCACGCTGACCGGGCCCTCCCAAATCTTCGCCAACGTGCCCGACTTCACTGGAGTCGACGAGGCGGCGCGCGACGCCGTGGCGTCGGGCGAGATTCCGGGAGTGGTGGTGCTGGTGGGGCGCGGCGACGAGACGCTGTACCACCGCGCCTGGGGCTGGCGCACCCTCGTCCCCACGCCGGTGCCCATGACGATCGACACGATCTTCGACATCGCGTCGCTGACGAAGCCGCTGGGGACGACCATCGCCGTCATGGCGCTCGTCGATCGCGGCGCCCTCAAGCTCGACGCGCCGCTCGGGAGCTATCTCCGCGAGTTCCGCGGCCGGCCGTTCGAGCAGGTGACGATCCATCGGATCCTCACACACAGTGCGGGCTTTCCCGCGCTGCCCCCCAACGGGACCCTCAACGGCGGGTTTCCGGCGGCCGCCCGGGCGCTCGCGCAGCGGCCGCTCGACTATCCGCCCGGCACCGGCTTCCAGTACAGCGACACGGGCTTCATCCTGCTCGGCGAAGTGGTGCGCCGCGTGAGCGGCGAGCCCCTCGACCGCTATCTCGAGCGCATCCTCGTCCGCCCACTGGGGCTCCGCGACACCACGTTTCGGCCCAGCGGGGTGATGCGGGCGCGGGTGGCCCCGACCGAGTTCCAGAACGGCGCGCTGCTCCAGGGCCAGGTCCACGACCCGCGCGCTCGCCTGCTCGGCGGCGTCGCCGGCCACGCCGGCATGTTCTCGACGACGGACGACCTGGCCCGCATCTGCCGGATGCTCCTCGACGGTGGGGAACTCGACGGCCGGCGAGTGCTGCGGGACTCCACCGTCCGGACGATGTGGGCGCGCGCGCCTGACGTCGACGGTGCCCGCGCACTCGGCTGGGACATGTCCTCGTCGTTTTCTCGCGCGATGGCGCCGTTCTTTCCGCCGGAATCGGTCGGGCACACCGGTTTCACCGGCACCGCGGTGTGGATCGACCCGCCCACCCGGACCTACATGATCGTGCTGACCAACCGCGTGCATCCGAGCGGGGGCGGCGCCGCCCGCATCCGCGAACTCCGGATACGGGTGGCGGCGGCGGTCGGCGCCGCACTGTTCCTGCCGCCGTCCCTGCCTGTTTCGGTGGCCAGCGCCACCGGGCCGGCCGCCGACGAAGGCGACACCGGCGACGGTACCCTGCCGATGCTCCCATCCCGCGCCGCCGGTGTCGTGCGGACCGGGCTTGACGTCCTCGTCGCCCAGAACTTCGCCCCGTTTCAGGGTCACGCGGTCGGGCTCATCACCAACCAGACGGGGATCGACGCGCGGGGTCGGCGGGCCATCGACCTGTTCGCGTCGGCGCCGGGCGCGCGCCTGGTGGCGATCTTCTCGCCGGAGCACGGCCTCACGGGCGACGCGACCACGGAGGTGCCGCACGGGCGGGACGCGCTGACGGGAGTCCCGATCTGGAGCCTGTACGGCCCCGCCCGCCGCCCGACGCCCGAGATGCTCCGGGGCGTCAGCGTGCTGGTCTTCGACATCCAGGATATCGGCGTGCGGTACTACACTTACCTCACGACGCTCGTGTACGTGATGGAAGAGGCGGGACGGCGGGGCATCCCGGTCGTCGTGCTCGACCGGCCCAACCCGATCACCGGTCGTATCGTCGAGGGGCCGGTGATGGATCCCGATCTCCGGTCGTTCACCGCCCCCCATGAGTTGCCGGTGCGCACCGGCCTCACGATCGGCGAGTTCGCGCGGATGGTGGCCGCCGAGCGCAAGCTGCCCGTCTCGCTCACCGTGGTGCCCGTGGCCGGCTGGGAGCGATCGCGGTGGTACGACGAGACGGGGCTGCCGTGGGTGAACCCGTCCCCGAACATCCGCTCGGTGACGGAGGCGCTCCTCTACTCCGGGATCGGGCTGCTGGAGGGGACCAATCTCTCGGTCGGGCGGGGAACGGACACGCCGTTCGAGCTGGTGGGAGCGCCCTGGATCGACCCCCACGCGCTCGCGGACGCCCTGAACGCCCAGCGTCTGCCGGGCGTCCGCTTCGAGCCAGTGATGTTCACGCCCACCGACGACAACTACGCGCGCGTCACCTGCTGGGGCGTGCGGCTCGCCGTCACCGATCGCGCGGCGGTTCGGCCCGTGACCGTCGCCTTCGCGGTGGCCGGCGCGCTACGGACTCAGCATCGCGACCAGTTCAGGCCGGAAAACATCCAGCTTCTCCTGGTCCATCGGCCGACGATGTGGGCCTTCCTCAGGAGCGAACCGCTGGACCGGTTGGTGGGCTGGGCGGAGATGGAGCGCGCGAGCTTCTTGAATCGGCGGGCATCGTATCTCATCTACCCGTAGCCTCCTTCGACCTCGCGCCGGGGGGCGCGCTAGCGTTCAATGATGCGGAGGGTGCGGGGCAGGGGGGTGCGGAGGCGCTCGCGCCACTTCCCGGGAACCGTCACCGCTGCCGGATCGCCGTCGCTCACGAAGCGCTCGTCCGGGTTGCGGTCGAAGTGCGCCAGCCAGTAGGCCAGGTCCCGCTCGATGGCCTGGATGCGGGGCAGCCGGACCGGGTCGAACGCGCGCGAGAACGGCGAAGGCGCCGCGCCGCCGGCGACCATCAGGATTGCGTCGTGGCGGTAGGTGGCGCCCTTGGCGGTGCCGCGCAGCGCCCAGCCAACCTCCGGGGGATAGACGCCGTACGGCAGCGCGAGCGTGCGCGGGCGGTAGTCGGGAACGTGGCGCTGGATCCACACCTGCGCCTCGGCGATCTGGGCGCGCACCGTGGCCTCCTCGTACTTGCCCAGGTTCGCGTGCCAGAGCGTGTGGTTGCCGATCTCGTAGCCTTGCCGGACGAGGTACTGCAGCTTGCGCCCCTCGTGCTCCGGCTGATCGAACAGCCGGTTCGGGCGGCTGGCCCCGGGCAGGACGAAGAACGTGGCCGCGCGCCCGAAGTCCGGGCGCTCCCGGAGGAACGATTCCAAAATGCCGACCCCCGACTTCGGGTCGATCTCGAGGGTGCCGTTGCGCTCGAGGTAGCGGAACTGGCCTGGCGAGGAGTCGTCGAAGGTCAGCACCACCGGCGTCATGCCGGCGGGGAGCGTGATGCGGCCGTCGAGCAGGTCGTTGAGGGCGAGCAGACGGTAGCCCCGGGCGTACAGCGTCTCCAGATCCCGGCGGAAGTTCTCGGGGGTGCGGGTCCAGCGCTCTTCGGGGTAATCGATCTTGTGGTACTCGAGGATCATGATGCGGCCCAGCTCGTTGGGCGGCAGCGACTGGGCCAGGGCGGGGGCGGCGAGAGCGGTGGCGAGCAGCCAGGTGACGGCGAGGAGGCGGATCACTTGGCGGCGAGCGATCCTTTCGGGCGCAGCGCCGCCCCGGTGTAGTCGTTGCGGGGGTTCCACAGCATCCAGCCCAGCGCCCCCGCGTCGTCGGCGCCCTGGATCTGGGCGCGGATCTCGGCCGGACCGAAGACGCGGCGGTCGAAGGCGTAGTCCTTGAAGTCCTGCAGCCACGGCCGCACCTGGGCCCCGCTGGCGCGCTTGCGGATGAGCTTCACGCTCTCGTAGACGATCTCGTACGGGTGATCGACGGGATTGCGGTAGCCCGGGATCCCCAGGTGGTAGCCCGACGGATAGACCATGGGGCAGATGTAGTCGAGGTGTGGCGCTAGCTCCTCGATCCGCTGCCCGATGTCCGTGTCGTTCTCGTTGAAGGCGGTGTAACCGAAGATGTCGGCGGCGACGAACACGCCCAGGGCGCCCAGCTCCCGCCGGGCGCGCTCCAGGAACGCGACGACCGTCGGTAGTCGCGTCGCGCGGGTGTTGGGCTTCGAGTACTGCGCCGCCGAGATCCGGCCGTCAGTCGGGAAGCGGACGTAATCGAACTGGATCTCGTCGAACCCCTTGCGCGCCGCTTCCTTGGCGATGGCGAGGTTGTAGCTCCAGGCCTCCTCCTGGAAGGGGTCGACCCAGGCGAGCTTCTCATTGTCGACCCACGGGCGGCCGGTGCGCGCGTCGACGATCGCGAGATCGGGGCGGTGATTGGCCAGGACGTTGTCTTTGAACGTCACCACGCGGGCGATCGTATAGATGCCGCGCGCCTTGAGATCGGCGATCATGCCGTCGAAGTCCTTGATGATCACCGGGCCCTGGGCACCGGCCGCCCGCGCCGCCTCCACCTCCGTCCGGTAGGGAATCCAGCCGCGGTCACCCTTGATGTCGATGACGACGGCGTTGAGCTCCGTTCGCGCCAGGAGCTCGAGCACGCGCCCGCGGATGCCGCGGTCGGCCACGCCGTAGTAGGTGAGGTAGGCCGCCTTGACCATCTGTGGCTTCAGCACCACCTCGATCGACCCGTGGGTGGGCTGAACCGTTACCCGCCCGTAGCCGGGGAGCTTGACCACCAGCGGCGTGTCCGGCGGCGGCGCCTCGAGCGCGAACGTGCCCTCGGCGTCTACCCGGATCTCCTTGCCGGCGGCCACCACCGAGGCGTCGGTGAGCGGCTTGCGCTCAACGTCCATGACCCGGCCGATGACGCGCGCCGGCCACGTGAGGACAGGGCGCGGCGCTTCGACGCGCCCCGTCATCAGGCTCCACGCCGCTTCCTTGGACGGTAGGGTCCTTGCCCGGAGGGAGGCGGGGAGGAGCAGCCCGTAACCGAAGACAATGGCGACCGTCAACAGGAGGAGTGCGTAGCCGCCATCGAGAAGATGGCGGCGGGCGGACTGCGTGGGGACTTCGTTCATTCCTTCGGTCATGACAGTAGCGAAGTGATGTATCCGATCCAAGAAAAATACTATCAATATCCTGAATTCAGTACAATCGCGCGGTGACAAAATTACAATTTGGCTGTGAGTCGGCCCGGAGCCGCACGCTGAGCGTGGACGGCCTCCAATTGCACCTGCTGGAGTGGGGCGCGCCCGGTCGGCCGGCGATCTGTTTCCTGCACGGGGGCTCCGCCCACGCCCATTGGTTCGACTATGTCGCTCCCGCGTTCGCCGATCGCTTTCATGTCGTAGCTCTCGATCAGCGCGGCCACGGCGAGAGCGACTGGCCGAATCCCCCCGCGTACGGCACCGAGCAGTTCGCCGGCGACCTGCGGGGCGTGCTGGACGCGCTGGACTGGCCGCGCGCGGTCGTCGCGGGGCACTCGATGGGCGGCCACAACGCCATGGCGTTCGCGGCCTGGCACCCGGAGCGGGTGCGGGCGCTGGTGGTCATCGATTCGCGGCCGTCGATCCCCGAGGAGCGCCTGAATCGCCTGCGCCAGCGCGGCCACCGGGTGCTCCGTCTCCATCAGACACTCGGGGAGGCGCTGGCCACGTTCCGCCTGCTTCCCCGCGAGACCGTCGCCGAGTCCGCGCTGCTCGCGCATCTGGCCCGCGCGGGCGTCGTCCGGCGCCCCGGCGGGTGGACGTACCGGTTCGACCCCGACTGCAATCGGCTACGCCGGCCCGCCGACACGTGGGCGCTGCTCGGGCGCATCAGTGCGCCGACGCTGATCGTGCGGGGAGAATGGAGCCCGATCCTGCCGCCCGAGCTGGCCGAGCGGATACGGGCGGCGATCCCGCGCGCCACACTCGTGGGGATTCCGGGCACGTATCATCACCTCGTGCTCGACGCCCCCCGGGCGTTCGTCGAGGTGCTCGGCGGGTTCCTGGCCTCGCTGGGCTGACCGGCGCGCCTACGCGATGCCGATGTGGAGGGCGACCGTCCCCAGCCCCAGGGTGCGATACGTGACGGCGCGCAGACCGGCCTGGGCCATCATCCGCGCCAGCTCGGCCGGCGTGACGAAGCGATCGACCGACTGCGGCAGGTACGTGTAGGCCTGGCGGTCGCCGGCGACGAGTGCGCCGATAGCGGGAACGACGCGGTGGAAGTAGAAGCCGAAGAGCGTGCCCCAGAGGGGGATCGCCGGCCGCACGATGTCGAGGGCGACGACCCGTCCGCCCGGCAGCGTCACCCGCCGCATCTCCTCCAGGCCCCGCCCCAGATGGTCCAGGTTGCGCAGGAGAAACGCCGAGCTGACGCAGGCGAACGTCTTGTCGGCGAAGGGCAGGGCCAGCGCGTCGGCGGCGACCAAGAGGATGCGCGTTGGGCGCTGCGCGCTGAGCTTGAGGCGGGCCTGGTGGAGCATCCCTTCGGAGAAGTCGGCGCCGACCACCAGACGCTCTGGGCGCCGGTCATGGATGGCCAGCGCCAGGTCCCCCGTGCCCGTCGCCAGGTCGAGCACGGGGCCCGGCGGCGCGGCGGCCACCACCCGGGCCACCCGGCGGCGCCAGGCGTGGTGGCGTCCGGCGGTCATGAGGGAGTTCATGAGGTCATAGCGGCCGGCGATACGCGTGAACATCATGCGGACCTCGCCCGCTTTGCTCACGGCTCGGCTCGCACGACTGGCCCCAGGCTCGCCTCGGACGCGCGCCGCCAGCGGCGCGGGCGTCCTGCGGCTCGCACGACCGGGATCATCGGCTCGCCTCGCCCGGCGGGGCCCCCGCCCCGCGACGGGCGGCGGCTCGCACTACCGCCACAGTCCGGCGATGACGGCGATGAGGGCGATCACCGCGATGTAGCCGTTGACGTTGAAGAACGCGATGTTCAGTCGCGAGAGATCGTGGGGGCGCACCAGCGCGTGCTCATAGGCGAGGAGCGCCACGATGACGAGCCAGCCGACCCAATAGAGCGGGCCGAGGCCGGTCATCCAGCCGAGCGCGGCGAGAGCCACCGCCGTCAGCGCGTGATTGAGGCGCGCCATGGCCAGCGCCGCGGCGATGCCGAAGCGCGCGGGCACGGAGTGAAGCCCGTGGGCGCGGTCGAAGTCGACGTCCTGGCAGGCGTAGATCAGGTCGAAGCCAGCGATCCACACGGTCAGCGCGAACCACAGCGCGAGCGCCGGCGGATCGAAGCGCCCGGTGACGGCGATCCAGCCCCCGCCGGCGGCGATGCCATCGGTGAAGCCCAGGATCCAGTGGGACGTCCACGTGACGTACTTCGTGTAGGAGTAGCCGACGAGGAACACGAGCGCCAGCGGCGCCAGCGCCAGGCAGAGGGGGTTCAGCATCCCGGCGGCGACCACCATGAGGGCGGCGCCGGCCGCCGCCAGCGCCGTCAGCTCCCAGGCGCGTAGCAGGCCGCGCGGCAGGTGGCGTCCCGCGGTGCGCGGGTTGAGCGCGTCGATGAACCGGTCGATGACTCGATTGGTGGCCATCGCGCATGTGCGCCCGCCCGCCATCGCCACCGTGACCCAGACGACGGTCCACCAGCCGGGCCAGCCTCGCGCGGCCAGCACCATCGCGATGTAGGCGAAGGGCAGCGCGAAGACCGTGTGCTCGAACTTGATCGCGTCGAGGACGTGCGCGACCTTCGTGCCGGCCAGGCTCAGAACCCGTAGTCCTTCCAGCGGCGCATCACCTGCTCGCGGATTTCCTCGCTCATCACGATCTCGTCCGGCCACGGCTGGACGATGTCGTCGAGGGGCCCCTTTTCGGTGGCGTCGACCCCCAGCTTGCCACCGTAGCGGTGGCGCAGCGCCGCATGATCGAGGTCGTCCATGGGCCCCTCGAGGATCATGAGGTCGCGCCGGGGGTCGATGTTGCCGGTGGCGCGCCAGGCGACCTCGGAAAGATCGTGGACGTTCACGTGATCGCTGACGACGACGATCGTCTTGGCCAGGGCCATCAGCCCCATCCCCCACAGCGCCATCATCACCTTGCGGGCGTGGCCCGGATAGCGCTTCTTGATCGAGACGATCACCAGATTGTGGAAGACGCCCTCGGCCGGCATGTTCAGATCGACGACCTCGGGCAGCATCATCTTGATGATCGGCAGGAACAGCCGCTCGGTGGCCTTGCCGAGCCAGTAGTCCTCCTGCGGGGGGCGGCCGACGATCGTCGTCGGATAGAGGGGGCGCCCGCGTCGCGTGACGGCGGTGAGATGGAAGACCGGATACTCGCGCGCCAGCGAGTAGTAGCCGGTGTGATCGCCGAACGGCCCTTCCCGGCGTCGCTCGCTCGGGTCCACGTAGCCTTCCAGCACGATCTCGGCCTGGGCGGGGACCTCGAGGTCGACCGTGCGGCACCGCACCAGCTCGACGCCGCTGGCCCGCAGCCAGCCAGCGAAGACCACCTCGTCGAGCCCGGGCGGCAGCGGCGCCGACGCCGCGTAGATCAGCGCCGGATCGCCACCGAGGGCGATGGCGACCTCCATGCGCGCCGCTCCCGAGGCCTCTTCGGCGCGCCGGTGGTGTTCCGCCGAGCCCTTGTGGGTCTGCCAGTGCATGCCGAGCGTGCGGTCGTCGAAGACTTGCAAGCGGTACATACCCACGTTGCGCGCGCCCGTGACGGGATCGCGCGTGAACACGCACGGCAGCGTGATGAAGCGCCCGGCGTCGCCGGGCCAACAGCGGAGCACGGGAATCGTCGCCAGCGAGGGGCTGGCCGTCTCCACCACCTCCTGGCAGGGCGCGTCGGTGACTCGTCGAGGCGCCGCCTTGACGACGTCGATCAGGGTTCCCAGCTTGCGTAACCGCTCGGCGAAGGTGCCCGGCAGTCGGAGGTCGAGGAGCTTGGCGGCGCGCTCACCCAGCTCGTCCAGCCGCTCGAGCCCGAGCGCCCAGGCCATCCGCTCGGCCGACCCGAATGCGTTGACGAGCACGGGCATGTCGAACCCCTCGACTCGCTCGAACAGCAGCGCCACGTTCCGGTCAGAGGGTCCCTTGGAGACGCGGTCGGTGATCTCCGTGATCTCGAGATCGGGCGAGACCGGGACGGTGACCCGATGCAGGCGGCCGTGCTGGTCGAGGTGGTCGACGAACTCGCGCAGGTCGCGCCAGGCCATGGCTCAGCGATTCACGCGCTCAGTCGGAGTAGAAGACGGCGATCAGCCAACCAGCCAGGACCGGAAACACCAGGCTCGAGACGACACGCACGACGACGAAGTGCCAGCCCATGAGTGGTGCTTCCCACGCGATGATGCGCTGGATGCCGAAGAGCGACCACGAGGTCATGTAGGCGACCAGCGGCGGCAGGGCCATGCCGGAGTTGGCGAGTGCGACCATGAACGGCACGCTGACCATCGGCCCCCCGGGCGTCAGCACGCCGGCCAGGGCGGCGATGACGATGGCCCGAAGCCCGCTCTCGCGTCCGAAGTAACGGGCCACGGTCTCCTGCGGCACCAGGACTTGAAGCAGGCCGGCCAGGAGCATCGCCGGGATGAGGCGGGGCAGGACGATCCAGAGCATCGAGAAGCCGTTGTGGGCCCCGATCCACGGCAGCCCCGGATCTTTGAGATACGCGACGACGGCGAGCGTGGCGGCAAGGACGAACAGGACGATCGTCGCGGGATCCAGCGCAGCTCGCATCGCGGCTCCTTTGACGGAATCTCGGCCGCGGACATTATTGCACAGGGGTTGGCCGAGACGCGGATGCGATGCGCTGCCGGAAGGCGCGGGCAGGATTCGCGGCGGTCAGGCCGAGGCCGCCAGATCGCGCCGGCGCAGGTAGTTGAGGATGTTCGTCCAGTCCACGGGCTTGGTGAAGACGGCGTCCGCGCCCGCCTGCCAGGCGCGGGTGATGTAAGGCTCGCCGTAGCCCGTGATGACCAGGACGCGCGTGCGTCTCGTCGACCCTGCCCGGATCTGGCGGATGAGCAGGTCCCCGGGGATGTCGGGAAGCCCGAGATCGGTGAGGACGACGTCGAATTCGCGCTGGCCGACCAGGTCCACGGCCTCGCGGCCGCTCCCGGTGGCGACGACCTCCGCCCCCTCCGCGCGGAGGAGGATGGTGAGGACCTCGCGGATGTCGGGGACGTCCTCGACGAGGAGCACGCGCATTGTCCGCAGAGCGAGGGGTCGATGCGCCGCCACGGGGAAACCTCCTCCCGAGGACGGGCAGCAAGGGCGATGCCAGTCAGTTTATACTTTTAAGCCTATGCGCCGCTTCCTGGGCGTGGCATGGGCAGCGCTGACGGGACGCGGCAGCGCCTCGGATGTGCCGCACGAGGCGACGGCGACGCCCCTCCCGCTCCCGGGCGGCGATGTCCTGACCAGCCTCGTCGACACGATGGACGATGCCCTCGTCGTCGTCGACGCCGACCTGAACGTCGTTCACTGGAACGCGGCGATGGAACGCCTGACCGGCCTGGCCCGCGTGGACGCGCGCGGCCGCAACCTCCGCCGCCTCGTCCCCGTGCTCGACGCGATCGCCTTTCCGCAGTATCTGCGGCGCGCGCTCTCCAGCGAGGTGACCTTCACGGCCCAGGTCGCGCCGGAGGCCTGGGTGCAGGCGCGGTGCGTGCCCCTGCGGGATGCGGTCGGGCGCGTGACAGGGGCCGCGGGATTCCTGACCGACATGACCGAGCGCAAGCGGCGCGCCGTCTTCGTGCGCGCGCTGGAAGCGATCGGCCGCTCGCTGACCTCCTCGCTCGATCTCAACGAGGTGCTCGACACCATCGTCGACAAGGCGCTCGAGGTGATGGGCGCGGACTCCGCGCTGGTGGTCTCCTGGGACGGCCAGGCGCCCGAATTCCGGGTCATGCGCGCCGCCGGCCGGTTGAGCGACCGCTACACGGCCGCGGGGGCCATCCCGATCGGAGGAGGACCGGTCAGCCGCGCCGTGCTGGAGTCGCGCCCGATCGCCACCCCGAACATCCTCCAGGACCCGCAGCTGTGGGTGACGCCGGAGCGCCGCGCGCAGATCGAGCAGGAGGGGTTCAGGGCGGTCGCCGCCGCCCCCCTCGCGTCGAAGGGACGCGTGCACGGCGCGCTCGTGGTCCATTACTGGGCGGAGCGCACTGTCGACGAGGACGAACTGATGGCGCTCACCCGGCTGGCCGAGCAGGCCGCACTCGCCATCGACAACGTGCGCCTGTACGCCGACGCGACGCGGCGGGCCGAGCGGTTGCGGGAACTGGCCGAGGTGGAGCGGCTGGTCGCAGCCTCGCTGGACCTCGACGATGTCCTGCGCCGCATCGCCGAGGCCACGGCGCGGCTGGTGGGGGCGCCGGTGGTTCACCTCTGGACCGCCGAGCCCGGAGCGCGCCTGCTCCGTCTGCGCGCCTGGAGCGTGCAAACCAACCTGCCCGACGTGCACATGCCGGCCACGCTCGCGTTCGGCGAGGGCATCACCGGCGTCGCGGCCGAGCGCGGCGAGCCGGTCTTCGTGCCCGACGCGGGCCAGGACCCGCGCGTGCGCCTGCTCGGATGGTGGCGGGAGGCGGGGCTGGGGACCATCCTCGCGGTACCGATCCTGTCGGGGGAGACGCTCCTGGGCGTGCTGACGGCGCGCGCGCGCTCGGGCGCGCTCGCGGCCGCCGAAGACCAGGCGCTGATTACATCGCTGGCCGGCCGGGCCGCGCTGGCCATGCAGAACGCCCGCGCCTACGCGGAGGCGATGCGCCGCGCCGCCCGCCTGCGGGACCTGGCCGCCGTGAGCCAGTCCATCACCTCGTCGCTCGACACCAGCGACGTGATGCAGCGGATCGTGGAAGCCGCCGCCGGCATGCGACCCGGCGCTCTGGCGGCGGTCCACGTCTTCGATCCCCAGCGGGAGACGCTGCGAGGCGCGGCGTACTCCAGCCCTGAGCTCAGGGCGTTTGCCGACGAGTTTCCGGCCGCCGCCGGCCTCCCTGGCCTGGTCTTCGCGCAGCGGCGACCGGTGCTGATCCCGGATCCGCTCAACCACCCGCACACGCTGGCGCCGGAGTGGTGGCGGCAGCGGGCGGGGGCGAGTTACTACGGCCTGCCGATCATCGTCGGCGAGACGTTCGTCGGCATCCTCGATTACATCCTGCCCGAGGGATCGCCGGACGGGGAGGAACAGGAGGCGCTCCGCCTGCTGGCCGCCTCCGCCGGGATCGCCATCCGCAACGCGCGGCTCTACCTGGAGGCGCGGCGGCGGCGGGACGTGGCCGAAGCGCTGGCGCGCCTGGGGCGCGAGCTGACCGGCACGCTGGACATCGAGCGGATCGCCGATCTCGTCGCCCGGGGGATCGTCGAGCTCTTCGGCGGCCGGGGCTCCGCCGTCTATCGATACGCGCCCGAGGACGGCTCGCTGCACGTGATCGCGTCGTTCGGCGAGGCCGGAGCCCTCCAGGGCGTCGTGCTCCCGCCCGGGGAAGGCGTGGCCGGACGTTCGGTGGTCGAGCGCCGGATCGTCAGCACCGCCGACGTGCTCAACGACCCGGACGTCAAGCTGTCGCCCCCGCTGCGCGAGCGCATCGCGACGATGGCCTACCAGTCGGTGGTGTGCGTGCCGCTGCTGACGCGGGAGGAGATCGTGGGGGCGCTGGCCGTGGTGGCCGAAGCGGGCCGCACGTACACCGGCGACGACGTACAAGTCTTGCAGGCTTTCGCCGACCAGGTCACGCTGGCGTTCGAAAACGCCCGCCTCTACGCCAGCGCGCGCGACAGTCTGGCGCGCCTCAAGGAGACGCAGGCCCAGCTCGTCCAGGCAGCCAAGATGTCGGCCCTGGGCCAACTCGTGTCCGGCGTCGCCCACGAGCTGAACAACCCGCTCAGCGTCATCATCGGGTATGGCCAGCTCCTGCTGAACCGCGCCGCGCCCGAGGCGCTGCGGCGGCCGGTGGAGCTGATGGTGCAGCAGGGCGACCGCATGGGCAAGATCGTGAAGAACCTCCTCTACTTCGCCCGGCAGCGCCCGCCCGAGCGCGCCCCCGTGGACCTGAACCAGGTGATCGATCAGGCGTTGGCGCTCCGGTTCAACCAGCTCACGCTGTCCGGCATCGCGGTGGAGCGGGAGTTCGCCGCTGGCCTGCCGCCCGTGATGGCGGACGCGCAGCAGTTGCAGCAGGTGTTCCTCAATCTGCTCCTGAACGCGGAGCAGGCCCTGGCCGCCAACGGCCGCGGCGGCCGGATCGTCTTCCGTACCAGCGTCGTACAGGACGGCCGCACGGTGCGCGCCGATGTCGTCGACAACGGACCGGGGATCCCGCCCGACATCCTGCCCCGGGTGTTCGAGCCGTTCTTCACGACGAAAGAAATCGGCGTCGGCACGGGCCTGGGGCTCTCCGTGTCGTACGGCATCGCCGAGGAGCACGGCGGTCGCCTGAGCGTCGAGAGCGAGCCGGGCGACACCGTGTTCACCCTCGAGCTGCCCGTCGGCGTGCCCGTGGCCGCGGCGCGCGAGCCGGGCGCGCCGGCGCGGTCGGCCTTCTTCGGGGACGGGCGGGTCGCGCTCGTGGTGGATGACGAGCCGGGCGTCATCGATCTCATCGTGACCGTCCTGCGCGAGACCGGATGGCGCGTCGACGTCGCCCCCGGCGGCCGCCGGGGGCTCGAGCGCGTGCGGCAGCGCCGCTACGACCTCGTCGTGTCGGACATGCGGATGCCGGACGGGGGCGGCGAGGAGTTCTACCGCAGCGCGATCATGGCCGACCCGGCGCTGGGCGGCCGCTTCCTGTTCATCACCGGCGACACGGCCAACGTGCAGGCGTGGGCCTTTCTCAAGCGAGCGCGCCTGGCGGTGATCGAAAAGCCGTTCGCCCCCGATGTGTTCCTGGAGGCGGTGCGCCGCGTTGCCGGCTCATTGACAGCATCGGGGCTACGCGCGTAGTAGAGAAGGGGATGACCAAGGCCGAGCTGGTCGCCGTCATGGCGAAGACGTCGGGGGGCTCCAAGGCGGCGGCGGAGCGCGCGATGAGCGCGTTCCTGGCGGGGATCGTGGACTCGCTCCGCAAAGGGCGCAAGGTCACGATCAGCGGCTTCGGCACCTTCGTCGTCACCAGGCGCGCGGCGCGCAACGGCCGCAACCCCCGGACGGGCAGCACGATCAAAATTCCGCCCGCCAAGGTGCCGCGTTTCCGGCCCAGCCGGGCCCTGAAGACGGTCGTTCGTTGACTTCACTGAGAGCGTGTGTTGTAATGCAGTGCGTTACGCGTTGGGGGATCGTCTAGCGGTAGGACGCGTGGCTCTGGACCACGTAGCGGGGGTTCGAATCCTCCTCCCCCAGCCAAATTCTCGCCAGGCTCGTCGGCTGGCCCCATCGTCTAGAGGCCCAGGACACGGCCCTCTCAAGGCTGAAACACGGGTTCGAATCCCGTTGGGGCCACCAGATTTTGGGTTGATGCTTGGGGCTCCGTGTTTGAGGACGTGACTGAAATTTCCTCAAACTCGGAGCATTGTTTTTCCGTCCCGTTCCCGACCGCGCGCGTCTTCACCTCCCTCTCCGAGAGCCGGCCCGGTGCCGTTCACGTCCGCCTCGCCGAACTCGGGGCATCCCACAGCGCGACTCAAACGACGGTTTCATCCGCTCACCATGCGTGCGGCCTTGTCCTCGCAGAACGCCATTGGGCGCCCGATCTGAGCGGTCGGACGCTCGGGTACCTGTCAAGCCATTTAAGAAAGTTACCGGGGGCGTGAATCGTCGAGCCATCTAAGATGTTACTCGCGAGAGCCGGGGCATTGGCCGGCGCAGGTGGTTGGCGAAGGTGAAGTCGGGGCGCCCCGGCCGACGCTTCACTGGCTGGGGCGGGGGCGGTGAGGCTGGAGGCGCGGGGCCCGAGCCCCGCGGCCGGGTCAGAGCGACGAGGCGCTCGAGCTTCCGGTCGATCGCCTGGGCCAAGACGAAGGGATCGAGTCGGTCGCGGAGGGCGACGAGCTGGGCCACCGCGGCCGGATCGGCGGCGGGGCAGGCGAGCACGCGCTCCAGCGGGGTGCGCGGGGTGTCGTACCGCCGGCGCTGGCGCGCCCCGACGCGCTCTTTCTGGCGGAGCTTCACCGACGGCAAGAAGAGGTTCTGGAATACCCGCAGCTCGTGGCGGTAGAGGTCGTTGAGGGCCGCGACGGCGGCCGGCGTGTCGTAGCGGAGATAGCCCACGAGCTTCCGGACGTGCGTCCAGTTCTTCTGCTCGATGTGGGCGTTGTCGTCCTTCTTGTAGGGCCGCCCCCGGGTGAACTGGATCTCCTGCGCCTGGCAGTAACGGTAGAGATGGTCGTTGATGAACTCCGAGCCATTGTCAGAGTCGATCCCCCGCAGCCGGAAGGGCAGCACCTGACGGATCTCCTCCAAGGCTTCTTGGACTCGCAGCTCGCCCCGTCCCAACACCGCTCGGGTCTCGACCCAGGTCGTGTGGATGTCGGTCACGTTCAACGAATGGGCAAACTCCCCGTCGGCTCGGGCCCCGGCATGGGCGACCAGATCGAGTTCCACGAACCCCGGCGTGGTCACGGCCCAGTGATCGGTCTTGAGGGGAATGTGGTGCTTGAGCAGCGTCCCGGGCTTCGTCCGGCCATACCGGCGCGGGCGCCGCTGCCGCTTGGCCGGCGCGAGCCGTCGATCGATCTGCCGGGCGCTGATGGTCCGCAACTGCCGGCACACGACCGGGGACAGGTTGAGCCGGCGCCGGGCCCACGGCAGCCAGGCGGGCAGCAGCGCCTTGAGCCGCACCGACCATGGGTAGCCGGCCGCTTCCCAGATGGTGGTCAGCGCCTGGATCACAGCCGGGTTGTACGTGACCGGCCGCCGCCGACGCCGAGGCCGGGCCCCGCCGGGCGGCGGCCCATTGAGGAGGCGCAAGGCGTACTTGCGGTGATAGCCCGTCGTCCGACAGAACTCATCGAGAATCTCGCTCTTTCCCTCCCGCCGCGCCTGCCGATAGCGGGCGTAGATGGCCTTCAGGTACTCCCACCGCGCGGGAGCACTCATCATGTAACCCTCCTCCGGCCGCGGGGCCGTCGAGAGTTACATTCCAAATGGCGCGTCGCTTTCCGTTCGGTAACATCTTAGATGGCGCGATACGGGGTAAAGACTACGTCGTCTCGATCGGCGTATGCTCGTAGAGTGCCCGCATCTGCTCGAAGCCGTGGTGTTGCTCGAGGACATCCATCGCCACGCCGTGCCTGAGATCGTGAGGCTTGAGCTCCGGGACGCCGATCTGGAACCAAGGCACCGTCTTGGCCGTCCCCGAGGCCGCCGCCGCCTTCGTGCCGTGTATCGATCTTTGGGCATTGGCGCGGATCGTCCCTCGCAGTATCAAAAGGTGTGGCGTGCGGCCATG
>MNEF01000022.1 GCA_001917535.1 Candidatus Rokubacteria bacterium 13_1_40CM_69_27
CCGCCCAGGCGAGCCCACCGGCCTACGTGAAGATCGAGGCGCCGGCGAGGAGCGGGCGCGGCGGCGGCTACGGGCCGTTCTTCGGCGTGGTCCCCGACTTCGGCGAGGCGGAGCGGCCGGGCGTCAGGATCACCGGCGTGCGATCGGGCAGCCCCGCCGACAAGGCCGGGGTCCGGGCCGGCGACATCATCGTAAGGTTCGCGGGCGTCGAGGTGAAGACGCTGGACGACCTGACATTCGCCCTGCGCAGCCGGCGGCCGGGCGACCGCGTGGAGGTCGTCGTCGTGCGCGACGGACGGGAGGAGCAGGTCCAGGCGGTCCTCGAGGAACGCCGGTAGTGCTGGGCTGGGCCCTCGACCGGAGGGCCGTGCTCAAGCTGGGACTCACGGGCGCCGCCTCGGCGCTCGTCGAGTCCGTCCGGGCGCGCATCGCCGCGGCGCAGGCGGCGCCGGTGCAGCACGACCCGCGCGAGCGCCGGCCGGCCAATCTCCGCCAGCTCACCTTCGGCGGCCAGAACGCCGAGGCCTACTTCGACTGGACCGGCAGGCGTCTGGTCTTCCAGTCCACCCGCCCTCCCTTCGGCTGCGATCAGATCTTCACCATGGGCGACGACGGCCGCGAGGCGCGGCTGGTCTCCACCGGCAAGGGGCGCACGACCTGCGCGTTCTTCTTCCCCGACGGGCGCCGAATCATCTACGCATCGACGCATCTGGGCGCGCCGGATTGCCCGCCGCAGCCCGACCGCTCGCGCGGCTACGTGTGGCCGATCTATCCGAGCTACGAGATCTTCTCCGCGGAACTCGACGGGGGAAATCTCAAGGCCGGCGGCGGGAATCTCCAGCGGCTGACCACGAACGAGGGCTACGACGCCGAGGGCGCCGTGTCGCCCGACGGGCGCCGCATCGTCTTCACGTCGCTGCGGCAGGGCGACCTGGATCTCTATCTGATGGACGCGGACGGCTCGAACGTGCGGCGCCTCACCGACCGGCCCGGGTACGACGGCGGCCCGTTCTTCTCGTGGGACGGGCGCTTCATCGTCTTCCGCGCCGCGCGCCCCGAGAGCGCGAGCGAACTGGAAGAGTACCGGGCGCTGCTCAAGCAGTCGCTCGTGCGGCCTCGCCGCCTGGAGATCTTCGTCATGAAGGCTGACGGCACCGGAGTCACACAAGTGACGCGCCTCGGCGCTGCCAGCTTCGCCCCCTTCATGCACCCGAACGCGCAGCAGATCATCTTTTCGTCCAACCTCCACGATCCTCAGGGGCGCTCGTTCGCGCTCTACCTGATCAACGTGGACGGCTCGGGGCTGGAACGGGTGACGTACGCGGACGGCTTCGCGTCGTTCCCGATGTTCTCACGAGACGGGAGCCGGCTCGTCTTCTGCGGCAGCCGGAACGCGTCGGCGCCGCGCGAGATCAACGTCTTCCTCGCCGACTGGGTCGCCTGAGGGGCGTGGCTCCTGGGTCGCGCCCGCCTACACAGTCAGCGCTCCTCCTACGTCCAATAGATCAAGGAGTAGGTCTCATCGATCAGGAGGCGGATATGTGGAGAAGGCTCGCGATCATGACGCCGGTCTCGATCATGCTCCTGTCCGGGCCGGCACTCGCCTGGCACGACGGCCGACGACACGACGGCGGCACACGCCCGCCCGCCGCGGCGCCCCTCCCGCCCACGGTCCATCCCCACGTCGTCCGGGTGCCGGCGCATCCGACGTTCTTCGCGTTCCGCCCAGTCGTCGTCCAGACGCCCCCGTCGGTGATTTACGTCCAGCCACCGCCTGTCGTGTACGTGACTCCCGTGGCGGCCGAGCCCGACCTGGTCTACGTGGCGCCACCGCCGGTGGAGCCGGCACGCGAGGTCGTGTACCCAACCGGGCGGTGGGAGTTGCACGGCAACGGCGCGACCGCGCCGTACGTCTGGGTCTGGGTGCCCACGTACCGGCCGTCGGAGCCGACGTCTGGGGCCAAGCCGCCTGCGCCCGCGGCGCCGCCCTCGGGATAGCGAGAGCGCGGACGAGGACGCCCTCCTCGTTCTTGACTGGCCCAGACTTATCTCCAACGGAAATTCACTCCCGTCCTTGCGCAGCCCGTACAACTCCATCCCCTAGTCCCGAGGATAGTCCCCTACGTCTTCTCGCCCCCTATTGCCCCTTGAGCCGCATGTCCTCATAGGAGGGGAACGGGCTCATCGGGATCGAGGTGATCGTGTGCTCGGCCAGGCGCGGCCCCACCCCCATCAGCGCGCGCAAGTCCATGATCGGCGCGAACATCACGCGATCGATCGTGAGCTGCTGGATGCGGTGCAGCAAGGCCTCGCGCTTGGCGACGTCGCGCTCCCGCGCCTGCTGCTGGAACAGCTCGTCGATGTCAGGATACCCCCCGTACGCGTAGCTGCCCTTGGAGTAGATGAACTCCGCCACGCGGCTGGCCGCGTTGCCCGAGTTGCCCACGGCGGTGAGGAACAGCCCGCGCAGCTTCTTCTCCCGCCAGGCGGCGTAAAAGGCCGCGCGCTCCATCGGCCGCATCTTCACCCGGATCCCCACCGCGCTCAGATTGTTCACCGCGGCCTCGGCCACCGTGAAGAACGGGGGAATCGGCACGAAATCCCCGGCGTCGAAGCCATTGGGATAGCCGGCCTCGGCGAGCAGCCGCTTGGCCTTCTGGGGGTCGTAGGGCCAAGGCTCGGTCTGCAGCGCGAAGTCCATGACACGGGGCACGACGACGCCCGCCGGTGGGCAGAGCCCCGCACAACCGGCGTCACTGATCGCCTTGCGGTCCAGGGCGTAGTTGACCGCCAGCCGCAGGCGCTTGTCGTTCCACGGCGATTTGGGATCCCACTGGTCGGCGAACTCGATCCAGTAGATGGACGCGTGCCGCGAGGGGACCAGCGTGAGCTTCGGGTCGCGCTTCACGTCCTCCGCCTCGGGGCCATCGAAGGCATAGCCGAAGTCCGCCTCTCCCTTCTTCAGCATGGCCAGGCGCGTGCTCCCTTCGGGGACGCTCTTCATGATGAGCCGCTTGACGTAGGGCGCGTGCCGCCAGTACCCGGTGTAGGCGTCCAGCACCACCTCGATGCCGGGCGTGTGGCTCACGAACTTGTACGGGCCGGCGCCGATGGGATGTCTCCGGAAGCCGTCGTCGCCGACCTGCTCGAGATATTTCTTGGGGACGACGATCCCGGCGGCGGTGGCGGTGGTCCCAAAGAAGGTCATGAAGTCCGGCCAGGGCTCCTTAAGATGAAAGCGCACCGTGAGGGGATCGAGGACCTCGACCCGCTGGACGCGCGACCGCAGCTCCCGGGCCCCCGCCCCCTGGTAACGCTCGAAGCTGAACTTCGCGTCCTCGGCGGTGACGGGGTCGCCGTTGTGGAACTTGAGCCCGCGACGCAGCTTGAACTCGTACATCCGCCCGTCCGCGCTCTCCGTCCACGACTCGGCCAGGCTGTTGCCCATCTTTTGCCCCGGCAGCGGGCGGACCAGCGCGTCGTGGAGGGCATAGAGGATCCCGAAGGGGGTGATCTGGGGCGGCGCGGTGGACGGGTCGAACCAGGTCGGGGCGATCGTGACGTGCCAGGCACACACCACCTCTCCCGCAGGGGTCGGCTGGGCAAATGTCCGGGCCGCGCCCAGGGCCAGCCAGGCCGCTATCAGTACCAGGACGAGGCGACGAGGTGATGAGATCATTTTGTCCTCCCGCGGCGTGCGGCCCCTGAACAGCTCATCCTCGCCGCAACTTCGGGTCGAGCGCGTCCCGCAAGGAATCCCCGAAGAGGTTGAAGCCGAACACCCCCAGGCTGATCGCGATGCCCGGGAACAGGGCGATCCACGGGGCCTTTTCGGCGTACGAGGGGGCGGAGCCCGAGAGCATCAGCCCCCACGATGGCGTCGGCTCGGCCGTACCCAGGCCCAGGTAGCTCAGGGCCGCTTCGGTGAGGATGGCGCTCCCCAGTTGCGCGGTCAGCATGATGATGTAGGGGGCCATGACGTTGGGGACGATGTGCTGGAGGATGACGCGGCGCCGCGAGGCCCCCAGGGCGTGCACGGCATCGACGTACGGGTTCTCCTTCACTGACAGGGCGGTGGCGCGCACCACCCGCGCGGCGCGGGGGACGATGGGGATGGCGATGGCGATCACCACGTTCTGGACCGCCGGGCCCAGGATCGAGGCGATGGCGAGGGCGAGGATCAGGAGTGGGAACGCGAGCAGGACGTCCATCAGTCGCTCGAGGAGGAGATCCACCTTCCCGCCCCAGTACGCGCTGACCACGCCCAGCAGAAGGCCGAGCGTGCAGCCCGCGAACGACGCGGTGAAGCCGACGAACAGGGCGATCCGCGCTCCGTACATGATCCGGCTCAGCACGTCGCGTCCGAACTCGTCCGTCCCCAGCCAGTGGTCGGTGCTCGGACGCCCGAACTGCAAGGCGTAATCACCCCGATAGGGGTCATAGGGAGCGAGCGCCTCCGCGAAGAGGGCCACGAAGACCATTATGAGAATGATCAGCGCGCCCCCGGCGCCCAGCGGCTTCGTCCGGATGAACTTCAGCACCTCCTCGCCGAAGGTGAGCCGCGGCGCCAGGGCTACCGAGGCCGTCGCGTGGGTGAGCGCGTAGTTGGTGGCCATGGCTATCCAGCTCGGAGGGGGGTGTCGCCCCTCGTCCGAAGCCTCCCCCCAGGGAACGGTTGCGCCGGCAAAGCCGGCGCTCGAACCGGCGCCAGTCGGGTCAGTACGACAGTGAGAGCCGCCATTCTCTGACCGGCTCCTATCGGTAACGGATCCGGGGGTCGAACCACGCGTAGGTCAGGTCGATGAGGAGATTCACGATCACGAAGCCGAACGCGATGAGGAACACGAGCGCCTGCACCACCGGGTAGTCCCGGTGGGCGACGGCGTCCACCACGAACCGCCCCACGCCGTTCAGGGTGAACACGGTCTCGGTGACGACCAGGCCGCCGATGAGAAAGGCGAACTCCGTCCCGATCAGCGTGATCACCGGGAGCATCGCGTTCTTCAGGGCGTGGCGGATGACGATCGCCCGCTCCCGCAACCCCTTGGCCCACGCGGTGCGGATGTAGTCCTCCCGCAGAACCTCCAGCACGGTCGACCGCGTCATACGGGTGGTGACGGCGGCGTACCGATAACCCACAGTGACGACGGGCCAGACCATCTGCTGGAAGTTCGCCCAGGGATCGACCCAGGGCGGCGTGTACTCGAGCGGAGGCCCCCAGCCGAAGAAGATCACCAGGAACAGGATGACCAGGATCCCGACCCAGAACGACGGGATCGCCAGGCCTCCGATGCTGATCACGCGCACGAGGTAGTCCACCCAGCTGTCCTGGCGCACGGCGGCGAGCATGCCGAAGGGGATCGCGATCAGCACCGAGACGATCGTCGCCAGGACCGCCAGCTCGAGACTCAGGGGCAGGCGGATGAGCAGCTCCTCGACGACTGGACGGCCGGTCCAGAGGGAGGTCCCGAAATCGAGCCGCACGACCCCCCACAACCACGTCCCGAACTGCACCAGCAGCGGCTGATCCAGTCCGAGCTGACGCTGCAGGGCGGCGAGCTGCGACCGATCGATCCGCCCCGCCTGGTCACCGCCGAGGATCAGCAGGGTCACGTCCCCGGGGATGACGCGCATGATCACGAACACCAGCGAGGCGACCCCCAGGAGCGTCGGGACGATCAGGAGGAGGCGCTTGGCCAGGTAGACCCGCACGAACCTCTCACTCCTCCGCCAGCCAGACGTCCTGGAGCTTCTGGTTCGTGTAGTGACTGGGCGGGGCCACGTAGTTCTTCACCTTGGCCCAGTGGACGACGTTCCGGGTCCACCAGAGGCCCGGCATGTAGTACGCATTTCCCAGCACGATCTTCTCGAGCTCGTTGACGAGCTTCTTGCGCTCGGCGGGGTCGAGGGTCCTCGCCTGTCGCGAGAACAGGTCGTCGATCCGGGGATCGGAGTATCGGCCCCAGTTCTGCGTGCTCCCCGTGGCGTAGCGACCGAGGAACTGATCGGGGTCGTCCATGAACTCGACGGTGGGAGCGATGATCAGCTCGAAGTTCCCCGTGTTCTGTCCGTCATTGAACCAGGCCGCCGTCTCCAGCGGACGGTGCTCGACCTCGATCCCGATCTTGCGCCACTCCTGGATCGCGAACACCGCAAAGTCCTGGTAGGGAAGCTTCACGTTGCGGTTCTTCAGGGTGAGCTTCAGGCCGTTCGCGTAGCCGGCCTCGGCCAGGAGCCGCTTGGCCTCGGCCCGGCTCTTCTCGCCGTCCTTCCAGAAGCCCGGGAGCTTCTGGAGCTCGGCTTCCGGCATCGCCCACTCCGTGCCCGGACGCATCAGGCCGCCGATGCCCCTGAGCCCCGTGAGCCCGTACAGTACTTTGCTCGCCGTGTAGCGATCGAGGCCCAGCGTGAGGGCCTGGCGGACGCGAACGTCGGTGAACGGCTTCGCGGTGTTGTTGATCGCGATCCCGAACTGGCCGGTCATGGGCGTCGTCTGGACCACGACCTTGTCGCCGAGCTGCTTTCGGATCGCCTCCACCTCGGCGTTGGGCAGGTCGCGGAACTCGATGTAGGCGCGACCGGAACGGATGGCCGCCGCCCGCACAGACGTCTCCGGGCTGATGAAGAACTTGTACCCGTCGAGGTAGGGGCGGTCCTTGACGAAGTAGTCGGGGTTCCGCTGCCCCTCGAACGTGGCGCCACGCGTGTAGCCCTTGAACGTGAACGGCCCGGAGCCCATGACGTTCGTCTTGAAGTAGTTGGGGTCCTTGTCCAGGTACTTCTTCGGATAGATGACGTTCCACGGCGAAGCCAGATTGCCCAGAAGGGAGGCCGACGGAAACTTGAGCTTGAACACCACGGTGCTCGGGTCCGGGGCCTCGACGCTGGCGACCGCCGTGTAGGCGTTCTTCCGCACGCTGCGCACGCCTTCCGGCGGGAAGACGATCTTGTCGTAGGTGGCCTTGACGTCGGCGGCCGTCAACGTCGAGCCGTCGTGGAATCGGATCCCCTGACGGATCTTGAAGATGTAGGTCAGGCCGTCGGGCGCGATCTTCCACTCGGTCGCCACGTCGCCGACGATCTTCGGGTAGCTGTAGGGGTCGATCTGCAGCAGCGTGCTGTAGAGCGGCGCCACCAGCTGGATGTTGGCGAAGGTGCTCTCCTGGTGGGGGTCGAGGCTCGGCGGGTCGGCACCGATGACCGCTAATAAGATTCCGCCTCGGCGCGGGGTCTCCGCGGCCTCGGCCGCGGTTCGGGTCGCCACGACCACCGAGGCGACCAGGACGACGAGGAGAACGAAGGTGACAAGCGTTCCTTGACGTCGAATTCGTGGCGCCATCTGACACCTCCCGAAGTACGGTCGCGCTATTGGCCCTTGAGCCGGATGTCTTCGTAGGACGGGTAAGGGACCAACGGCATCGAGTCGAGCATGTGCTCGGCCAGCCGCGGGCCCACTCCCCTCAGGGTGCGGTAGTCCATGATCGGCGCGAACATCACCCGCTCGATCGTGAGCTGCTGAATGCGATGGAGCAACGCTTCGCGTTTGGCGACATCGCGCTCCCGGGCCTGCTGCTGGAACAAGTCGTCGATGTCGGGATACCCGCCGTAGGCGTAGCTCCCCCTGGAGTAGATGTCCACGACTCCGCCAGGCTGGTGCCCATCTTTTGTCCCGGCAGCGGACGGACCAGCGCGTCGTGGAGGGCATAGAGCATCCCAAAGGGGGTGATCTGGGGCGGGGCGGTGGACGGGTCGAACCAGCTCGGGGAGATGGTGACATGCCAGGCAATGACCACCTCTCCCGCAGGGGCTGGCTCGCTGGCCGGCCCCGGGGCCACGCCCAGGGACAGCACGGCGGTCATCAGCACCAGGATGACGCGACGATGTGGGCCCATCTTGTCCTCCCCCGCCCTCTGCGGGCTCCGAGGGTGGGATGTCACGCGAGTCACTGGATGCGCCAGAGGATTGGCCCAAAGAGCGTCCACGTCAAGCGGCGCTTCAGCGCTTCTCGAGCCAGACTCCCTTCTCGAAGCCCTTCACGGGCTCCGCCCACACCTTCACTTCGGCGTCGTGGTGGACCCAGATGTAGGGCGCGTCCTCGGCGGCCAGCCGCGTGACCTGGGCGTAGAGCGCCTGGCGCCGGGCCTGGTCGGCTTCGCTGCGCGCCTGAACCTGGCCTCACCTGCCATTTGGCGTTATAGTACTTGCCAGGAGGCATCGATGGTTTCCACGGCGCGGCTCCTCGACACCCTCGGCGGCAAGAGCGTTCTCCGGGAGCGCACCCGAACATACGAGGCCATCATCGATCGCGTGCGGGCCGGGCTTCCGTACGCCGCGCTCGAAGCCGTGGCCACTCGGTTCGAGATCCCGCAGGAGGCGCTGGTGCGCGTCCTCGCGCTCCCGCTGCGCACGCTCGCCCGCCGGAAAAAGGAGCGCCGGCTCCGCGCCGACGAATCGGATCGGCTCCTGCGGCTCAGTCGCGTCGGGGCGCTGGCCGAAGAGATCCTCGGTACCCGCGAGAAGGCGGCCGCCTGGCTTCGCGCGCCCAACAGGGTACTGGGCGGCCCGAGCCCTCTCGACTGTCTTGATACCGATCTGGGCGCCCAGAAGGTCGAGCAGCTTCTCCATCGCATCGAGTACGGCGTCTACAGCTGATCCGCGTCTGGCGTATCTGCAAGCCTCACCGCGCCGCCTTCGATGGCGAGGGTGCGAGACTTTACGGTGGCCGGTGGAACCGTCCGGGCACGCCGGTCGTCTACACCTCCGCGACCCTCGCCCTCGCCGCCCTCGAATTCCTCGTCCATCTCGAGCCGCCAGTAGCGCCCGAAGCGCTCGTGGCGATTCCCGCCGACATTCCGGAATCACTGGAGGTATCGCACATTCGACGGCAACAGCTTCCGGCGAACTGGAGGCGCTATCCGGCGCCGGAGGGGCTCCCTGATTTCGGCACGCGATGGGCTCGTGCTCAACGGACGGCCGTGCTGGCCGTCCCGTCGGTCGTCATCCCCGAGGAGCTCAACTACCTGCTCGACCCTCGCCACCCGGCCTTCAAAAACATCCGCATCGGACAGCCGCAGCCGTTCAGCCTCGACCCTCGGCTGTGGCAGCGCTAGCGTCCCACCCTTCCCCGCCGTCAGCCCTGCCGATGCCGCCGGGCGAGCCCTTCGGCGTAGGCCTCCAGCAAGCGGTGCATCTCGCGCATTGCACTCTCGGCGGCCTCCCGGTCGGCCGGGGTCCGGAGATGCTCGAGGATCGTCTTCTTCGTCTCACCGGACTCTTCCAGCTCGACCGCCTCGTGGACCGCGTAGTTCAGGCCGCCCCACTCGGGCCGGCAACCGTAATGCTGCACGAGCGCGCGGCCGACCGTGCGCGAGATCTCGACGACCTCCTCCTCGATGAACGCGGTCGCGCACAGCGCCGCGCTCCAGGGGATCTCCTGGGCCAGGCGCCGGAAAAACTCGAGGATCGCCGCCATCTCGGGCACGGGGGCGAGGCGGTCGTACACGTCGCGCCCGTACCCCAGGTCGTCGCCGATGCGCCGAAAGAGCTCGTCGTGATCGGGCGTGCCGCCCACCTGCCCGCGGAAGTACCCCAGATCCTCGACCAGGAGGTGCCGGGCACAATCCTTCCGGACCTCGAGATCGTCGCAGCGGGCATGAATGCCGCTGAAGATCCGCGGAAACCAGGCGACGAGCAGGTAGTGCTGTCCGATGTGGCCCCAGACCTGCTCACGCGTCAGCGAGCCGTCCGCGAAGCGCTTGAAGTACTCGGAGCGCCGGAACGGGCTCCGCACGTGCAGCTCGGTGGTGACAGCGTCATACCAGCCCTCGCCCGTCATGCCTCGTCCTCCTGAACTCTGGCCCACCTCTCCATTGCGCCGGCCCTCCACGCTGACCTAATATCACGCCGGCGTCGCCGGCGACACCCGCATCGCGGGGGGGCTCCACCGCCGGCGCGCGGCAACAATCGCTTGATGGGGGTGCCGATATGATATTCGCCCGACTGGCCCGAGCGTCCCTGCTGATCGCGGTCGCGGGGCTCCTCCTCCTGCCCGGCGCCGCCTCGGCCCAGAAGCACGGCGGCACCCTCGTCATGCTGGTCCAGCCCGAGCCGCCCACGCTGGCCGCCTACCTCTCGACCTCCGGCCCGATCGGCCAGGTGGCGACGAAAGTCTACGAGGGACTGCTGGAGTACGACTTCAACCTCAAGCCCATCCCCGGCCTGGCGGAGTCCTGGAAGGTCAGCGCCGACGGCAAGACCATCACCTTCAAGCTCCAGAAGGGGGTCCGCTTCCACGACGGCAAGCCCCTCACCAGCTCGGATGTGAAGTTCAGCGTGCTGGAGGTGCTCCGGAAGGTCCACCCGCGCGGGGCCATCACCTTCCGCGACGTCAGCGACATCGACACGCCCGACGAGCACACCGTGATCTTCAAGCTCCAGAATCCGGCGCCCTACCTCATGATGGCGCTCTCGGGCTACGAGTCGCCGATCGTCCCCAAGCACCTCTTCGAGGGCACCGACGTCAAGACCAGCAAGTACGCCAACGCCCCTGTCGGCACCGGGCCCTTCAAGTTCGTGGAGTGGCAGCGCGGGCAGTATATGCGCTTCGACCGGAACCCCGACTACTGGCGGAAGGGGCGGCCCTACCTGGACCGGATCGTCGCCCGCTTCGTGGCCGACTCGGCGACGCGCACGGCCGCCATCGAGAAGGGCGAGGCCCACATCGGCGGCTTCGGCGCCATCCCCTACAGCGACGTGCGGACGCTGGAAAAGCTGCCCCACATCGCCGCCACCACGCGCGGCTACGAGATGTCCTCGCCCATCGTCGAGCTCGACTTCAACACCACGTGGGCGCCCTTCGACAACCTGAAGGTCCGCCAGGCCGTCTCCTACGCGATCAACCGCAAGTTCGTCATCGACAACGTCTGGTTCGGCTTCGGCAAGCCGGCCACCGGGCCGATCAGCTCGAACTTCGCCGTCACCGGGCTCTACACCCCCGAGGTGAAGAGCTACCACGTGCCCACCGGGATCGAGATGGCCAACAAGCTCCTGGAGGAGGCCGGCTTCAAGCGCGGCCCCGGCGGCGTCCGCTTCGAGATCGTCCACGACCTCACGCCCTACGGCGAGGAGTGGCAGCGCTTCGGCGAATATGTCCAGCAGGTGCTGGCCGAGATCGGCATCAAGGCCACGCTCCGCTACGAGGACGTGCCCACCTGGCTGCGCCGCCTCTACACCGACTACGACTTCCAGCTCACCAACAACTGGATCCAGGGGCTGGCCGACCCGGTCATCGGCGTCCACCGTCTCTACCACTCGAACCAGATCCGGCAGGGCACGGTCTTCGTGAACCTGACCCGCTGGTCGTCGCCGCGGACCGACCAGCTCATGGACCAGGCGACGGTCGAGCAGAACCCCAAGAAGCGCGCCGCGCTCTACAAGGAGTTCCAGCAGCTCGTCGTGGAGGCGGCGCCGATCGTGTGGGTGCACGAGCTCCACTTCGTCACCGTGTACAACAAGCAGTTCAAGGACCTCATTGTCAGTCCACTCGGCATCTACACCACGTTCGATCGGGCGTACCTCGACAAGTAGGAGCGACACGCCGAGCATGACCGGCGCCCCGGGCGGGGGTCCGCGGCGCGGGGAGGGCAGGGGGTGGCGAGACCCGTTCCCGCCGCCCGGACACGCGCTCCCGCCCGCGAGGTGGAGCCCAGCCGCGACCCGACGAATGGCCGCCGGGCTCGTGGTCGAGCCACCCCCTGCCCTCCCCGCGCCGCGCACCGGCGCATGAGCGCAGGGCGCGGCCGCGCGAGCTACCTCCTGCGGCGCCTGCTGCAGGCGGTGCCGGTCCTGCTCACGATCGTTGTCCTGAACTTCCTCATGCTCCACCTGGCGCCCGGAGACGCCGCCGACGTGCTGGCCGGCGAGGCCGGCTCCGCCTCGCCGGAGTACATGGCCCAGCTCCGCGCCCGCTTCGGCCTCGACCGCGCGCTCGGCGCCCAGCTCGTCCTCTACGTGACGAACGTCCTCACGCTGAACCTGGGCTTCTCCTTCCGCCACAGCATGCCGGTGCTCGACCTCATCCTGGTGCGGCTCGGGCCAACGCTCCTCTTGATGGGAGTCGCCCTCCTCCTCTCGGTGAGTGCCGGGATCCTGCTGGGCCTCTTAGCGGCCGTGCGCGTGCACAGCTGGCGCGACACGCTCATCTCGATCCTGGCCCTCATCTCCTACGCCACGCCGCTCTTCTGGATCGGCCTCATGCTGATCGTGGTCTTCTCGCTGCGGCTCGGCTGGTTCCCCACCAGCGGGATGGAGACGGTGGCCGCGTTCTACGAGGGCTGGCGGCGCGCCCTCGACATCGCGCACCACCTGGTGCTGCCGGCGCTCACGCTCTCGCTCTTCTACATGGCGCTCTACACGCGGCTCATGCGGGCGGCGATCCTGGAGCAGGCGGGGATGGATTACGTGGCCACGGCGCGGGCCAAGGGGCTCAGCGAGCGGCGGATCGTCCTGGCCCACGTGCTGCGCAACGCGATCCTGCCGGTGGTCACCATGGCCGGCGTGCAGGTGGGAAGCCTCCTGGGCGGCTCGATCGTGGTGGAGTCGGTCTTCGCCTGGCCGGGGCTGGGGCTGCTGGCGTTCCAGTCACTCTTCGCCCGCGACCTCAATCTCTTGATGGGGATCTTCCTCCTCTCGACCTGCCTGGTGATCGCCGTCAACCTCGCCGTCGACTTCGCCTACACGCTCCTCGATCCGCGGATTCACCTGGGATGAGAGCGGGGGCGCGGCGATGAAGGCCTTCTGGCGCCGCTTCGCGCGGAGCCGCGCGGCCATCTTGGGGACGGCGATCCTGGCGCTGGTCGTCCTGGTGGCGGCGGCGGCGCCGGTCGTCTTCCCGGGAAGCCCCTTCCGCCAGGTCGACCGGCCGTTCCTCCAGCCCTTCGGCGAGCGCCTCTTCGGCACCGACCAGCTCGGGCGCGACGTGGCGGCGGGCCTCGCGCACGGCGCCCGCACGTCGCTGATGATCGGCGTGCTGGCCACCGCCGTCGCCGTCCTTCTCGGCACGCTGATCGGCGGCTGCGCCGGCTACTACGGGGGCGCGGTCGACGACGTCCTCATGCGGGCGACGGAGTTCTTCCAGACCATCCCCACGTTCCTCTTCGCGATCCTGCTGGTGGCGATCATCACGCCCTCGATCAGGAGCATCGTCGTCGCCATCGCGGTGGTGAGCTGGCCGCCGGTGGCCCGCCTCGTCCGCGGCGAGTTCCTCAGCATGCGCAGCCGCGAGTTCGTGCAGGCCTGCCTGGGCCTGGGCATGAGCGACGCGCGGGTGATCTTCCGCCACATCCTGCCCAACTGCCTTTCGCCCATCGTGGTCACCGGCTCGCTCATCGTCGCTACCGCGATCCTGATCGAGTCCGCGCTCTCCTTCCTGGGGTTGGGCGACCCGAACACGATGAGCTGGGGCTTCATGATCGGCGCCGGGCGGACGTTTCTCCGGAGCGCCTGGTGGCTCTGCACGATCCCCGGCGTCGCCATCCTCCTGACGGTGCTCGCGATTAACCTCTTGGGTGAAGGCCTCAACGACGCGCTGAACCCGCGCCTCGGAAACCGCTGACCCGGCTGCGAGCCACGCAGCCGAGAGCCGAGATGGCATCGAATGCTGGGCCTTTCTGGCACGCGCATGGGGCGCTTGTCAGGCAACCGCTTGAATTGCCATCAATCTGCCGCCGAAGGGTTAGGCATCGAATATGCGACTCCCCCATTCGAGGGGGAGGTTTCGTTAATGCCTACCATGCCTACCTTCAGACGGATCAAGATCCAGGCGACTGTCGAGACGCAGGCGATGCTTCTAGCCGACGACAAGATCGACGGAGCCCTGGGCGAGCTTCGGGACAAGCTGAAGCAGCTCGACCTCGCGATCCTGTCCGTGGAGTCTACCGAGCCCCCGCCCATCCAACCGCCGGAGACGTCGAACGACGACCCGTGGCTTATTTGAGGGCAGCCGGTGGCGTGACCGCTAGGTGCGCACCCGGACGCCGGCCCGCTCCTCCTGAATCATGAAGGGCGCCGAGAAGTCCTTGTCGCCCCAGCCACGGGCCAGGGCCTCCACGAGGGTTTGCTCGGCCAGCGCCGCCATCTCCATCGGCACGTTGCACTCCCGCGCGAGCTCGGTCGCGAGCCCCAGGTCCTTGCGGGCCAGGCGCAGCGCGAAGCGGACGGTATCGAAGTCGCCCTTGAACACGATCTCGGGAAGCACCTGCGTGAGCAGTAGCCCCTGACCGAACGACCCGCCCTTGACGGCGGCCAGCAGCGCCTCCGGACGCACCCCGGCCTTGACACCCAGGGTGAAGGCTTCGGCGACCACCTGCCGCGTGCAGATCCCGATCATGTTGTGCACGAGCTTGGCGATCGTCCCGCTGCCGATGTCGCCCATCAGGCCGACCTTGTCGCCGATCGCCTCCAGGGCGGGCTTGATCTGCCGGAACAGCTTCTCGTCGCCGCCGACCATCACCTGCAGCTTGCCGCTCCGGGCGCCCCAGACGCCGCCGCTCACCGGTGCATCGAGCACGTGAACGCCCTTGGCCTCGAAGAGGGCATGAATGCGGCGGATGACGCTCGGCGAGCCGGTGGAGAGATCGGCGTAGATCGCTCCGGGGGCGGCGCCGTGGATGATGCCGTTCTCGCCGAGCGCGACGGCTTCCACTTCCGGGGGCCCCGGGAGCGACGTCAGGATCAGCTCGCCGCCCGGCGCGGCCGCCCGCGGGCTGTCGGCCCAGGTGGCGCCGCGCTCCAGGTGAGGCGCCGCCGTCTCCTTGCGGACGTCGTGAACGACGAGGCTGTGGCCGGCCTTCATCAAGTTCAGGGCCATTGGCCCACCCATGTTTCCCAGCCCGATGAATGCAATGCGCATGTTCGCCTCCGCTCTGGTGATCCTGCTCGCCTCAGGAGATTCCCGCGCCCGCCCGCATCCCCTCGAACAGCGCCCTCACGTCCTCGGCCGCCAGGCGCTGCTCATCGCCGAGACGACCGTCGCGCTGGAGGGCGGCCCGCGCCGGGGCGAACGCCTGCTCGGCGCAGAACTGGCCGAGCTTCCGGTAGCTCTCGAACTGCGCCTCGTCGAACCACTGATCGGCGGTCGACTGCTGGGGGAACACTGGGTGCTGCAGACCGTACTGGCGCACGTCGGCAGGCTCGTCGGCGACCAGCGCGGGCTTGAACCAGACGATGCTCCCGGTGAGATCGCTCCCCGGCGGCCAGCCGAGCTGGCTCGCGTGGGCCTCGGAGTAGGTCACCGTCCCCACCACGGAATGCCGGGGCGCGGGCCGCCCATCGGGCTGGAACCCGGAGACATCGAGGTCGATCTCAGCCTCGAAGTCGATCCGGCACCGTCGGATGGCGTCGCCGAGATCCTCGAAGTCGGGCTGGGGATCGGCGCCGTTGTCCACCAGGACGATGAAGCGGCACCCACGCTCGACGAGCGAGTAGAGCCCGGTGTTGTCGAAGTGCCCGCCGTCGGTCAGATAGCAGTAGCTCGAGAGGTCGGTGGTCTGCGAGAGCGACTCGCGTAGCACGTAGTAGGGCCACACGCGCGCTTGCGGCAGCCGCCAGTGATGACGATGCGGCGCCGGCGCCCAGAAGCCCAGGCGCACGTTGAGCAGCGTCAGCAGCATGGCCAGCGCCGCCGAGGGCGTCCGCGCTCCCATCTCGGGGCTCACCGCGGCGCCCGAGGCGGCGATGGCGGCGCCGAGAGTCAGCTCGCCCGCCATGTACTCCTCCGTCTCCCGGTAACCGGTCCGCACCGAGCCGCAGTAGAGCTTGGAGAGGACGAAGGAGGCGGCGTGGCGCTGGGCGGCGCTCAGATCGCGGCCGCCTACCAGGTTGAGGGTGGTGTTCACCAGGTGGTAGGGGCCGCCGTGCGCGCAGTTCTCCAGCGCGCGGAGCGCGATGTCGTCGCCCTCGACCGCGTCGGTGATCTCCGTCCGCTCGATGTTGCGCTTCCAGTTCGACGCCCCGAGATAGCCGCGCACCAGCCGCGCCCGGTAGAAGGTGTGGAGCGACAGCGCATTGGGATCGGCCATCCAGCCGAGCGCGACCACCCACGACCCTATGAGCGTCAGCAGCCCCACGGCCGCGTACAAGGCGGTCCACTGCAGGCGGCGGTCGTCGTCGACGGGCGGCAGGTCCGCCAGCCGGAACGCGATGAGGAACAGCGCCGCCAGGGACGCCCCGCCGAACCGCGCCAGCGAGAGGACCCGCCCGTTTTCGCTGCGCTGCCACTGGCCGGTGGCCACGAGGACGACGGCGGCGGCGAGAAATTCGAGAAGGAACGCCAGCGCGAACCCGTGGGTGCCGATGGCCGACGTGAAGAACGGCGCGTCGGTGGCGAAGGCAAGGGCGTGGCCGGCCGTGACCAGCGCGATGCCGGCGAGGGCCGCGCACAGGCCCGGCAGGACCCACTTCCGCCATCCCTCTCCCGTGGCCGCCTCGTAGGCCGCGAAGACCAGGCACAGGCCGACGCCCACCATGGCCTCGAACGTCAGCACCGTGAGATCCACGTCGGGATCGACGAGGACGCCGGCCAGCGCCGTGTGCGTGAGACAGGCGGCCGCCGCGCCCAGCAGGAGAAGCACCAGCGACGGCGTGAGGGCGAAGACGATCCGGCTCGGGAGCGCGGCGCCGGTCCGCCCCTTCGCCTCGCCGCCGCCGGTGGGCGCGAGCTTGAGCGCCGTGAAGATCGTGCCGGCGATGGTGCTGGCCACGGTGAGCGCGGCGCCCAGGCTCTTGAGGTTCAGCGTGGACAAGGCCTGGACGACGCCCGCCGCCGCCTCGTGGGCGAAGCCCGCGAAGACGAGCACGGCGGTGGCCGCGACCCACGTCGTGAGCAGCCAGCCGTGCCAGCGCGTGGCCTGCGTGCTCTGGATCTGCTTTCGTCGCGCCGTTTCGGAGGGGGCCAGGTTGGAGCGGGGAAGCCGCACCACCCGCCACCAGATCAAAGCGGCGGCGACCGCGGTGAGGAGGGCGAGGCAGAGGTCGGCGGCAGAGATCGGGGACGATTCGCCCAGGCCCCTCAGGCATTCCGTGAGGCCGCCGCACCCGTCGCGCTGGGGAAGCGCGATGACCATGGCGCCCACGATCATCAGCGCGAGGGCGGCCAGCGAGAGGTCGTGCGTCAGCGGCGAGCCGGCGTTGTTGAACCGCATCCAGAGCACGGTCACGACGACCAGCAAGACGAGCACCGCCCCGACGACCCGGGCCGCCGTCCAGGCGCGGCCGAGGATCACGCTCCAGTCGGCGGCGCCGCCGGTGCCGGGCGGCGTGACGAAATCACGGACGACGCCGATATCGAAGGGCTGAGCCACGAAATAGAGCTGACCGAGAAGGACGACGCCCAGGAGCACGGGGATGAGGACGAACCAGGTCAGGACGAGGTTGCGGCTCACCGTGGCGACGGCGCGCCAGGTGTCCGCGCTGAGCAGACCCTTGCGCGGGGTGAGGTAGTTCGAGAACAGGCGCAGGTGATGGATGGGATCGGCGCCGGCCGCCAGCGCGCCCTCGGGCATCGCGTCGTTCAGATAGTCCGGGGACCGCTTGGGCTCGATCGCCTCCCGGTCGGGAAAGAGCAGGGGCGGGAACGGCTCGGGCAGCTCCTTCGGGTACCGCAGGCGCAGGAGCCGGACGTTCCGGTGGCGCAGCTCGCTGCGGGAGAGACGGCCGGCCTGGGCCTGGAGCTCCTCGGCCTCGCTGAGCCCGGCGAAGGGGGCGCGCTCCCAGAGATTCCGTCGCTCGGCCAAGGTGTTGAGCTCGCGGACGAGCATGTCTCTGAGATTCACCTCACTCAACACCGCCCGCGAGATCAACCGGTCGTTCACGAGCGTGGGGGCCAGCCTCAGCGGGTCCGCGATGTGGCGGGCATCGAAGAGATCGCGCGTGAGCCACGCGCTCCACCAGCCGCCGGCGAACCCGCCCCCGGAGACCGTCGAGAGGTAGTCGAAGATCCGGAGCAGCTTCAGGCCATGCAGGCCCTGGAGCAGCCCCAGGCAGAACGTCGCGCTGCGGATGCCGCTTCCGGACAGCGCCAGGCCGACGAGAGTCTGCTTCGGCGCCACGTCCTCCCGGACGTACTGCTGTTGCCGGCGGCGCTCGATCTCCTCCAGCTCGCGGACGAAGACCTCCGGAAAGGTCCGGGGGCGATCGACATGCATTATGGCTTCGTGCTCACCAGCTCGTCCAGGTTCAGCTCGTACATCACCGTTCCCGGGTTCCACTTGGCGGCCTTCTTCGAGGCCGCGTAAGGCGTGTGGAGGTAGACGACCGGGAGGCCGAGGTGCTCGGTGCGCAGGCGGACCAGGATGTTGCGGATGAGCGCGTTGACCCGCTCGCGGTCGGTCTGGTGGAGCACCGCCTCCACCATGGCGTCGATCTCGGGATCGCGCATGCTCGCCGACTTGTTCGACGGGTGCGTGTACTTCTCGACGATCGCGTAGGTGCCGATCCAGTCGCGGTTGGCGACGTTGTAATAGCCGAGCGCACCCGGCGCGCTCCGGTCGAACCACGCCTTGCGGAAGGCCGGATAGTCGACGGGCACCAGCCGCGCCTGGACGCCGATCTTCTGCCAGTAACCGGCGATGGCCTCGGCCAGCGTCTTGCCCTCGGAGAGCCCGGGGAGCTGGAAGGCGTAGATGTCGGTGGTGAAGCCGTTGCCGTAGCCGGCGTCGGCGAGGAGTTTCTTCGCGCGGTTCGGATCGAACGCATAGACGAGGTCGGGCGTGATCTTGAACTTGATGTCGGGAAACGCCCACGAAAGCCCGAAGGGCACCGAGGCCGGCTCGGCCATGCCGCCGAAAATGGTGGCGGCGATCTCCCGGCGGTCGAGGGCCAGGTTCAGCGCCTCGCGCACGCGCTTGTCTCTGAGCGGCGTCTGGTCCCAGGGCTGGATCCACCAGCCGTCGATGTGGGCATCCTCCTTCCGCACGTGGATGGTGAAGCCCGCCTGCTGCACTTCCCTCATGCGGTCGCGGCTGACCTCGACGATGTCGGCCTCGCCACGGCGGAGCATGGCGATGCGCGTGGTCTCCTCCGGTACGATCTTGAACGTGACGGTCTTGAAGCGGGGCACGCCGACCCGCCAATGGGGCGCGGGCACGGCTTCGACCTTGATGTGCGAGCCCGACACCTGCTCGGCGAAGCGGTAGGGACCGCTGCCGACGGGGGCGCGGACCAGGACGTCATCGCCCTTGCTCTCGAGATATTTCTTGGGCAGGATCATTCCCTCCGTCGACAGCACGCGGGAGAGGTACGACGGGATGATGACGGTCGGCTCCTTGGTGACGATCACGACGCGATCGGGCGCCGGCGTCTCGATGTCCTTCACGAGCTGGCGCAGGGTGCCGGCGTAGCCGGTGGTCGAGCGTTTGCCCATCGCCCGAGTGATGCTGAACTTGACGTCCTCGGAGGTCAGCTCGTCGCCGTTGTGGAACTTGACGCCCTTGCGCAGGTGGAACGTCCAGCGCGTGGAGTCGGGCGAGGCCTCCCACCGCCAGGCGATGCCGCCGTCGCGGGAGAGCTGGCCGGTGGGCGTCACCCCGACGAGGTAGTCGAACATCAGCGAGAGGTAGAACTTCCCGATGTGGCCGCCCAGCACCGGGTCGAGCGTCTCCGTCGAGAGGCTCGACAGCGCCACGGTGAGCTCCCCGGCGGGCTGGGCCGCCACCGGGGTCACCACGGCCAGAGACAGCAGCAGGAGCCAGGCGGCGCGAGAGAGATGTCGCTTCATGACGTGCTCCTTTCGGCCTCAGAGTTGACGGAGCTTGGGGTCGAGCACGTCGCGCAGCCAGTCGCCGAATAGGTTGAAGGCGAGGACCACGAGCAGGATCGCCACGCCGGGAAAGAATGAGACCCACCAGGCGCTCGTGACGAACTCGCGACCTTCGGCCACCATCGACCCCCAGGCCGGTGTCGGCGGCGGGATCCCCGCCCCCAGGAAGGACAGCGCGGCCTCCACGATGATGACATAGCCGATCTGCAGGCTCACCAGGACGATGAGCGTGTGGGCGGTGTTGGGAAAGAGGTGGACGGCGATGATGCGCAGGGCCGAGCAGCCCATGGCCCGGGCCATGGTGATGAAGTCGCGCTCCATCAGCGAGACCACCTCGCCGTAGATCACCCGGGCGTAGCGCGCCCACAGGATGACGGCGATGGCGATGACGACGTTCAGGAAGCGGGGGCCCATCGTCACCGCGAGGACCAGCGCCAGCAGGATGATCGGGAAGGCCAGGGTGGCGTCGGTGGCGCGCATCAGCACCCCGCCCACCCGCCCGCGATGGTAGCCGGCCAGGAGGCCGATGCCGGCGCCGGCCAGGGCCGACACCGCCACGGTGACCACGCCGGCCGCCAGCGACACACGGGTGCCGTAGATGATGCGGGAGAGCAGGTCGCGCCCCAGCCGGTCGGTGCCCAGCGGATGCTGCCAGGACCCGCCCGCGAGCCAGGCCGGCGGCGTGAAGCGCGCGCGCAGGTGCTGCTCGTAGGGGTCGTCGGGGCTCAACACGTCGGCGAAGATCGCCACCAGCACGAAGAGGACGATGACCAGCGCGGGGCCGACGGGCAGACGTCGCATCGGTCCCGTCATCCGTAGCGGATCCGCGGGTCGAGGTAGACGTAGAGGAGGTCCACGGTGAAGTTCGCGACCACCACGACCAGCGCGGTGACCAGCACCACCGCCTGGATCACCGGGAAGTCGCGCGCGGTGATCGCCTCGTAGGCCAGGCGCCCCATGCCCGGCCACGCGAATACGGTCTCGACGACGATCGCGGTGGTGACGAGGATGGCGAAGTATACGCCGGCGAAGGTGACGACCGGGATGAGCGCGTTCCGGAGCGCGTGGCGCCACACGACGCCGGCCTCGGGCACACCCTTGGCCCGCGCCGTCCGCACGAAGTCGGAGTCCAGCACCTCGAGGAGCGACGAGCGGAGCAGCCGCATGATGCCGGCCAGCACGAACCAGGCGAGCGTGAACGCGGGCATGACATAGTGGGAGAGGTCGCCCGTGCCTCCGGCCGGCAGCCACTGCAGGCGCCCGGCCACGACCTCGATCAGGACGATCCCCAGCCAGAAGGTCGGCAGGGCCTGGCCCAGCGTCGCCACGATCTTGGCGGCGCGGTCGAGCGCCCGGTCGCGGTGGACGGCGGCCAGGACGCCCAGCGGAAAGGCGAGGGCGAGGCTCAGGGCCATGGAGACGGCGGCGAGCGCGAGCGAGTTCGGAAAGCGCTCCCACAGGAGGTCCACCACCGGACGCCGGACCCGCAGCGAGATGCCGAAGTCTCCCCTGACGGCGTTGGCGATGAACTTCACGTACTGGACGGAGAGCGGCAGGTCGAGGCCGAGATAGTGCCGCGCGTTCTCGTAGTCTTCCTGGGTGGCGCCGAGCGGCAGCACGAGGCTCAGGGGATCGCCGGTGGCCCGCGCGAGCAGGAACACCATGAGCGACAGGACGAGCAGCGTCACGACCGACTGAACGATCCGGGTGAGGACGAACCGTCTCACAGCCTGCTGATGAGCGCCGGGATCAAGGTGCCGTAAGTTTAGGTGGGAGCCACGGCACGGTCAAAGGGGCGGTGGACGGAAGCGAGGGGCCGGGCGGCCGCTAGGACGCGAGGCGGAGACCGGAACGGATCTCGAACAGCTCCTGGTCGAGGAGCGATCCGTTGGGGATCCGGCTCAGGCTGCCGCAGAAGCGGCAGTGGATGAACGCCGGCTCCCGCGCGACGAAGGTGCTGCCGCACTTGGCGCAGCCACCGGTTGGGGGGCGGTGCGCCCGTGCGCGCCAGAGCGGCACGACCTTGGCCGTGGGGACCACCGGTCTTTTCATCAGGACTTTTATTCTACACATCTGGAGCCGCGAATCCACTCCGTTGCGTTGGCGACCGACTCGTTGTATCTCCTTGGCAGTCCAGCCGCACCCGAAAGGAGCCTCCGATGATCCGCCGACCGCCTCCGTACGCCCCGTCAGGTGTCGCTCTCGCCTTCGTCCTCGCGCTCGTGATCGCGGCGCCATCGTGGGGCGACCGGCCTCAGGAGACGCCCGGGGTCCCGCCGGGCACGCAGCTACCGGGAACCGCGCAGGCGCCCGCGGACGCGGGGCCGCCGTCGTGGACGGGCAAGGCGTTCCGGGAGGGCGTGGTGGCGGTGTCGCACCCGCTCGCGGCCGAGGCGGGAGCGAGGATACTCGAAAACGGTGGCAACGCGATCGACGCCGCGGCCGCCGTCCAGTTCGCGCTGAACGTCGTCGAGCCGCAGTTCTCCGGCATCGGCGGCGGCGGCTTCATGATGATCCATCTTGCGAAGACGAACGAGACGTTCGCGGTGGAGTCGCGGGAAAAGGCGCCGGCGGCGGCGACCCCCGATATGTTCGTCGCCACGGGATCGGACTTCACCGGGGCTTCGACGAGCGGGATCTCCGTGGGCCTTCCCGGGACCCTTCTCGGCGTCGCGACCGCGCTCCGCAATTGGGGGACGATCTCCCTCGGGCAAGCGCTGGCACCGGCGATCACGCTGGCGGAGCAGGGCTTCGCGATCAACCGCTTCCTCGCCGCCGACAGCGCCAGCTTCCGCACGACGCTCCAGCCGGAGACGCACGCCCTCTTCCGCCGCCCCGACGGGACGCCGCTCCAGGAGGGAGACCTGCTCGTCCAGCCGGACCTCGCCAGGACCTTCCGCCTCATCGCGGCCCAGGGGCCCGACGTCTTCTACCGCGGCGAGATCTCCCACGCGATCGTCGCCGCCCAGCAGCGGACGCAGATCGGGCCGACCGGCGTGGGCCGGATGACGCTCGCCGACCTCGACCAGTACAACGTCAAGATCCGCCAGCCGATCACCGGCGACTATCGCGGCTTCACCCTGGCCTCGATGTCCCCGCCCTCGTCGGGCGCCCTGACCATCATCCAGATGCTGAAGATGCTGGAGCGTTTTCCGCTCGGCGACGCCACGCAAGGCTTCGGCTTCGGCGGCACCAGGACGCTCCACGTCATGATCGAGGCGATGCGGCTCGCCTTCGCCGACCGGGCGGTCTGGATGGGCGACGAGGACTTCGTGCACGTGCCGAAGATCGGTCTGCTCGCCAAGCCGTACGTCGACTCCCGGGCGGCCAAGATCAGCCTCGCCAGCCGGATGGCGACCCCGGCCGCCGGCAACCCCCTCCCCTTCGATGCGGCGCGGGGGCCGCGCCGCCTGATGCTGGCGGCGGCGTTGACCGAGCACCCGGGCCACACGACGCACTTCGCGATCGTCGACAAGTGGGGGAACATCGTGTCCTACACGACGACCATCGAGCAGGGGTGGGGAACGGGCATCATGGTCCCCGGCTACGGCTTCCTGCTCAACAACGAGCTGACCGACTTCAACTTCGTGCCGAATGTCGCCACCGGGAATCCCGGCGCCAACGACGTGGCGCCCTTCAAGCGGCCGCGCAGCAGCATGTCGCCGAGCATCCTGCTCAGGAACGGCACGCCGATCGCGGCCTACGGCTCGCCCGGCGGCGCCACCATCATCAATAGCGTCCTCAACATCACGCTCGACCTCATCGACCACGGCATGACGATCCAGCAGGCGATCGACGCCCCCCGGATCTCGGTCACGAGCGCGGGCGGCTTCGTCTCGCGGGAGGCAGGCTTCAGCGATGCCGCCATCGCCGGCCTTCAGGCGCTCGGCCACTCCGTCGGCAGCCCGGCGCCGATCGGGTCGGTGCAGGCGGTGGTGATCGATCTGCAGACCGGCAAGCAGTACGGTGGCGCCGACTCCCGCCGGGAGGGGACGGTCATCGGTCTGCCGAGGCCGCGGAACTAGCGCCGGCGCTCCCGGCTCAGGAGGGCACGCCATGACACGTCAGGCCGAACGCACGCGGGTCAAGATCGTTCCACATTTCATGCGGCTCCAGGAGTGGATCGCGCTGCAGGAAGGCTACTTCGAGGCCGAGGGGCTCGAGCCCGAGCTGCTCGACGACGTCATGCACCGCGTGAGCGGGCACCGGGGCGACGCCTACAAGACCCGGCCCCAAGACACGCCCTTCGTCGAGGGCACCCTGGTCGCCAACTCCGCGTGTCACTGGGGAAGCGTCTGCAACGCCGGGGCCGGCATGGGCAAGTTCGTGCCCGACGTGTACGGCGTGGCGCGCTTTGGCATCTACGTGGGGCCGGGATCCGCGCGCGCGCGGCTCAGCGATCTGCGCGGCGTGCCGGTGGGCGTGGGCATCATGGCCGGCAGCCACTTCACCACGCTGCAGACGCTGGAGAAGGTCCTGCCCCGCGATCAGATCGTCATCCACAACTACGGCGGGCCGGGACGCCGCCTCCTGGGGTTGCTATCCGGCGAGCTCGAGGCCGCCACGCTGCTGGACCCCGAGATCCCGATCGCCGAGATGCGCGGGCTGCGCAAGCTGGCGCTGGCGGAGTTCAAGACGCTCTTCTGGGTTCATGAGCGGCTCGAGCCAAGCATCCTCGCCGCGTACTTCCGCGCGCTCCGGCGGGCCGACGACGAGCTGCGGGCCCATCCCGGCAAACATCTGCACCTGTGGGCGCGCAACGTGCCGCCGGAGCTGCGCGGCGACCACGACTACAGCACCTTCGGCCTGGGCGAGCTGCTGTTCTTCGAGCCGTACACGCAGGCGGAGTTCGAGGAGGCGATCAGGTTCGCGGAGTCGTGGGGCCTGACCGGGCACATCCGGAACCGGCGCTACGAGGCCCTGACGATGACGCTCGCATGACGGCCCTCGCGCTTGTCGCCCTCGCGCTGCTGACGAGCCCGGTGGCGGCGTGGTGTGATACGGTACGCGAGGTGAGCGCCCCTGCCGCTCAGGCCCACCAGGACGTCGTCAGCCTCGGGACCGCCACGCCGGGCGGCGGCTTTCCCGTGTACGGCAACGCCGTGGCCGCGAGCGTCAATGAGATCGACCCCACGCTGGACGTCCAGACGCGCCACACCAAGGGCAGCACCGAGAACGTGCCGCTCCTGGAGGCCGGGCAGCTCGACCTCGCCCTCGTGCAGGGCGAGGTGGCCCACGAGGCCCTCAGCGGCATCGGGCGGCCGCCCGCGAACCTCCTGATCCTCGCCGCCATGTACTCCTCGCCGGGCATGTTCGTCGTCCGGGGCGACTCGCCGGCGCGGACGATCGGCGACCTCAAGGGCCAGCCGGTCGCCTTCGGCGCCCGCGGCTCGGGACTCGTCGTCCTCGCGCGGTACGTCCTGGACGGGCTCGGTCTCGACCAGCAGCGGGACTTCCAGGCGGTGCTCCTGGACCAGGCGGCCGACGGACCGAAGCTGGTGATGGAGGGGCGCGTCGCCGCGCTCTGGGGCGCCGGCGTCGGCTGGCCGGGGTTCGCGCTGGTCGCGCGCGGTCCCGCCGGCGGGCGCTTCATCGCACCGGACGCGGACGGCATCAAGCGCATCCAGGCCAAGCATCCCTTCCTCAAGGTGATGACGGTCCCGGCCGGCTCCTATCCGGGTCAGGATGCGCCGGTCGTGTCGGTGGGATCGTGGAGCTTCATCATGGCGCGCCCGACGCTGCCGGACGAGCTTGCCTACCGGCTCGCCCGGGCGCTCCATCGCGGCGAGGCGGCGCTGGCCGCGCGTCTGCCCCAGGCGCGCGAGACGACGGCGGCCAACACGGTAGCGGCGGCACCGCGCCTGGAGCTGCTTCACCCGGGCGTGCGGCGCTACCTGCGCGAGATCGGTCTGCTCCGGCCTTAGGGACGATGGCGATGGACTATCGCACGTTCGGAAAGACGGGCCTCAAGGTCTCGGCGCTGGGCTTCGGCTGCGGCAACGTCGGCGGGCTCATGGTTCGCGGCGCGCCCGCGGAACGGGAGCGCGCCGTCGCGCGGGCGGTCGAGCTCGGCATCAACTACTTCGACACCGCCCCCTCGTACGGCGACGGGCTCTCGGAGCGTCACCTGGGCCAGGCGCTCAAGGCCGTGAAGGCTCCCGTGTACGTGGGCACCAAGTTCCGTCTGGATCCCGGCCCACCCGGGAACGTCGCCGACGCCATCGCTGGCTCGCTGGACGCGAGTCTCTGGCGGCTCGGGCTCGAGGAGCTCGATCTCCTGCAGCTCCACAATCGCATCGTGCTCGAGCGCCGTGACAGCGACGTCGGCCTGCGGATGCTGCTGGACGCCGTCGTCCCCGCGCTCGACAAGCTCCGGCAGCAGGGCAAGATCCGCTTCTACGGCATCACCGCGCTCGGGGAGACCGAGGCCTTGCACCGCGTGATCGACGCGGGCGTGCTGGACACGGCGCAGGTCTGCTACAACCTGCTCAATCCCAGCGCCGGCGTGGAGGTGCCCGCGGGGTTCCCGGCCCAGGACTTCCGCGGGCTCCTCCGGCGCACGAAGGCGCAGGGGATGGGGGTGATCGCCATCCGCGTAGCCGCGGCCGGCGCGCTGAGCGGCTCCCCCGCCCGCCACCCGATCGCCGCGCCCAAGGTGGAGCCGATCGCCTCGGGGCCCGACTACGCCAGCGACGTCCGGCGCGCACAGATGCTCGGCGCGCTCGTGCGGGAAGGACACGTGGAGAGCCTCGTGGAGGCGTCGCTGCGCCTGGCCGTGGGCACCGACGGCATCTCCACGGTGTTGCTCGGATACTCGAGCCTGGAGCATCTCGAGTACGCGGCCGCCTGCGTCGCGAAGGGTCCGCTCTCGAGACCGGCGCTGGACCGTCTCGCCGCCCTCTGGAGGCAGCTCCCCGGCGCCGCGGCAGCGTCCTAAGCGCGGGGCACGATCACCCCACACCTCCTCGCTCAGCTCGACCACCGGCGCCCGGTCGATGCCGGCCGGCGCGCCGGCGTTGTTGACGAGGATGTCGATGCGGCCGAGCTCCTGGAGCGCGCGCTTGACGACGGTCTCCACCGCGCGGCCGATCGCACGTCGGCGAGCGCGGTGAGGGCGCGGCGGCCCTCGCCTTTGACCTCGGCGGCCACGGCCGGGAGGCCGCCCCACCCGCTCGCCGCTTTCGCCGGTACCGCCCTGACGCCCGTCGGCTCGACGTCGGTCAGCACGAGATCGGCGCCCTCGGCCGCCAGACGGCGGGCGATCACGCGCCCGAAGCCGCGTTCGCCGCCGCTGCCCGTCACCATCGCCACCTTGCCCTCGAGCCGTGCCATCGTTTCCTCCTCCTGCCGTCACCGCCGAAGACGGCGAGCGACGCGCTTGACCTCCAGCCAGGCCTGGCCGAGGTACACCAGCGCGACCATCAGGACGGCGTTGGCCAGCCAGTAGAGCCCCCAGTGGTTGAAGCGCAGGCCCAGATACTGATTCATCAGAGTCAGCACGATGAGCTGATGGACGAAGTAGAGCATCAGCGCGGTCTGGCCGAGGACCACCAGCCACGCCAGCCGGCGCTTCTTCACCTCCATCAGCCAGTACGTCGCCGCCAGCAGGCCGCCCAGCATGCCCAGCACCCAGAGGTTCGTGGCGCCTCGGGGGATCCAGTGACGGTTGAGGAGGAAATCGCGCTTGAACGACACGCGCGGGCTCGTCTGCAGCCACCAGTCGTAGGCGAAGTAGGTGACGACGCAGGCGAGGCCCACCAGGCCGATGATCAGGAAATACCGCCGCTCGTCCTGCTCGCCGCGCGCGCGCGCCTCCAGCCACCGCCAGCCGGCGACGAGCCCGATCAGCGCCATGCTGATCCACGGCCACGGCGCGAAGTCGAGGAACCAGATCTGGGCGACCAGCGGATGGTGGGTGAGCCACGCGCTGAGGTCGGCGTACGTCCAGACGAATGAGAGGTAGAACAGCGCGGCCGTCACGAGCAGGCCGTAGCGCGCCGCCGGGGAGCGATCGAGCCAGAGGGCCGGCGCCAGCACGATGATGCTGAGGCCGATCGTCTGTAACACGCCGCCGCTCCAGAGCGGATCTTCGGGGAAGACGAGGAGATTCAGGAGAAGGCCGTTCAGGACGATCACCAGGCCCCGGCCGACGTACTTGCGGAGGACCGGCCAGCGGGCCGAGCGCTCGGCGGCGGTCAGGTGGCTGAAGGAGATGGGCAGGCAGAAGCCGACCAGGAACAGGAAGATCGCCGCCGGCAGCGTCACCGATCCGTAGACCAGGTAATAGCGCCCCCAGCCCATGGAGACGTCCATCCACCAGCGCGACGTGTGGTTGATCACCATCAGGATCAGCGCGACGCCGCGCAGCGCATCCACGAAGAGCATCCGGCTGCGCGTGGCGGCGGCGGGCGCCGGGGGCTCGGTAACGGTCAGCAGTCCGGCCACGTCGGTGGTCTCCTCCCGGCGGAGTCGCCGGGTCCAACTTGTACTCCAGGGTGACGGCCAAAGGAAAGGGGCAGGCGCGTATCGTTCTTTGGGCATTGCTGCCCGGCGCACGGCCGCGATACTGGAGACGGAGGTGACGATCGATGGTGGTTCGGGCGGCAGCACTGCTGCTGCTCATGTTGGTCCCGTCCCCGGTCGCCGCCGAGCCGTGGACCGCGGCGCGGATCTCGCGCCTGCCCGACTCGGCCTTCGCAGTCGTGGAGACGGGGGCGGATGGGCGGAAGGTGCGCCACCTGCCCCATCACGACGAGACGGGCGCGGTCGATCTGGCGCACCTCACGGCGGCGCGGGGGCGGCTCGGGCAGGTCAGGTGGCTCGATCCCGCCAACGCGGCGATCGCTCACCGTCATCTCGAGGAGCACTGGCGCGCGCTAGGGCGAGCGGCGCCCTGAGCGCTAGGCCGACGAGCGACCGCTCGCCGGATACGTGAGGGTCGTGCCCTCCACCCGCGCCCAGGGCGTGAGCGCGTGGGGCGCGGCCCCCCCGGTGCTCACGATGTGCTCGACGGGAATGCCGCGCACCGTCAGCGCGTCGGCGACGAGGGAGCGGTGGCAGCGCCAGGGCACCGTCTCCGCGCACATGATGGCGGTGGGCCGGCGTCGGCTCAGGGCGACGAGCGCTTCCAGGTTCTTCGCGAACTCGGGTGTCTGCATGTAGTCGGCGAAGCCCCGAAAGCCTTGGTTCCGCCACCCCGCGTTGACCGAATCGGGGCGCGGCCGACGCAGCCCGCCCAGCCCCGGCATGTGCGCGTAGGTGATGCCGCCGGCGCCGAGACTCTCCGGAAGCGTCTCCCGGTTGAACTGCGGATTGCGCCGGGAGCGCGGGATGGTCCGGACGTCCACGAGCTGCGTCACGCCGTGGGCGCGCAGCAGCTCGACGAGCTCGTCGAGCGCCCGCGTGGCGTGCCCGATCGTCCAGATCACCGGCTCGGCGCAGCCCCGTGGCTGGACGTCCTCAGATTCCCAGGGCCGCGGGCGTGAACGATCGCGCGAACGGATCGCAGAAGCGCACGCCTTCGAGGACTCGCCCGTCGGGGAAGTCTTCGCTGAGCACCAGAGGGACTTGGTTGAGACGAGCCGTCGCCCAGATCTGGGCGTCCCAGTAGGCCAGGCGGTGGTCCCGGGCGCCCCGGGTGGCCTCGAGGACCACGAGGGACGTCACCGGGAGGACTCGCCACGCGCGCAGCAACGCGGCCGCCTGTGAGGCGGCATCGGTTGCGCTCAGCACCGGACGCAGCTTGCCGGTGACGGCCCGGTACCACTCGCCCAGCACCTGCGCGGAGAGGGCGCCGCGGCCGGTCGCGACCAGAGACCCGAGCGTTTCGAGCGCCCGGGCCTGTTTGCGCGGCTCGCGGCCGTCGTAGGCGTACACCAGCACGTTGGTGTCGACGAGGATGTCAGCGATCATGGAGCCGGTCCCGCGTCCAGCGCCGCTTCGCGACCCGGCTGGCCGGCTTCCGCCGCCGCGCGACGTACTGCACGACCGCCTGCCACGCGGTCGGATCCGGCGCGGGGCCGGCGCTCTCGGTGAGCCGGTCGAGGCTTCGACGAATCAGCTCGGCCTCGGTGACGCCGTACCGACGGGCGTGCTCCTTGAGCGAGCGGTCATGGTGAGCCACGATGTACACTTGCTTGCGGATCATGCGGGCCATGACGGATACATCGTAACATACATCGCCCGGCGCCCGGCCGGGCACCTTGACACGTCCGGGACGCGTGTGATGTTCTCCCGGCACCACCGGAGGTCCGCGTGAAGATCACTCAGATCGAGACGTTCGCCGTCGACACCGGCTTCAAGCCGACGCGCCCGTGGCTCTTCTGCGCGATCCGCACCGACGAGGGCGTGACGGGGTACAGCGAGTTCGGGTGCGACGGCATCACCCGCGGCCTCATCGGCCTCGTGCAGGACCTCGGCCAGCGCATCGTCGGCCGGGATCCCACGGCGGTCGAGAAACACTGCGTCGATCTCTATCGGTACGCGCGCCAGGCGGCCTACGGGGCGACCCAGATGGCCATCGCCGGACTCGAGCTGGCGCTCTGGGACATCGCCGCCAAGGCGCTGGGCGTGCCGGTGTGGCGGCTTCAGGGCGGGCCACACCGCGAGACGCAGCGGGTGTACTGGTCGCACTGCGCCACCTACCGCGTCGAGAACTGGAAGCTCTTCGGCGTCAAGCCGCTCCGGACGATGGCCGACCTGGCCGACGCGGCCGGGCAGGTCGCCGCCCGCGGCTACACCGCGTTCAAGACGAACATCATCTGGCCGGGCGAGCCCTCCCGCCGCATCACCCAGGGCCGCACCGGGCCCCACGACCAGCTGGCCACGCGCGACATCATCAAGCAGGCGGTGGCTCAGATCGCCACCATGCGGGAGGCGGTCGGCCCCGATATCGACATCTGCCTGGACGTCAACGTCAACTTCAAGCCTACCGAAGCGCTCCGCCTGGCCCGCGAGCTCGAGCCCTACCGGCTCTACTGGCTCGAGATCGACAACCAGGATCCGCGGGCCCTGGCCCAGCTCCGGGCGGCCGCGCGCACGCCGATCTGCTCCGGCGAGCAGCTCCTCACGGTGCGGCAGTAGCGGCCGTACTTCGATCTGCAGGCGATGGACGTCGTCATGGTGGACGTCCAGTGGCAGGGCTTCTCGGCGGCCCGGAAGGTCGCCGACCTCGCCGAGACGTACGAGCTCAACATGGCGCCCCACAACTACAACGGCCACCTCAGCACGTTCCAGAGCCTGAACCTCTGCGCCTCCCTCTCGAACGTGCAGATTATGGAGAGCGATCCCGACGCGGTCCCCGTCCGCGACGAGCTCTTCACGGCGCTGCCGGAGATCACGGATGGCCACATGAAGATCCCCACCGCTCCAGGATGGGGGACCGAGCTGAACGAGAAGGCCGCGCGCACGTACGCCTGGACGGCGTGAGGACCGGGGCCTTGCTTGACAGGTCTCGGGCGCGTGTGGTCTGCTCCGGGCACCGTCCGAGCGAGGCCCGAAGCCGCCCCGAGGGAGGTTCATGCGGGGATCCGCCTTGGCCCTGAAGCGCAAGCAGTGGGAGCCGCTGGCGTTCGCCTCGCCCTCGCTCTTCCTGATCACCCTCATCATCGTCTTCCCGCTCGGATACTCGTTCTACCTCTCGCTGCTGAACTTCGACCTCGCGGTCGGCCCTGACGCCGAGTTCGTCGGCCTCCGGAACTACACGGAGGCGCTGCTGCGGGACGAGCGCTTCCTGGGGTCGATCTGGAACACGGCCGTCATCATCGTGCCCTCGCTGGCGCTGGAACTCCTGCTGGGACTCCTGATCGCGCTCCTCCTGAGCCGGGTGATCCACGGGCGGCCGATCGTGACGGCGCTCCTCGCCATCCCCGCGATGGTCTCGCCCGTGATGGCGGCGATGGCGTGGCGGATGATGTTCGGCGTCAAGTTCGGCGCGATCAACAACCTCGGCCGCCAGCTCGGAATCATCGACGTCTACTTCGACTGGTTCGCCACGCCGTTCCTGTCCATCGTGGCCGTGGTGCTGGTCGAGATCTGGCACAACACCCCGTTCATGATGCTCGTGCTCCTGGCGGGGCTGCAGTCGATTCCCCAGGAGCTGTACCAGGCGGCGAAGGCGGACGGCGCCAACGCCTGGCAGAGCTTCTGGTTCGTCACGCTGCCGCTCCTGAAGTTCACGATGGCGGTGGGCGTCATGATCCGGATGATCGACCTGACCAAGATCTTCGGTCTCATCTTCATCCTCACCTTCGGCGGCCCCGGCGGCAGCACGGAGACGGTGGCCTTCAACACCTATCTGGTCGGCTTCAAGGACTTCCGGATGAGCTACGCGGCGGCGCTCTCCTACGTGATCGTCCTCGGAGTGCTGGCCCTCACGCTGGTCTTCATGTGGATCTCCCGTCACCGGGAGGCGAGAGCGGCGTGAGCACCGTCGCGACGGCGACCCCGCTGGTGACGGTCCGCCGGGTGAACCGGCACCGGGTCCAGCGCAGGCTCGCGGGCCTCCTCACGTACCTGGGCCTGGCCCTGGCCCTCGCCTTCTTCCTCGGGCCCTTCTTCTGGATCGTCACCACCTCGCTCAAGGGCAACGAGGACTTCTTCGCGTATCCCCCTGTCTGGATCCCGTCCGAGCCGTCGCTGACGCACTACGGGCGGCTCTTCACCCACTCGAGCGGCGCGCGCTACTTCACCAACAGCCTCGTGATCTCCTCGCTCAGCATGTTCGCCGCGCTGGTGGTCAGCCTGCCAACGGCCTACAGCATCGCGCGCTGGCGGTTCGGCGGCGGCTTCCTCAGCACGCTGCTCCTCGTCCTGCGAATGCTGCCGGCCATCGCCCTGATCATCCCCGTCTACCTCATGTACAAGCTGCTCGGCCTCACCAACACCTACCTGGGCCTGGTGGCCCTCTACACGGTGGTCTACATCCCCTTCGCGGTGTGGCTGCTGATCGGATTCCTGCGCGATTTTCCGGTCGAGATCGAGGAGGCGGCGCTCATCGACGGCTGCTCCCGCCTGCGCGCGCTGGTCCGGGTGGTGATCCCCATCATCGCGCCGGGGCTGGCGGTGGTGGCGCTCTTCGCGTTCATCGCCACCTGGAACGAGTTCCTGTTCGCGATCGTGCTGACGGGGATCGAGACGAAAACGATGATGGTGCTGGTGACGTCGTTCACCACCGGCGGAACCGACCAGTTCTACGGCGAGGCGTCAGCCTCGGTGGTGCTCGGGGTCCTGCCGGCCTTCGCGGTGGCCTTCTTCCTCCAGCGCTACCTGGTGAAGGGGCTGGCGCTGGGCGGGACGAAGGGATAGGCGTCTTCGATGAAAAGGGAGGCCCCCATGAAACGCTTCCGGCCCGCCACGTGCGTCGCGATCCTGCTCGCCGCTCTCATCACGTTCGGATGGCTCGCGGTTCCGGATCGCGCCCCGGGCGCGCGCCCCTACGAGGGCACCACCATCCGCGCCGTGGTGAACGCCGAGTACGTGAAGTACTCGCTCACGCTCGTCGAGAAGGACCTCTACGACACGCTCGGCGTCAAGCTCGAGACCGAGGTCATTCCCGCCGACGCCTTCGTGGCCAAGACGCTGCTCGAGTTCAACAGCGGCTCGAGCCCGTGGGACCTGATCATGTTCGGGCCGTCGAACATGCCCGACTACGGCCGCCACTTCGAGCCGCTCGATCCCTGGATCGAGAAGATGAAGCTCAACTTCCACCTCGACGACATCGTGGACGTGTTCAGGAAGGTGATGCTCCGCTACAACGGCAAGCTCGTCAGCATGCCGTACGACGGCGACATCCACATCATGTACTGGAACAAGGTCGCCTTCGAGCGGCCGGACAACCAGAAGAAGTTCAAGGCCAAGTACGGCTATGACCTCAAGCCGCCGAAGACGTGGAAGCAGTGGGACGACGCGGCAGAGTTCTTCCACGGCTGGGGCTGGGACGGGAGCCCGAACAAGCTCTTCGGCGCCGGCGCCTCCTACAAGCCCAGCGGCAGCGGCTATTCGTACCACTGGTGGCGGGAACGGTTCTTCGCTTACGGCGGCAACTACTTCGACGCGACCATGAAGCCGCTCATCAACACGGCGGCCGGTCTCCGCGCGCTCGAGGAGATGGTGCGGACGATGCCCTACTACCCGCCGGGCGTGCTCCTCTTCGAGTCCGAGGAGCCCAAGACGATGCTGGTCAAGGGCGAGGTGCCGATGCTCTGCTCCTGGACGAGCACCGGCAAGCGCGTGGGCAACCCGGCCGAGTCGGTGATCGTGGGCAAGGCCGGGTTCGGCATCGTCCCGGGGGCCGAGATCGACGGCAAGATCGTCCATCGGCCGCCCATCACGCCGGGCCGCGGCATGGCGGTCTCGAAGTACTCCAAGAAGAAAGAGGCCACCATGAAGGTGCTCGAGTTCATCTCGCTTCCCGAGCAGAGCCTCAAGATCGTGATGGACGCCAAGACGATCATGGATCCGTGGCGCGTGTCCCACCTCCGCTCCGAGAAGTTCCGCAAGTTGTTCCCGGACGCCGACAAGTATCTCGACGCGATCGAGCAGAGCTTCCCGTTCCTCGTCCCCGACCCGGTCATCCCCGCCGCCGACGAGTACCAGCGGAAGCTCTCCTTCGAGATCACCGAAGCGCTGGCCAAGCGGAAGTCGCCCAAGGACGCTCTCGACACCGCCGCCAAGGAGTGGGACAAGGTCACCGAGCGGCGCGGGCTCGAAAAGCAGAAGGCGTTCTGGGGCGAGAAGCTCCACGAGATGAAGTCGCTGGGGATCGAGTACCGGCCCGACTGGGCGGCCAAGGCCAAGTAGGGCGGGCCGCCCCTGGACAGACTGAAGGGGTTAGTCGCGGCTAGCGGCTAACCCCTTCGTCGTGTCTTGGGCTCAGAGCCCGCGCGACCGCACGCGGAAGTCGACGTTGTCCCGCACCCACTTCCACAGGCGCGTCTGTTGGGCCGGCGCCGCCCCCACCGTGAGCTGCCGCCGCCAGCCCTGCATCACTTCCATCTCGGTCGCCCACAGCCTGACCCGCTGCCGGGGGACGTACTTCCGCCAGTTGTCGCCGACCTTGGGGCTCGCGTAGGCCAGGCGCACCGTGATGTTCTTGGAGAGGTACTCCAGCGGCCGGAGATCGATCTGCCGGTACAGGGCCATCGGGTCGTCCTTGGTGCGCTGGCCAACGTCGGGAATGCCGTCAGTGACCATCATCACCGTGATGGCGCTCAGGACCAGGTTGCGCTCCTTGGCGATCCGGGACACCTGGGCGAAGAAGGGGTTGAAGTCGGTGAGCGAGTCGGAGGGGACGAACCACTTCCGCAGATCCGCCTCGATCTGGGCGATGTCCTTGCCCTGGAAGTCGTGGATGGGCCGAAAGGCCTTGGGCTCGCTGGTGTCCCGGCCCCCGATGGCCGCCACGAACAGGCTCCGCGGCTTGCTGAGCCCCCCCAGTCCGTTGAGATGGCCGTAGAGGTAGTAGGCGAGGAAGCTCATGGCATTGTCGTACTCCTGCCGGAACGAGCCGCTGGTGTCGACGCCGATGAAGAGCGTCTCCCGCGGCTTCCCCTCGGTCGTCTGCGCGGCCAGGGGGGCGGCCGCGGACAGGACGACGCCCGCGGCCAGCGCCGCGGCGACCAGGCGAAGCCGCGGCGTCATACGTTCCCCTGCTTACGCGGCTGGAGCTGCTGCATGCCGGCCAGGGCCTCACGCGTCTCCATTACTTCCTTGAGACCCCGGAACGGCAGGCTGAAGAGCGGGTGGCCTGTCAGCACCACCAGGGCGAAATTGAGGGCCGCCGCGATGAGATGAATGACAGGCAGGGCCAGGTACTCGAGCAGCTCATCACTCTTCTCGTGCAGCCAGCCGACCTCGCGCTTGAAGTCCTCGAGCGGCGCCCGCCACCAGGCCGTGGCCGTTTTGGGCAGGTCCCGCGCCATCGCCCGGCCTTCGGTGCCCTCCATCGGCTGCCGGGAGATGAAGGCCAGCAGCGGCGGCGTCCCGTACCGCCCGAACAGGAACCACGTCATGCCCCGCACGCCGACCCACCCGAAGGTGGCCAGGCTCAGCGTGAACCCGATCCCAGGGCGGAACTTGTCGCCCGTCTGCTGGGCGATCCAGGGCGTGATGGCGTCGACCAGCTCGCGATAGAGGAACATCACCTCGAAGATCATGACGAACAGCTCGACCAGGACGATCTGGACGATGAACTTGAACTCCCGCTTCTGGACCGCCTCGACCAGGGCCTGGACGCAGGCGAAGCTGCCCATGATCAGCAGGAACAGGAAGAACCACAGGACGGGCCCGGCCAAGCGCGGGATCTGCTCGGCGCCGACCATGTCGGACAGAACCTCCGACACGGTGGGGAAGAGCGTGTAGGTGAAGATCGTGGTCTCCAGCATGCACCAGAACACCAGCATGACGAAGGCGATCCAGGGCACCCCGGGCTGGAAGTACTCGCTGGTCATCCGGCCCGTGACCGTGAAGGGGATCAGGATCACCTGATGCAGGGCCTCCAGGATCATCTTGACCGCCATCCGGGTGAGCGAGAAGACCCAGCCGGCCACCACGGCGGCCATCCGGAACATACCGACCCAGTAGAGCCAGACCGCGCGCGCGCCATCCCACCAGGTCACCAGCATGGTGGAGACGAAGGCGATCCGCCGGGACCGGAACGGCAGGGTGTAGATGGAAAGCTGCGTACACCAGATCGCGGCGATGCCGAGCAGGACGGGAAACAGCAGGAAAAAGAGCTTGGCCGCAGTAATCCACCCCGAGGAGGAATCGAGGAAGAAGTCGAGCAGCATCCGCTGCAGGCGAGGGATCCAAATGATCGGCGCGGCGAGCAACTCCGCCACCTCCCGCCACCGCTCCGGCACCCTGGTGATCATCTGCTCTAGCATTCCACCCACCTCCCCGGACGAAATCGGTCCCCTTCGGATAAGCAAGGTTCTGGCCGTGTCGGCGGGCCGCAAACGCTTGATTTTTTGAGGGGCGACGGCGTGGCCGAGGACTTTTTGTCACGTCGCCGGGCCAAGTTGGACAGCGCCGACGGTTTTTTGTCGAAGCCCTGACGCGCCCGCCGTTTTCCCAGGCCGCTCGGCCGAGCGTCCGAGCGGCGGTCGCCGCTCGGACGCTCAGGTGGCGCGGGGACTTACACGGGCAGTTCGCTCGTCGGGTGGGCGGACTGAAACCGGCGATAGAGGTCGCTCACCGGCTTCTGCAGATGGCTCAACTGCTCCATGATGCCCGCGAAGGCCTCAGCGGCCGCCGCGTGCTCACTCTGGTAGAACTGCACTTCGCCTTGCAGCCGGCTCATCTCCTTGCGCAACTCGCCGATCTCGGTGCGGAGCCGCTCACAATCCTGTTCGATGTTCTGCAGCTTGCCCTTGAGCCGGTCCCGGTCGTCGAGAAACCCGGGAATGAGCCGACCCGTCAGGTACTGGCTCTCCTCCAGCCACCGATCGATCCGCTGCCGGTCCTCCAGTATCTCGGCGTCCTGCATTACGTTCGCCTCCTCTCCGTCGCGCACTGGGTGGATAGTTCGGAGGGCCGTCATCGGACGACCCCGGGGGACGCGAGCGCGCCGCGCGGTCACGCATGCGCACGCCCGACCCGCGCTCCGGCCGATCCCGGAGCACGATCGGGAGCTTCGCCTCGGCGCCCTCCGACCAGCACTCGGCTGTGCCGATCGGCTGGAAGCGCCTCAGGTAGTCGTAGAGGGCCGGCTGGCAGCGGGGGACGGTGAACCTGGCCTGTGGGCTGATGGCGTGCGGCGCTGACCCGACCGTGGTTCCCTCCCAAGATGTTGAGCCGGTCGTCACTCTAGCAACTACATCTCGTGGTGCCAAGAAAAAACTGCGGGCCGCCCCGATCTGGGAAATTTCTCCACAATCCGGGCAGTGAGTGACCCACTCCCCGCCGAACCTGCGCGGCAAGCGACGTGATTTCCTCATCACCGCTCCTGACTCGCGTTGACCGAGCGGCGTCGCTCGGCTAGCATCCGCGCACAACGCATGGACCTGCCCCGGACGGCGAATGCGGTCGTCATCGGCGGCGGCGTGGTCGGTTGCAGCATCGCCTACCATCTCGCCCGGCGGGGCCTGCGCGACGTGCTCCTCCTGGAGCGCGAGGCGGTCGGCTCGGGGACCACCAGCAAGGCGGCCGGCGGCATCCGCGCCCAGTTCCCCACCGAGACCGAGATCCGCTTCTCGCTCGAGAGCATCGGGGTCTTCGAGCGCTTCCGGGAGGAGTTCGGCGTCGACCCCGGCTATAGGAAGATCGGCTATCTCTTCCTCGTCTCCGAGGCGGCTGACCTCCGGGGGTTCGAGGAGCGCATCGCCCTGCAGCGGCGCCTGGGCGTCGACGTGCGGGTGATCACCCCCGCCGAGGCCCGGGAGCTCGTCCCCGCGCTCCGCGTGGACGATCTGATCGCCGCCGTCTGGGGACCAAACGATGGGCTGGCCGGCCCCGCCGAGGTGACGGCCGGGTTCGCCCGGCGGGCCCGGGAGCTGGGCGCGCGGATCGTCGAGGGCGCGGAGGTGACCGCCATCGAGGTCGAGCGCGGGCGCGTGCAGGGCCTGCGGACGTCCCGGGGCGCGGTGGCGGCTCCGCTCGTGATCAACGCGGCCGGCCCCGCCGCCGCGCGCGTCGGGCGTCTGGTCGGTCTCGATCTTCCCGTGCATCCGCGCCGGCGCCACATCTTCTTCACCGAGCCCTTCCCCGAGATTCCCGGGCCGGTGCCGCTCACCAACGACCGCGCCAGCGGCTTCTACTTCCGCAAGGAGCTCGAGCAGGTGCTGCTGAGCCCGGGCGACGTCCAGGACATCGGCGAGGATCTGGTGGCTCCGGTGGACTGGGGCATGGTGGAGGAGGCCGTGCAGAAGGCGCTGCACCGGTTGCCGATCCTCGAGAAGGCGCGGATCGCCGGTGGCTGGGCGGGCCTCCGCCCGCTGACGCCGGACGATCACGCGATCATCGGTCCGGCACCGGGCCTGGAAGGCGTCTTTCTGGCCGTCGGCTTCGGCGGCCACGGCTTCCAGCACTCCCCCGCCACCGGGCGCGTCGTCGCCGAGTGGCTGCTGGACGGCAAGCCGCCGATGGACCTGGCGCTCTTCGATCCGGGCCGGTTCCGGCGGGGCGCCCTGGCCCACGATCGCGGGCCCGACGCCGAGTAGGGCATGAGGGCGCTCACGGAATGAATGCGCCGTTGATCAAGGAGGGAGCCATGCGACGCTTGACCGTTCTCATCCTCGCCTTCGCCGCGGGACTCGGGGCGTGGCCCGTCGCGGCCGAGCAGCGGAACCTCACCTGGACGGCCGGCCAGCTCGGCGGCGGCTGGTACGCCCAGGCCGGCGGGTTCGTCGAGCTGATCAAGAGCAAGGACGCCAGCTTCAACATCAAGATCGTGCCGGGCGCCGGCATCCAGAACATGACCAAGCTGCAGCAAGGCGAGACCGAGATCGCCTGGGGGCTGCCGCCGTTCATCGCCGCCTCCTACAACGGCCAGGATCCTTACAAGGACAGGCACTCCGACATGCGGCTGGTGATGAACGGCCTGGGCTACGTGCACGTCCAGTTCTGCGTCGCCGACGATTTCGCCGCCCGGTCCATCCGCGAGATCTTCGACAAGAAGATGCCCATCAAGATCGGCACCACCCCGCCGGGGGGCTCCGACGAGTGGGTGATGCGCAAGATCTTCGAGTTCTACAAGACCACGTACAACGACGTGCGCACCCGGGGCGGCAAGGTGATCTTCGTCTCCTACACGGACCTGGTGACCCAGTACCGCGACCGCAACGCGGACATCCTGGTGCCGAACCTCGCCGTGCCAGGGGCGGCCGTGCAGGAGGCCTCGCTGGCCCGCAAGATGCGCATCCTTCCGATGGACGACGACCTCTTGAAGTACCTCGAGGGCTTCGGCCTGGCTCGGGGCGTGGTGCCCAAGGGCGCCTACAAGGACGTCGTCAACAACACCGTCGACATCCCGACGATCGCCATGGCCAACGCCATCGTGGCCCACGCCACGGTGCCGCCCGACGCCGTCCACGACTTCGTGAAGATCCTGCTCACCAACCTCGACGCCGTGCGGAAGGTCCATCCGGCGTTCAAGGACTTCAACCCCCCGGACGCCGTGAAGCTGGCCAACGTGCCGCTCCATCCGGGCGCCGAGCGGGCCTACCGGGAAGCGAGCCTGATCAGGTAGCCCGTGCGGAAGCTCGACGGGCTCGTGGGCTGGGCGGTGGGGGCCTACGCCGCCGCCGCCGCCCTGTTCCACATCTGGACCGCCTACGCAGGAGTCTGGGAGCCGCGGGAGATGCGGGCGACGCATCTCATGTTCCTGCTCCCGCTGACCTTCCTGCTCTTTCCGGCCACCCCGCGCTCGCCCACCCGACGCCCGAGCGTGGGGGACGGCGTGTGGGTCGTCGCCTCGCTCGTCCCGACGATCTGGGTGATCGTCAACGCCCAGGCCCTGACCGAGCGCTGGGAGGGCGTGCACCCGGTGACGCTGCCCCAGGTCGTGCTCGGCACGCTCCTCGTCCTGGCCGTGCTGGAGGCCTCGCGTCGGGCCGTCGGCTTCTGGTTCTTCGTCACCACGCTCGCCTTCATGGCGTTCCTGATCCTGGCCCCCTGGCTCCCCGGCTTCCTGAAGTCGCCCCGCGCCTACAGCTATCCGCGGCTGATCGAGATGTTCTTCCTCTACGCCGACGAGGGCGTGCTGGGCACGCTGACCGGCATCTCGTCGAACCTCCTCATGATCTTCATCCTCTTCGCCGTGGTCATGCTCCACTCGGGCGTCGGCCAGTTCTTCATGGACATCTCGATCGCGCTGGCCGGCCGCTTCCGCGGCGGCCCCGCCAAGGTGGCGGTGGTCTCCTCGGCCCTCTACGGCACCATCAGCGGCTCCTCGGTCGCCGACTGCTACGCCACCGGGACCTTCACGATCCCGCTCATGAAGAAGATCGGCTACCGGCCCGAGATCGCCGGCGCCATCGAGGCCGCCGCCTCCTGCGGCGGTCCCCTCATGCCCCCCATCATGGGCGCGGGCGCCTTCATCATGTCCGAGTTGACCGGCGTGCCCTACGCCCGGATCATCGTCGCCGCCGCCCTCCCCGCCATCCTCTACTACGCCGGCATCATGGCGACCGTCCACTGGGAGGCGCTCAAGCACGGCATGGGGACGATGCAGACGGAGCTGCCGCCGCTCCGGAGCCTGCTGCGCCGCGCGCTCCTGTTCACGCCGTTCGTCACCGTGATCTACTTCCTCCATGCCGGGTACTCGCCGGCCAAGGCCGCGCTCTACAGCCTGCTGACGGCGGTCGTCGTGTCGTGGTTCGCCGGAGAGCAGCCGATGACGCCGCGCCGGATCTTCGCCACGATGACCGAGGCCATGCGCTCGGGCGTGATCGTCGCTAGCGTGCTCGCCGCCTCCGGTCTCATCGTGGCCGCCATGAGTCGCACCGGCTTCGCGCTGGCCTTCTCGAGCGCGATCATCAACCTCTCGGGCGGCTACCTCATCGTCGCGCTCTTCCTCGTCTTCGCCGTCATCTCCGTGCTGGGCACCGGCATTCCGACCACGCCCGCTTACATCCTGGCCGTCGCCGTGGGCGGGGCCGCGCTGCAGAAGCTCGGGGTGGACCTGCTGGCCGCCCACCTCTTCGTCTTCTACTACGCCGTCCTGGCCGACGTGACGCCCCCCGTCGCCGTGACCGCCTTCGCCGGGGCTCAGATCGCCGGCGCCAACCCGATGACCACCGGCTGGCAGGCCTCCCGCATCGCGATCGGCGGCTTCCTGGCGCCGTTCCTCTTCGTGTACCAGCCGGCGCTACTCCTGCAGGGCCCACTGGTCGACATCGTCGTCAGCTTCATCTCGGCGGTGATCGGCATCGCGGGCCTCTCGGCCGCCGTGGCCGGCCACATGTTCCGGCCCCTGAGCTGGCCCAAGCGCCTGGGGCTGATCGCGGTGTCGCTGGCGGCCATCGGCCCCCACTTCACGCTCTCGCTGGCCACGAGCGCCGCGCTCATAGCGTTCGCGGCGTGGGATGGCAGCCTGGCGCGCGGCCGCCAGGCGCGGGCCGTCACCACTCCCGCCGACGATCGATACGCGCAGGAGCATCGCCAATGACGGTCGCGGATTTGATCGGTTGACAGCCGCTTGGCTACGCCGTAGAGTGAGCCCTTCTTCATCGGAACCCGCTCGAAACCCTCGACGAGAAGTGGAGGGCGCAATGGTTCGCAAGTGGTCGCTTC